>NZ_CP027805.1:317500-657500 GCF_003072625.1 Limosilactobacillus reuteri
GCCAACTTAGCTCAGCTGGTAGAGCATCTCCCTCGTAAAGAGAAGGTCGGAGGTTCGACTCCTCTAGTTGGCATTAATTTTTATTGTCGTCATTTTTAGGGGTGTTTAAATCCTTGATGTGACGGCATTTTTTTATGGCTCTACAATATCTGGTGTTGATATAGAAATATCACTTTCTATACCAATATCAGATTTTTGTTTTTAAACTAAAAAGAGGCTCGCCCTCTGATACAATGAAATCGCCAAATCACATAGTAAAGAAGGTAACCTCCATGGATAATGATACAAGAACTCTTCTCAATTTAACAGACCCTCATTTAAATTTTCCTCATCATTGGCTTAAATATAAAACAATTAAAAAAGTTCGGGTGGCACAAATATCCTGTACCCTTTCTTATACACCACGGGCTTGTCCAAATTGTGGAGTTATTAATCGTGGTCAAATCTTAAAATATGGCTTTTATCAAGCTAAACACAAATATGGACAATTTAGAGCTCAACCATTAATGCTGCTTGTTAAGATTCAACGTTTTCAATGTCCTGATTGTCATACAACATTTAACGCAACTAGTTATCTCTTTGAGCATCAACGGACAATTAGTCGAGATTTAAAGCATGAAATCATTCTTCAATTAACGCGGATTCAAACAATTAAAGATATTGCCCATGACTTATTCATCAGTGAAGCTTCAGTCCAGCGGGTCCTTTTGGACCTCGCCGATCAATATAAACCAAATTTAAATTATCTACCGGAAACATTATGTATTGATGAATTTAAATCAATGCGGAGCGCTAAAGGCAAGATGAGTTTTATCGCCGTTGATGGTGATCGAAGTTGCTTATTTGAGCTCCTTGAAGATCGCCGATTACGTAGCTTATTTAAACATTATCAACAGTTTACGCGTCGTGCTCGTTGCCGAGTGAAATATCTGGTGATGGATATGAACGCTGCTTATGACCAACTAGTTAAAACAGTTTTTCCTTGTGCTCAAATTATTTATGATCGCTTTCACATTGCCAAACACCTTAATGACACGATGAATCATGTGCGAATTCATGTCTTTAACCGTTTGCGAAAAGGTGATTCAGCGGAGCAGAAACAAGCTCGTCGTCTTAAACATTATTGGCGGCTATTTCTTCAAGATCGAGAAAAATTAAGTACAAAATTGTATTACGAAGGACGTTATTTTAATCGCGTTGTTAATTCCATGATAATCTTAGACTTAATGTTAGGGTATGACCAAGAGTTAAGAGCCACCTATAATTTTATCCAATCCTTGAAGCATGCTTATAATCAACGTGATTTTACAACTTTCTTTCAATTACTTAAACTTCGGCCAGACAGTGTTAGCCATTATACAATCCACCGTTGCCAGGTTTTAGCGCGTTATAAAGAGGGGATTAAGCGTGGCTTTGAGACTAAGTTCTCAAATGGTCGAACCGAAGGGATTAATAATCGAATTAAGACTATCAAACGAGTTGCCTGTGGTTATCGTTACTTTACGGCATTTAAAACTCGGATTTATTTAATTATTGGCCACCAAATTCAAGCTAACTAAAAAGAACCGTCACGAATGACAGTTCTAACTAGACCAATTTAATTGGCGATGATTCATATTTGTGTATCAACACTACTTGACGTAGAGCCACAATAAATTGGTCACAGCTGCATCAAATTATTTCACGAAATAATCGTGAGTGGAGAACCGCTTTACAGAACCAAAAAGGGATTTACTTAATCACCGATACACATTCAGGTAAGCAGTATGTAGGATCAGCTTATGGAGAAGAAATGATATGGGGACGTTGGCAAGCCTACGTTTTGACGGGACATGGTGGTAACGAAGCGCTGAAAAAATTGTCGTTTGAGTATATTAAACAGTATTTTCAATATTCTATTTTAGAA
This sequence comes from Limosilactobacillus reuteri, assembly GCF_003072625.1. Lineage (NCBI taxonomy): Bacteria > Bacillati > Bacillota > Bacilli > Lactobacillales > Lactobacillaceae > Limosilactobacillus > Limosilactobacillus reuteri. The sequence continues at coordinate 319,407 of NZ_CP027805.1, forward strand.
ATCGCGGATGGCAAATCATCTGACAAATACATTTTTGAAAGAGAAAATTGGTGGAAGCAGGCCTTACTGACGCGAACTTTTGGATACAATATGAATTAACATAAATCATCTATACAGGGTCTATTATTAACAAATAACTTCCCACTAGGAGGAAAGATGAATCTCAATATTAGAATATTAAATAAATTAACAGAACAGCATTATAAACTGTTACTTGAAGCAGACCCTAATAAAAAATTAATAAGTAAGTATTTGAAACGTTCTTTTTGTTTTGAGGCAACTTATAATAATGAATTATTAGGAGTATTAATTCTTTTACCCACTCACCCTGAAACTCTAGAAGTTGTTAATATTGCCGTAATTTCAACACAAAGAAATAAAGGAATTGGTCATCAACTTCTGATTTTTGCCGAAAAATATGCGCGAAACAATAATTGCAAGTGTCTTGAAATTGGAACTGGTACAACTAGTTTTGGACAACTTTATCTTTATCAAAAATGTGGTTTCCGGGTTGTTGGTGTTGATCAAAACTTCTTTACAATTCACTATGATAAAGAGATTACTGAAAATGGTCTTGTTTTAAAAGACATGATACGTCTGAGGAAAGTTCTAAAATAAGTCTTGTTTCTCTGATAGGGTCTATAATGACCAAATACCCCCTCGAAAACGTTGAAAGAATAAGAGGCCGGGAAAAAACTCCTAGTTGAAAATAAAAATCCGTACAATGAATTCTACAAATATTCATTGTACGGATTTTTATGTACACAGGAAATCATTCCTGATATGATGTAATTACCCCTAAAAACAAAGAGGAGCGATTTTCATGTATCAAAATTATATCACAGGGCAAACAGAATTCGTACTAAATTATGATTATAATGTTCCATCAAGACATATTGTACGTATGATTAATGCTTTTGTAGATTCGATTCCGCAAGAAGTTTTATTGGATGACAAAGTAGCGACTACCGGTCGCCCACTTTCTCATCCAGCGATTATGCTTAAAATTTTATTATTTGCCTATTCACGTCAAACTTATTCTGGTCGGAAAATTGAGTTGATGCTTGAAGAGAATTTACCAATGCGTTGGTTGGCACGTGATCATACCTATAGTTACCATACAATTAATAATTTTTGCCAAAGTCAACACGCTAATAATTTAATCAAACGTTCTTTTGTGTACTTTACGATGGCATTAAAGGATCACGGACTAATTCAAAGTGATGCTTTCTTTATTGATGGGACAAAGCTTGAGGCAGATGCCAATAAGTATTCATTTACTTGGCGTCGAGCTGTTGAAAAATATCATGCAAAATTAAAAGAAAAAACAATCAAACTTTACGAAGATTTAGTCGAAAAACGGGTAGTTAAAGCGATGAGTACAGAACTAGTGGGAACCGCTAATGGAATGGCTCTTATGGCTGAAAATATTGATGATAAAATCAGTGAATTGAATGAAGAAATAGCTCAAGAACCTAAAGTAATCAAGAGTGGTTCAGTTAAGAAACGACGATGCCGTTTCTTAAAAAAGATTCGTCGACAATTAAAAGAAGACTTTATACCTCGTGCTAATAAGTATGAAGAAGCAGAAGATATCTTTAAGGGCCGCAATAGCTTTTCAAAAACAGATCATGATGCCACATTCATGTGTATGAAAGAAGATCCAATGAAAAACCGAGAATTGAAACCTGGATACAACTTACAAATCGCTACCCACAATCAATTTGTTCTTGATTATGCCTTGTATTCTAATCCGACAGATACTAGAACATTAGTACCATTTCTTGCTCAATTTCATTCTTTAGATTTCTTTGATCATATCGTGGCTGATGCAGGGTATGGTAGTGAATATAATTACACGACAATTATTGATCAGTTTGAAAAACAGCCTGTTATTCCATATACGACTTACCAAAAGGAACAGAAACGAAAATACAAAACTGGCAATATAATGCCGAAGATGATTATTACATTGACCATCTAGGAGTTCGTTTTAGTTTTTATCGTTACAGTCGAAGAATTGATAAATATGGATTTAAACGTGATTTTAAACTTTATCGGGCAGATAAACATCAATTATCAGTACAATTAGATCAATTAGCGAAAACACCAAGTGGACGTCAACGCTATATGCAAGTTAATCCAACTTGGAATTACTATAAAGCTAAAGTTAAAGCAACCCTCTCAAGTGACAAAGGTAAGGCAATTTATCGTCGACGTAAGTACGACGTTGAACCCGTTTTCGGTCACATGAAGAGGGATTTTGGCGTACGCCGAACACATTTACGTGGGCAACGCGCTGTGGAAAATGACACCGGATTAACACTAATGGCTATGAATTTAACAAAATTGGGAAAGTTAGTAGCTCAAGCAGGGACAAAATTAATTGAAAAAGGAAAAATCCGAACCATAATTTCTGGAAAATCAAAAATTATGGTTCGGATTTTAATATTCAGAGGAAGGAGTTTAATAGTTAATTCCCAGCCTCTTATTTATTTTTATATACCAGAAACGGCAGATTGCAAGAAATAACTTGAACGAATTTAGTGACGTAGATTAAGCAAGAAGATCTCGATTGGTGTGTGCCAGTTAAGACATTTAAGTGGTCGGGAATTCAGATACCAATTGATTTGAACCAGCTGGCGATCGCTCAGCTCTTCAATGGCTTGTCCCTTGGGAATAAACCGTCGCAAAACTCGATTACGGTTCTCATTACTACCGCGTTCGTGCGGTGAATAGGCATGGGCAAAGTAAACCTGAGTACCCGTTAGCTGTTCAATTGCCTGATAGTTAGCGAATTCTTTCCCATGATCCACGGTAAGCGTCTTGAGCTTGTCCTGAAGTTGACTAGCTAGTTCAAGTACGGCTTGAGTCATGGACTGACTATCGCGACCATGGAGCCGTTTAACAATTGTCAGGCGACTCTTACGCTCCACAAAAGTCACCATAGCTTGACCTTTACGTTTGCCAGAAAGTACGGTATCAGCTTCAAAGTGGCCGAATTCTTGGCGAGTTTCGACTTTATGAGGACGCTCCTCAATGGAGCGGCCGTGACTGAACGTACCACGCTTTTCTTTAGCACGATGACGACGAATTCCATGATCAGGCAAATCGGGTAACTGTACATCAAGCCATCCTTGATCAATCCAGTTATAGACCATCTTGTAGGCAATCCCAACTACATGGGCAACTTGTTCAGGGGACCACTTCTGGACTTGAATCTTTTCCTCAATCAAGTGCTTAAGGCTTTTAGTGAGTGAAGACTTCCGCCCCCGTTGACTAACCTTGCGTTCAAAGTCAGTTTGCGCTAGTTCAGCTTGATACTCACCGTTGAGCCGGTGAAGTTCGTTAAAGACTGTGGTTTTACTAAAGCCTAAGTAATTAGCAATGTATCGTAAGGAACGTCCTTCATTATGAAGCGTTTCAATGACAATGCGGTTCTGGAATGATAAAATAGTGGTGCCCATTAAGGTCCTTCTTTCTAATGGAATGTTGTGGTAACACCATTAAAGACCTTGATGGGTTTTTCTGTCCACTTAAATGTTCAACTCAAATTTTACAATCTGCCTTAAAATAACTATTGAGAATAATTTGTCGTAGATATGTTTATTATGAAGATTACGTTTAAATTTATTACTACAGAATTTATAATTATCCTTTGTAGTAATAAATTCCTCCATCAATACTTAATTGTGTCTGATAAAGCATAATCTAGTTTCTTCCTTTTTTATATGGAGCTAGCGATTTGAAGTAAATATTTCTGTAGTTCTAGGAAGTATTATGCCTTATATTCTAACCTATAGAGTAAGTACAAAAACTTATTATGTAGGCTTACTTAAGAAGTTCAAAGAGTAGTCGAACTAACATCGTTTGAATCACCATCCTTAACAAAATCCTATCTGAAAATATTTCTAGACAAATTTTAAATTACCTTGACGGGTATAACGAGATAATATATAATTATATCCGTTGAGTTATTCCGGCATAGCTCAGTTGGTAGAGCACCTGACTGTTAATCAGGTTGTCGTCAGTTCGAGTCTGACTGCCGGAGTCGATTGAGATGTTAGCTGTTTGGCTAACATCTTTTTTTGCGTATTTTAAATACCTTTTTAATAATATAAACTGCATATTTACGGTTTTTAATGATAGATTATTAATTTTTATATCAAAAAAATTGTAGAAGTTTTAACATGAGAATATACTAAAACTGTAACTAGTTTCATATGTAGTTTAGGAGAATGGAGGTATTTATAATGCGATTTAGTAAAGCGTTCCTTGTTGCAACAAGCATAATTGCAATTGGGCTATGTACAAGTGGCTGTAGTAGTTCTAGCACAAGTTCCAACAGTAGCAAGAGCAGTAGTGCCCAAGTCTCATCAGTAAAAAAAGAGAAGTCACATATTGTGGGCTCGTATCGTGATGATGCCGATGGAGCTGCTATTACCCTTAATTCAGATGGAACTGGGACATATGTAATGGCAAATCCGACACAGGCTGATATTCACGATCAATTGACCTGGAAGAAGGAAAAAATAATTACATTATCAATTTAAATGATAGTAATTATGATACGCCGATTGATGCGCGATTAAATGAAGATAATTTGAGCCTCGTTGGTAACGATGAGTGGCCTAATCAATCATTTACCAGAGTTCATGGCGACTTTGACATCGATAGTTTCTTGAAAGAGCAACATGCGAAATCCGACAGTTCTACAACTAAGGACACTCATTCTAAGGAATCATCGACTCATGCCCACACAGCACTTAAAAAATGGGCGAGCGATCACCACAAAGACACCAGCAAGATTGATAGTTTGAAAGCCACGACTGACCTATCTGAGCCAGATGAAGGTTGGGCCTTTGTTGATGATAATGGAACTGAGTATGCCATTGTTCGGAACGGGAAAGTTTACCCACGGCCGGTTATTGATGGGGATACGTCATCTAATTAATAATCTTAGCGACAAACTTAATAAAATGAACAATTATAGCTCATACATGCGTTTGCGTTCTCATCAAAAACTTATTTTTCGATTGACGATGTTTTGAAACACGTTTATAATAATACTATTCTGAATTTTATTGTTAAAGTTTTTTAATGTTTAGAATACATATTCAATTAACATTGTGCTAATTGAAAAGAGAAATTCTTTGGAGGAATTGTATGAGTAAACAAAAGAATTTGGATACCTCCTTCTTTGGACAACCGCGTGGATTGTCGACATTGTTCTTCACTGAAATGTGGGAACGGTTTAGTTACTACGGAATGCGGGCTATCCTTCTATTCTATATGTACTACGCTGTTACCAAGGGTGGTTTGGGCATGGACCAAGCTACCGCAGCATCAATTATGTCAATTTATGGTTCATTAGTTTTCCTGGCCAGTGTTGTCGGGGGATGGTTATCTGACCGTGTATGGGGATCGCGGCGAACGGTCTTCATCGGTGGTGTCCTTATTATGTTTGGACATATCGCCTTGTCGTTACCATTTGGTATGTCAGCACTTTATGTATCAATCGCTTTGATTGTTATTGGTACCGGGTTATTAAAGCCAAATGTTTCAGAAATGGTTGGGGGATTGTATAGTCCTGAAGACCGTCGTCGAGACTCTGGTTTTAGTATGTTTGTCTTCGGGATTAACTTAGGGGCCGCTGTTGCTCCTTGGGCTGTCCCTTGGGCTGCTAATGGTTTTGGCTTAAACCTTTTCCATGGTGAAATGAACTTCCATGCTGGTTTCTCACTAGCTGCTATCGGAATGTTCTTTGGGTTAGTTCAATATGTAGTTGACGGACGGAAATATCTTTCAAAAGATAGCTTGTATCCTGATGATCCGATCGATAAGGAAAGTTTACGTCCAGTAATTATTTGGTCAATTGTTGGTGTTATTGCCTTAGTAATTATCCTTGGCTTACTTGCTGCAATGGGTCAATTAAACATCAATAATATCATTACAATCATTACGGTTATTGCTATTGCTTTACCAATCTACTACTTTGTAATGATTTTGAATTCCAAGAAGGTTACAAAGGATGAAAAATCACGGGTTGTTGCTTACATTCCACTTTTCATTGCTGCTGCTATCTTCTGGGCAATTGAAGAATCAGGTTCAGTTGTTTTAGCCCTCTTTGCTGAACAACGGACTATTTTACACATTGGTGGCTGGCACTTTGTTGCTGCTAACTTCCAGACATTGAACCCATTATTCATTATGATCCTGACACCATTCTTCGTTGCGCTTTGGGATCACTGGAAAAAACAACCAAGTGCTCCTGGTAAGTTTGCTGCTGGGTTAGTAATTGCAGGTCTTTCATACGTTTGGATGGCTCTTCCAGCTATGATTCACGGTACAACTGCCGGACGGGTTAGCCCATTCTGGTTAGTTGGTTCATGGTTCATTGTTGAAATTGCCGAAATGTTGATTTCACCAATTGGTCTTTCAGTAACTACTAAACTTGCACCAAAGGCATTTAAGTCTCAAATGATGAGTATGTGGTTCTTGGCTGATGCTGCTGGACAAGCGGTTAACGCCCAAGTTGTTAAGTACTACTCATCAGCTACAGAAGTTCCATACTTCTTAATTATCGGGGCAGTAAGTATCGTCTTCGGATTGATCCTTTGCTTATTTGTTCAGAAGATTCATGGCTTGATGGGTGGTGTAGATTAAAAATTATATATTAAGAGATCGAGAATAATTCTTGGTCTCTTTTTTTTGAGGTGAATTATGAAAATCGCAGTAAGTAGTGACCTTCATTTGGATTTAAATCATGCTGATGTTGCAGAAATTATTACTCAACAGGCGCATTATTTAACTAGTCATGGAATTGACCATTACTTTTTTGTGGGGGATGCGTTTAATGATTTCGAGCAAACCAGCGTATATTTTGCGGAACTACAATCGCAATTGCCTACCACAAAGATTCATTATCTAGCCGGTAACCACGATATGTTAAAAGGGGTCACTTATGAACAATTAGAAAATTTAGATGATGATCTATATTTTCATAATCGATTTATCGATATTCCCCAAACAAACTGGCAAATTATCGGTAACAATGGTTGGTATGATTATTCGTTTTCAACGTATAAAAGTAATGTAAAAGAGGTCGCGCAATGGAAGCGGGCATATTGGGTGGATCGTCCAATTATGCAGCCAATGAATGATCCAGAACGAATGGCGATTGTTTTGCACCAAGTTGAAGAAGCCCTAGAACAAGCTCATAATCAACAAAAACAGGTTATTTTTATGACTCACTTTGCACCGATTAGGGAAGCTCTCCCGCATCCACTTATTGAGTCAGTACGGCGGCAACGGATGTGGGAGATGACAACTGCAATGTTGGGCAGTGAATACTTAGGAGCGTTACTCGCTAGATTTCCAGAAGTAAAAGCAGTTTTTTATGGGCAGCTTTATTATGTCCAGCCATTAATTACCGTTGGAAATATTGCATACCGCAATCAAGCAGTTGGCGTTAGACGCAAAAGTGATAGTGAGTTGGAAGGAGAAAGCCTATTAGATCAATGGATTAGCCGTCTTTATACTAAAAAAATCTAGTTTTTTCAAAAAAATCGAAAAAAACACTTGCAATGAGGTTGGAAATTAGGTACTATAATAAACGTTGATTGATACGAAATATTTAATCAAGCAACTTCTTGGAGGAGTAGCGAAGTCTGGTTAAACGCGACGGTCTGTAAAACCGTTCCTTCGGGTTCGGCGGTTCGAATCCACCCTCCTCCATCTTTATTATTGGGCTATAGCCAAGCGGTAAGGCAACGGTTTTTGGTACCGTCATGCGCTGGTTCGAATCCAGCTAGCCCAACTGTTATTGAAAGGCTAAGAAAAACGTCTGTTTTTCTTAGCCTTTTCTAGTTCAAAAATTTTTAAGTTATATAAAAAAGGAATGACAGCTAATGCCTAAACAAGGTCATTTTGCAAAAAGCATGCGAACTAAACAACTAAATGATTTTAAGGTGAAATGCAATGCGACTGGTGCGACCATTGATAATGAACAGTTAACAGATTTCCTAGTGGTTCGCTTTGCTTTAACAGCTAAGAAGAGGGTTCAATCTGAGACTCGAGAAACTGTTCAACGGTTCTTGATTGAAATTTGTGATTCTTTACAAGAAAATGATGGGGATTTACAGGCGATCATTCCAAATTTACTAGCGAGTCTTAATGCCCGGGTACCTTGGCAATTCTATCCAGAAATTTTGGGAGAGTGGGATTTGCTTCAAAAGTTTTTACAAAAAGAACTTCCTGCAGTCCCGTTAGAAAAACGTCTACGAATTAAGCACCCAGTCACAACCCAGGAAATGGAGACGTTAATTGCAAAATTATTGGCCAGAAAGATTGCTGCAATTACGTTTATTAATCAGCCGGGAGTTGATCCACATAAAAAAGATCAGATGGTGACAATGATGCTAACAACGATCTATCATGATCAAACGATTGAATGGGATAAAGTACGGTTATTACTGGCGCCATTTAAGTTTGAAATTGCCCCTGAACTAGACGAAGAAACGAAAGACTGGTTAAAGCAATTAGCAGAAAAAGAATAACGTTGACTTTCGTTCTGCTTCCTTGGTAGAATTAAATCGTTATTGCAGAGCTGTGGTGGAGTTTTTATCACCGTGGCTCTTTTTATTTTGATTTAAAGGAGGAAGCGGAAAGCAATGGCAGGAAAAAACTATTCACGTATTTATCTCGCAATTGGTTCCCTTGCATTACTAACGTTTATCGGAATTTTGAATGAAACATCGATGAATGTCACATATCCAGAATTATCTGCACAGTTTAACGTCTCGCTTGATGTTATTCAGTGGATTACAACTGGTTATTTATTGATGGTAACAATTACGATGGGGACAACTGCCTATCTATTGCGCCAGTATCAAGCACGTTGGTTACACTTATTTGCAGTATCATTTTTCATTCTTGGTGACTTGATGTGTGCTTTGACTGGTAATTTTCCTATTTTGTTAACGGGGAGATTGATTCAAGCGATTGCTACTGGGTTAGCAACGCCAATCATGTTCCATTTAATTTTTACGGAGATTCCGCGTGAAAGAATTGGCATGATGACTGGAATGGCTGCAATGGTTATTTCGTTTGCACCAGCGCTGGGGCCAACATATGGTGGGGTCGTTTCAGAAATGCTATCATGGCGGATGATCTTTTGGATTTTACTACCAATTGTTTTGATTAGTCTTGTATGTGGTCAACTTTTTATTCGTAATAAACCGCTTGGAAATGATAAAGCATTTAGTTATGGAAGCTTAATTACACTGGCAATTGCCCTTATTAGTATAATTAGTGCCGTTTCTTCAATTGGGAAACAAGGGGTTGGAAAGCAGTTTTGGCTTTTATTATTGGTAGCAATTATTTTCTTTAGCGCCTTTATCTATATCAATAATCATGGTAAATCAGAATTGTTTGACTTAAGGGTATTTAAGGTTGTCCCTTTGCGTCTATCAACTGTCACTTATTTTAATTTACAGTTTATTAATATTGGGATTTCGCTTGTTATTCCTATTTACGTTCAATATGTTTTGCACTCTTCGGCAATTGTCGCGGGTCTTATTTTATTTCCCGGGTCATTAATCGGTGCTTTTATCTCACCATTTGCCGGAACTTTGGCTGACCGTTATTGTTTTGCTACGCCAGTTATTTCCGGGGGAATTCTGTTAGTTATTGGAACAAGCTGCTTTGGTATTTTCCAACGTCACTTAACACCACTACTAATAATGCTCTTCTTTGTTGTTTTACGAATTGGTTTTAATTTTGCTTTTTCTAATACAATTTCCAATGCTTCAATGTTGGTTCAACCACAAAATGCCCCCGATGTAAACTCAATATTTAATATGGTCCAACAATTTGCCGGCTCACTGGGGACAAGTCTCCTTGCCTCTACAATTGCGTTATTCCAAATGGGCAACAGTGGCTCACTGATGGGACGTACCTATGCCGGGGGACAATTTGACTTTATCTTATTAGGTGTTTTGGCAATCATTACTTTATTAACAATGGTTACTAACTATCGCATGCAACAAAAGAAGGAAAGTATTTCTCAATAAGTGGTTGAATTAGCCTGACAAGAATGTAATAATGTGGCTTGATTAATACAAGTTATTACAGGTTTTTAAAGAAAGTGACTATAAGTTAAAATGATACATTCTATCGTTCACTTTATGGTGAGCAATCAGGTTTTTACGCTGTTTATTTGTCTTGCAATTGGCTTTTTGATTGGAAACTATAAAATTGCGGGTAAATTTAATATTGGAGCAACGGTGGGAACGTTAATTGTGACCTTAATCGTGGGGCAAGTTGGGAGTTTTCCCCGGGATGAAATGTTGGGAACGATTTTCTTTGGCACCTTCATGTTCTCTGTTGGTTATCGGATCGGGCCTCAGTTATTAGTTAGTTTGAAACTATTTGGGATTCGAATTTTAATCGCTAGTATTTTCTGGATGGTTGTTGCGTTCTTAGTTGGGTGGAGTCTTTTTTCTGCCTTTAAGATTGGACCAGGGATCGCTGCCGGAGTTATTTCAGGAGCCCTCACCCAGTCAGCTACAGTTGCCAGTTCGTTGCAAACGATTGGCTCATTGCCAGTAAGTCAAAGTGTTAGGGCAACTTATGAGGCTCAGCTCCCAGTTGCTTATGCTTTAACATACGTTTTTGGAACATTAGGGGTAATTATCTTTTTACGTGACCTAGCTCCTAAAATTTTGGGGATTTCGATTGCTGAACAAGGGCCCAAAATGGCTGAACATTATCACTTTCATGCTAAAAACCCTAACCCAACTTGGCGCCGAACCTATCGCATTGCAGATGATTCGTCGCTTGTCGGTAAAACGCTTGAGGAATTTAATCGGCGGTCTAATTACCGAATTATTGGGTTAGTTGCTTTTCATGATGATAAAATGACTGACCACCTTGAATATCAATTGCAGGCTGGTGACTTGCTAACTGTTATTGGTTATGCTGTTCATTTCGATCGGTTGATGCGAGTAACAGGCTTAAGGGAAGTGTTGACCCCCACAAATGCGCCGCGTGAACGAGCCTTTGTTCTAGGGAAAAACTTTAAACCAGGTGAATTGGCCATTTTGCGTCAACATGGGGTCTTTTTAAATATTCAAGACCCGGTTAGCGGGAACCAACAGTTAATTAACCAGTTGCGGCCAGGAGATGTGATTTCATTAACGGGTAATACTTCGCGAACAAAGGCAATCTTGAAAAAGATGGGGCGCTGGAAAGCTGCAGATACAGCAATGAATTATTCTTTATTTTCTTTAGGAATCGGTTGTGCTTCCCTTTTAGGAATTATCGGGATAAAATTAAACAGTATTCCTTTGCAACTAGGGAATGGAACGGCGGCTTTAATTATGGGGTTAATCCTGAGTTCATGGATTGAACGTCACTGGGACCGTAAATCAATTCCTGTAACGGTAACTAGTTTTCTTCAGAGTTTTGGACTAACGCTTTTTGTGGGGACAGTTGGTTTGCAATCAGCTCAAGCATTTACAAGTGCAATTAAGTCGTTAGGTATCGGGATTTTGTTTGTTGGGGCGATGATTTCGATAATGCCACATTTGCTAACGTTGTTCTTTGGACGCTATATATTGAAGATGGAACCTCTTGCTTTAATTGGCGCGTTAACTGGTTCAGGAACGATTGCAGCAGCCATGAATGAGATTTCGCAAAAGGCAGGTCCGGAAGGTGGAGCATATTATGCGGCTGCCTTTACTCCAGCGTTTGTAGTTGGTAATATTGGAATTACATTACTAGGGCCGATTTTTGTGGCGCTACTATCATAATTTATTCGCTTAGAAAGGGCGTGCAAAATTATAATGCAACAATTTTTTACAATTTTAGGTGGAATGGGGACGCTGGCAACGGAAAGTTATGTACGTCTGTTAGATAAGAGAACGCCAATTCATCGTGATCAAGATTACTTAAACTATTTAGTTGTTAACCATGCAACCGTTCCTGATCGTACTACATGGATTCTTGATCATAGTCAACCAGATCCTAATGAAGCCTTGATTGAAGATATTAAACAGCAAAGCCTTTTGAATCCTGCATTCTTTGTCTTAATTTGTAATACAGCTCATTACTCTTTTGATAAGTTACAGGCAGCAACGGAAATTCCAATTCTCAACATGTTGCAAGAAACAGTTAATGAGATAAAGAAGATTAAGCCGGATACAAAGCGAGTTGGTCTATTAGCCACTAAAGGAACTTTGGCAGCTAACTTATACGATCCTTATATTGAGAAGGCTGGGTATGAACTTATCAAGCCTACTCCTGAGATTGCCGAGATGACAGAAGACTTGATTTACCATGATATTAAAGAAGCTGGTCATTCTGATGGCAACAAGTATCATGAGCTAGTGCGGAAAATGATTGAAGAACAAGGAGCAGATGTAGTCGTTTTAGGTTGTACTGAATTATCTTTTGCGGAAGAGATGGATCCTGAAACTACATACCCTGTTGCTGATTCGCAATCAATTATTGTTGATCGCTCCCTTGAACGAGCATTGAAATTACGACAAAATAATAAAAATTAAAAATTAGAGACTGAGGGAAGAAAGTGATTTTCCGCGGTCTCTAATTTTTATTAATATTTTGGTGATACTTTAAGGAATTGGTCTAGATTTTTGGGATGGTGTAAAATATACACATGCGCAATGTTTATGGCGTAAGGAGGAAAGAAAATGAGTTCACCTGTTTATATTCAAATTCACAATCAGTTAAGACAAAACATTGAAGATGGTGAGTGGAAAGTTGGCGATAAAATTCCCGCTGAACGCGAACTCGCTAATGATTTTGGCGTCAGTCGAATGACTTTGCGGCAAGCAATTCAAGCATTAGTTGATGAAGGAATTCTTGAGCGAAGAGTTGGCTCTGGAACTTTTGTCGCTAATCACAAAGTCCAAGAAAAGATGTCAGGAATAACGAGCTTTACTGAATTAATGCACGCGACAGGGAAGAAAGCTGCTAGTAAGACAATTTCTTACCACTTGACGATCCCTTCGCAAACAGAGGTTGAAAAGCTAAAGTTAGCCCCCGATGAACAGGTTTTACGAATGGAACGGGTTCGTTATGGAAATGATGTACCAATTTGTTATGAAATTGCAACTGTTCCTGCTAACCTCGTTCAAAAATTTAGCAAAGAAGAAATTACCACATCTTTTTATCGGACGCTAGAAAAAAAGGCGAACCTTTATCCTGGTCATGCAACCCAGCATATTTCAGCAACGAAGGCCACAGAAAAGATTGCTAATTACTTGCAGATTAAGCGTGGGGATGCTCTCTTGCGAATGACCCAACTATCTTACTTGCAAGATGGTCGTCCTTTTGAATATGTCCACACTCAATATGTTGGATCGCGGTTTGAATTTGTCTTTGAAAAGTAATCAAGACGAATCCGTGTTACAATACTGATTAACGATATTACTTTTGAGAGGAATTATACTAATGAAATTTGATTATCCGGATGATAGCCTTACCCTTCATACTGATGCATATGAATTGAGTATGATGCAGACCTACTGGAAAAAAGGAATGGGTAACCGCCGTGCTGTCTTTGAGGCCTTCTTCCGTAAAATGCCATTTAATAATGGGTACGCTGTTTTTGCCGGGTTAGATCACATTATTCGCTATGTAAAGCAATTACATTTTACTGATAGCGACATTGAATATTTAAAGTCTACGAATCAATTTGATGATGACTTTCTAGAATATTTACGTAACTTTAAATTTACGGGATCAATCAGCAGCTTTGAAGAAGGAGATCTGGTATTTAACCATGAGCCTATTATTCAGGTTGATGCGCCGATTATTGAAGGCCAATTGATTGAAACGGCAATTTTAAATATTCTTAATTATCAGATTATGATTGCGACAAAGGCTTCACGGATTAAGTCGATTGTCGGTAACCAAACTGTAATGGAATTTGGCTCACGTCGGGCACAGGAATTGGATGCAGCTTTGTGGGGAACGCGAGCAGCATATATTGGTGGCTTTGATGCTACAAGTAACGTCCGTGCAGGTAAATTATTTGGTATCCCGATTTCTGGAACTCATGCCCATGCCCTTGTGCAGGTATACATGAATGATTATGACGCATTTAAAGCATATGCAGAAACTCATCATGATTGTGTCTTTCTTGTGGATACTTTTGATACCTTAAAGAGTGGGGTTCCAAACGCAATTAAGGTTGCTAAGGAATTTGGCGATAAAATTAACTTTATTGGTGTCCGTATTGACAGTGGTGACATGGCCTACCTATCTAAAAAAGTACGCAAAATGCTGGATGAGGCTGGTTTTCCAGACGCAAAAATCATCGCATCTAATGGCTTAGATGAAAAGACAATTCAAAACTTGCAAATGCAAGGGGCGAAGATCGATACATGGGGCATCGGTACTAAGCTGATTACTGCCTATAACCAACCAACTTTAGGGGCCGTATACAAATTAGTCGCTATTGAAGATGAAGATGGCCAACTTGTTGATACGATTAAGATCTCAAATAATGTTGGTAAAATGTCAACTCCCGGCAAAAAACAAGTATGGCGGATTAACGATCGTGCAGACCGCAAGAGTGAAGGGGATTATATTACCTTAGTTGATGAGGATCCGCGTAATGAAAAATCACTCAATATGTTCAATCCTAACTTCCCGCTCCAACAAAAGGATGTGGAGGATTTTACTGCGCGGCCAATGCTAAAGCCAATCTGGCAAGACGGTAAGTATGTTTATAATGAACCAACCTTAGAGGAGAGCCGTCAACACCGTTTTGATAGTTTAAATGCTTTATGGGATGAATATAAACGAGATTTAAACCCAGAAGTATATCCGGTCGATTTATCACAGAAATGCTATGATAATAAACTTAAATTAATTCACCAAGTTCATGAATATGTTAAATCATTGAATAAGTAGAGGTAATCTGTAGTGCGAAAGTATCAAGAAGAAATAATTAATACATTAGGCGTTAACTCACAAATTGATCCCCAAACAGAAGTAACTAACCGTGTTCAGTTCATCTGTGATTTTCTCCAAACCACTAAGATGAAGACCCTGGTATTAGGGATTTCTGGCGGACAAGATTCAAGTTTAGCGGGACGACTTTCACAATTGGCCGTCGAAAAGCTGCGGGAAGAGACTGGCGACAATGAATACCAATTTATTGCAGTCCGACTTCCATATGGTGAGCAGGCTGATGAATCGGACGCAATGTTTGCAATTAATGACTTTATTAAACCTGATAAAATAATGCGGGTTAATATTAAGGCGGCTACTGATGCGATGGTGGCATCCTTAAATGAAGCAGGCACGCCAATTAGCGATTTTAATAAGGGAAACATTAAAGCCCGGGAACGAATGATTGTCCAATATGCGATTGGCGGAGAAAACAAAGGAGCTGTAGTGGGAACAGATCACGCCGCTGAAGCAGTAACTGGGTTTTATACTAAGTTTGGGGATGGTGGTGCAGATATTACGCCACTTTCTGGATTGGATAAGCGACAAGGAAAAGCCTTATTACAATTCTTAGGAGCACCGGCAAAGCTTTATGATAAAACACCAACTGCCGACTTGGAAGAAGACAAACCAATGCGTCCAGATGAAGAAGCGCTTGGTGTTCGTTATGATGAAATCGATGACTATTTAGAAGGTCGTGAAGTTTCGCCAGCAGTTGCTGAAAAAATTGAAGGCTGGTATCGTCGAACTCAACATAAGCGTCACTTACCGATTGCTCCATACGATACTTGGTGGAAGTAAATTGATAATAAAATGGGAGGCTGGGCATCAACTCAGTCTCTTTACTAGTTTAAGAAGGAGTTTAACAGAGAATGGAAGAAGAAACACTTCAACTTGTTAGCAAACAATTATCGGATATTCGTCCTCGACAAATTAAAGCAGCCCTCAGATTAATGGATGAAGGAAATACGATTCCTTTCATTGCCCGTTACCGTAAAGAAATGACGGGCACGCTTGATGAAGTTCAATTGCAAGCTATCCGGGATGAGTATCACCGGGTAACGACATTGCGGGAACGTCAAGCAACAGTTATCAATAAAATTAAAGAGCTCGGTAAGTTAACCCCGGCGCTCGAAAAGCAAATTAACGGTGCGACTGAATTGCAAGAAGTAGAAGACCTTTATTTGCCATATAAGCAAAAGCGGCAGACAAAGGCCCAACAAGCTCGTGAACATGGCTTAGCACCATTAGCAAATTGGCTATTATCTTATCCTGGTGACGATTTAAGTGCGAAGGCGCAAGGGTTTATTAACGATGATGTTCTTGATGCTGAGAGTGCATTAACAGGGGCACATGAAATTTTGGCTGAAGCAATTAGTGAAATGGCCACGGTACGAAGCTGGTTGCGAAATTATACTGCCCAACATGGTCAATTAGAGACAAGTGTAAAACGTGGTGGGGAAGAAAAAGATGAGCTGGGGACTTATAAGCAGTATTATGAGTTCACTAGTCCGGTTCAAAAATTAAATTCCTATCAAATCTTAGCCTTTAATCGTGGAGAAAAAGAAGGGATTATTAACGTCAAAATCACCTTAGATGAAGAACCAGTGATGAATTACCTTCGTTTCCGTTTGATTAAAACTAGCAAGAAAAATGATGCGACTGCCTTTATTGAGGAAGCTTACAAGGATGCTTATAAGCGTTTCTTGGGTCCAACAATTGAACGGGAACTGCGGCGACAATTAACAGAAGGTGCTGATGAACAGGCGATTAAAGTCTTTGGTGAAAATCTGTATCATTTATTGATGCAAGCACCAATTAAAGGAAAAGTTGTGTTAGGCTTTGACCCTGCTTACCGAACTGGCTGTAAGTTGGCAGTTCTTGATGAAAATGGGAAATTTTTAACTAAAGCAGTTATCTATCCCCACAAGCCGGCGCCAGAAAAGCAACGTGCGACAGCAGAAAGTGAGTTTATTGATTTACTAGAAAAGTACCACGTTGAAATGATTGCAATTGGGAACGGGACAGCTAGCCGGGAATCAGAACAGTTTGTTGCGGAAGCACTTAAAAAGATCAAAAGGCCAATCTATTATGTGATCGTAAATGAAGCCGGTGCCTCTGTTTACTCTGCAAGCAAGGAAGCGCGTGATGAATTCCCGGACCTGCATGTTGAACAGCGAAGTGCAATTAGTATCGGTCGCCGTTTGCAAGACCCACTTGCCGAATTAGTCAAGATTGATCCCCAAGCGGTTGGTGTTGGGCAATACCAGCATGATTTGCCGAAGAAAGAATTGAGTGGGGAACTGGAAACAATTGTTGAACGGGCGGTAAACCGGGTTGGCGTTAACCTCAATACAGCTAGTTACCAATTATTGACGCGGATTTCGGGGCTTAATAAAACGATTGCTAAGAATATTGTTACCTACCGTGATGAAAACGGGCGGTATACTAACCGGACACAGCTAAAGAAGGTTCCACGATTAGGACCAAAAGCTTATCAACAATCAGTTGGGTTCTTACGGATTATTGGTGGCGAAAATCCATTAGATAATACTGATGTCCACCCAGAAAGTTACCAGGTGGCGGAAAAGATTATTCAAGTGGCAGGGATTAATGTCGATGAGTTGGGAACACCAAGTGCTGATGATAAGTTAAAGAAAATTGATGTTAAGCAGTTTACGGATGATCAAGTCGGGACTGAAACGGTTACTGATATTATTTCTTCCTTGCAAAAGCCTGGCCGTGACCTTCGTGATTCAACGCCTGCTCCGTTATTGCGTCATGATGTAATGACGATTGAAGACCTTAAACCGGGGATGAAACTTCAAGGAACTGTCCGGAACGTTGTCGACTTTGGGGCCTTTGTTGATATTGGTGTCAAACATGATGGGTTAGTTCACGTTTCAAAGATGAGTAAGCAATTCATTCATGATCCGCGGGCAATGGTAGCCGTTGGTGATATTGTGGACGTATGGATCGATGATGTCGACTTGAAGCGTCAGCGCATTCAATTAACGATGCTTGAACCGGAGACAGTCATAAATGACTAATGCGGAATTACAACAATTGACTGAACAGTGGTCAAAAGAATACTTTGGGCGGGAATTTACGCACAAGGTATTTTTTAATAAGCGGTTAAAAACAACCGGTGGACGTTATCATTTAAGTGACCATCATATTGATATCAACCCGTTAATGTATACTGAATTTGATCTTCATAATCTGCACCAAGTAGTTCTTCATGAATTGTGTCATTATCATTTACATCTGTTAGGAATGGATTATCACCATCGCAGTAGGGAATTTAAAGCTCTATTGACACAGGTTGGTGGATCAAGATATGCGCCACCAACTAGTAAAAGAAAGGTAAATTCTAAGAAAAATTGGCATTATATATGTACCGGTTGTGGTGTTGAAATCGCGCGACAACGGCGTTTCAATACCCAACGATACATTTGTCGACGATGTGGTCACAAATTTATTTTAAAAAATTGAAAAAAGTTGTTGCCAACGAATAGGTATCTTGCTATAATAATATTCGTTGGTTGATATGCGGCCGTGGCGGAACTGGCAGACGCGTAAGATTAAGGATCTTATGGTCGATTATGACCGTGGAGGTTCAAGTCCTCTCGGCCGCACTACTTAAAAGGTACTGAGTAATATTTGCTCAGTGCCTTTTTTGTTTTAAAATTTCTGCTTAATAAAATTTACGTAAATTTTACTTAACCTCTTGCTATCTTAATTATGAAAGCGCTATACTTTAGATGTTGTAGACAGTAACGAGGAGGAATTTATTAATGGATGCAGATATCAAATGGCTTGATGAACCGGAAATATTCCGAGTTAATCAATTACCTGCTCATAGTGACCATTATTATTACGGTAACTATGATGAATGGTGGCATAATAATAGTCGTTTTGCGCAAAATTTGGATGGCAAATGGCAATTTAACTTTGCTGAAAACCCGCGTGAACGTGAAAATGACTTTTATAATATGGATTACGATAGCAGCAGTTTTGGCACAATCGAAGTTCCTAGTGAGATTGAACTAAATAATTATGCCAAAAATAATTACATTAACACTTTGATTCCGTGGGAAGGAAAGATTTACCGTCGTCCTGCATATACCCTTAGTCCTGATGATGCGCAAGAAGGATCGTTTAGCGATGGGGATGACAATACTGTTGGCGAATACTTAAAACATTTTGACCTTGAACCTTCTTTACGGGGAAAGCAGATCCGCATTCGTTTTGATGGTGTTGAACGTGCCATGTATGTCTGGCTTAATGGTCACTTTATTGGTTACGCTGAAGACAGTTTTACCCCCTCTGAATTTGACCTGACTCCTTACATTCAAGATAAAGGTAATGTTTTGGCTGTGGAAGTTTTCAAGCATAGTACCGCCTCGTGGATTGAGGATCAAGATATGTTCCGTTTTTCTGGAATTTTCCGGAGTGTAAACCTATTAGCCCAACCACTTGTTCATGTTGAAGACCTTAATATTCGACCAATTGTTACCGATAATTATCAGGACGGTATTTTTAATGTTGAGCTGAAACTTCACGGTGAAAAGACCGGGAACGTTAATGTACGGGTTATCGACAACGATGGTAATACGCTCGTCAATGAGACCCACCCTGTTGACTCCACGGTAAAAGTTCAGGATCAATTTTTAGAAAATGTTCACTTATGGGATAACAATGATCCTTACCTCTATCAATTGTTGATTGAAATTCGTGATGACGAAGGTAATTTGGTCGAACTCGTTCCATACCGTTTTGGTTTTCGGCGAATTGAAATTAATAAAGGTCACGTTGCCTTATTGAATGGTCAACGGCTGATCATAAATGGTGTTAACCGCCACGAATGGGATGCTAAACGGGGCCGCGCGATCACGATGGATGATATGACGAGCGATATTCACATCTTTAAGGAAAATAATATTAATGCCGTCCGGACGTGTCACTATCCAGATCAGATTCCGTGGTATTACCTTTGTGATGATAACGGAATTTACATGATGGCCGAAAATAATCTGGAATCTCATGCTACCTGGCAGAAGATGGGGGCAATTGAACCATCATATAACGTCCCAGGTTCAGTTCCCCAATGGCGTGACGTAGTAGTAGATCGGGCACGAACTAACTATGAAACATTTAAGAACCACACGTCGATTTTATTCTGGTCGTTAGGTAATGAATCATATGCTGGCGATAATATTGTCAAAATGAATGAATTCTATAAGAAGCACGATGATAGTCGGCTTGTTCACTATGAAGGAGTTTGTCATACTCCTGAATATCGTGATCGGATCTCAGACGTTGAAAGCTGGATGTACTTACCACCTAAAGAAGTTGAGGAATACCTGAAGAACAATCCAGACAAACCATTTATGGAATGTGAGTACATGCATGATATGGGAAATTCCGATGGTGGAATGGGTTCGTACATTTCCTTACTTGATAAATACCCACAATACTTTGGTGGCTTTATTTGGGACTTTATTGACCAAGCCCTCCTTGTTAAGGATCCGATAAGTGGGCAAGAAGTGATGCGCTATGGTGGTGATTTCGATGATCGTCACTCAGATTACGAATTCTCGGGAGATGGCTTGATGTTTGCTGATCGGACACCGAAACCAGCAATGCAGGAGGTAAGATACTACTATGGCTTACACAAATAAATTACGCGTGATATATGGTGATGCGACGTTAGGACTTAGTGGTGACGGTTTTCATTATATTTTTAGCTATGAGCGTGGTGGATTAGAATCGCTTAAACTAAACGGTAAAGAATGGCTATATCGTGAACCAATGCCGACATTTTGGCGGGCAACCACTGACAATGATCGAGGAAGCGGCTTTAATATTCGTTCTGCTCAGTGGTTAGCAGCGGATACTTTCCATAAGTGTGTTGGGATTGACCTGACAGTTGATAACCAACACTTTGCTGAATTACCTATTGCGCCGATAACCAATGAATTTAGTGATCCGGTATCTGCTGAGAACGTCAAGATTAAGTATACTTTTGAGACGCTAACAGTTCCGGCTACGCAAGTCACTGTAACTTATGAGGTTAACGGACAAGGTGAGATTAAAGTGACAATGCACTATTATGGTCATGAAGACTTACCTGATCTACCAGTAGTAGGAATGCGTTTTATCATGCCAACAGTTGCTACTGGCTTTGACTATCAAGGATTGTCCGGTGAAACTTATCCCGACCGGATGGCAGGAGCGACTGAGGGGACCTTCCATGTTGACGGGTTACCAGTTACTAAGTATCTAGTCCCACAGGAAAATGGAATGCACATGGATACTCATGCATTAACAATTACCCGCGATTCCACCCAAAATAATGCTGATTATTCTCGTGAACCGTTTAGCTTAACTGTTAAGCAGGATGCGCAACCATTTGCCTTTAGTTGTTTACCATATACAGCGGAGGAATTGGAAAATGCAACACACATCGAAGAACTCCCACTTGCACGACGAACTGTTCTCGTTGTTGCAGGGGCGGTTCGAGGAGTCGGGGGAATTGATAGCTGGGGTGCAGATGTTGAAGAACAGTATCATATTCCTGCCGACCGTGATGTTGAGTTTTCGTTTGTATTGAATGCAAAATAGTAAGGCAGTTGGAATGTTTTCCAGGCCTCTACATTCATAAAAAAGTTATAACAAAGCCTCTAACGTTCGGCTTTACCGAGCGATAGAGGCTTTGTTGTGTTAATTAATTTGTCCAGCGGTAACCTCTTGGAAATATTTCTTAATATGGGTACAGAGATAATAAAGGCCATAAATTGCAAGTATGCTAAGACCAACTAATGAGATCACTAATAAGGCGGTGAACCATTTAGCTTGCTTAAAGTAGAGGGTAACGGTATTTTTCCCTTTACGTTGCTGAACGTAAGGGGCACCAACCGAGGATCGATGATAGTGGCGAAGTAGATGACCATTAACCGTTAATTGTGATTCATGATACGTAATAATTGGCAACCGAACTTTTCCTGCTTTTCTTGCTTCCCATGATAATTGCAATCCTCCATGCGGCAAGACAGTATGAGTATATTTATGGGCTTCATTAATGATTTGCCTTTCGTAAGCGTAAGAACGAACATATTTTTGATTCATATACTTCTTAGGAATTGGCAAATAGTCAGGACTTCTCTTCTCGACCATTGTTAACAATTGACCAGGGTAAAGGCCGTGGACGGAATGTCGCAGGGCGGTCTTATTTTCACTTACGCGGGTAATCGCGCTAAAACTATTAAGAACAATTTCTGAGTCATAGCGGGCTGCGCGTTTATAAACATCAATTGTCGTAGGAGTAAAGACCAGAAAAACCATTAACAAGAGGATACCGGTGATTAATTGATTTTGTAAATCAATCTCTTGCGCTTTTTTATCAAGAGTTGTCGCACTGACCCCAACTTCTGCGAGTAAGAGGGGAAAGGCAATGATTGTCAACCGGTTAGGAAACTGCAAAGTGTGTCCAAGTGCGGGGATCACATCTTGGAAAAAGGACCAAGGAGTAAGGAAAGAACTAAGCAGGAGGACCAAAGAACCAAGTAACGTCAGGACTGTATTAGTAAGCGATTTTTTGAAGGTGAATAATACGTAGATGAGTTGAAGGATAAAGAGAATCCACATTGCGTAGATTAGATGATCGCGCGTACTGCTAAACATTGAAGGCAATAGCACATTATCGGCGAGACTGAAATCGGCAGGATTGGCAATATTATTATGGAGGTTAAGCATTAATAAGGCTCCCCAGACATTGGCTGTTAAAATAACGATTCCGCCGACTGCCTTTAGCGTTTCGATCCACATTTTCTTACGATTAGTCGTTATAATTAACCCAATAATAAAAAACGGTGTTAGGGTAATCACGAAAAATAAAGAACTTAGCATGTGGATCTGAATGATGATCGTCATCAGGGTCATCAATTGTAGCCAGTTAACTGGCCGTTGGTGGTCCTGGATCATACGTACTCCACAAATTACCATATAAGGAGCCAGAGCAGCTCCCCAGGCATTCATGTTCTGTGCTAATTCCCATCGTGGAAGCCATCCAATATTCATGTAAATTAGGGCACAGATAATTGCAAATGTTCGTTTACTATGAACACGGATGCCAAGTCGATACATACCGATTCCACCTAATAGATAGACGATAAAGGTAGTAACAATCTGATATTGATACCAGGCTCCTACTATTCCAAGAATGGCCCCATTTAAATATGCAAAGAGGGGTCCATAGACGGCATTGATGATGCGGCCACTTTGTTGAAAGCCATAATTACTTTGAAAATAACTAAAATTGAACTGTTGAATTTGCTTAGCGGCATCATAAAAACGGTTAAAGTGAAAAATGGAGTCCGTTCCTAAAATAACTCCGTGTGATACAAGTTGGGGGAACATGATTAAATAGGCCATTGCAGCGATGGCACAGTATGGGAGCCCCCAATTAATTAGATTAGCAATTTTAGATTTCATAAAATTGAGAATTAAACTAAACCAGTTTAATTTTTCCTTTCCTCAAATATTTACCTTAATAATTATACGGCAGAAAAGTTGGCTGTAAAATAACCTTCTGCAGCTAGTTTAATTGTTAAGCAGTAGTAAAATGCGCTATTATAAGATAGTGGCAAAGGGGAGTGAAAAAATGGCAGAATTAGTAATTGTACGTCATGGGCAAAGTCAAGCTAATCGTGATAATATTTTTACTGGCTGGACTGATGTTCCGTTGACTCCTAAAGGAATTGAACAGGGTGAATTAGTAGGTAAAGAATTGCTAAGACTAGGTATCCAATTTAGCGATGCGTATACGTCCTACATGGAACGGGCAATCATGACAACTAATATTATCCTAGAAGAAATTAATCAGTTATATATTCCTGTCCATAAAACGTGGCGACTAAATGAACGTCATTATGGGGCATTGAGTGGTCGGAACAAAGATGAAGTGAAGAAAGAAATTGGTGCAGAACAGCTTCATAAATGGCGGCGTGGGTTTAAAGATTTACCACCACAATTAAAAGAGCGTCAGCATGATCGCCGCTATGATCGCTTAGGAGTCAAGATTCCGCTTAGTGAGAGTTTAGAAATGACGCTCCAACGACTCCTCCCATATTGGCAAGGCCATATTGCGCCTCGTTTAATTGACGGACACAATCAGTTAATTGTTGCCCATGGCAGTTCTTTGCGGGCACTAATTAAATATTTAGATGGTATTTCAGATGATGATATTGATAAAGTGGAAGTTCCAAATGGCAAGCCTATCTTATATCGCTTTGATGATCATCTTAATGTCATTAAAAAGACTTTTATAACAATGGATGGTGAAATTGATGACAATACACGAATTAGCAAATAACCCAACGTTAAGCGGTCAAGTACGCTTGATTGAAAATATTGTTTATGGTGCGATGGATGGTGAGGCATTACATATGTCGATCTTAGCACCGTGGACGCAACGTTTCCCAAAACAATATCAAACTGAACCTCGACCATTGATTGTCTTTGTTCAAGGAAGCTCGTGGCGAACACCAAAAATGGGAGAAGAAATTCCACAACTGGTTCAATTTGTTCGGGCCGGTTATATCGTCGCGACTGTTCAACACCGTAGTTCAATTGATGGCCACCCATTTCCTGCCTTTTTGCAAGATGTTAAGACTGCCATTCGTTTCTTACGGGCCAATGCGCAAAAATATGCAATTGATCCGCAACAGGTTGCAATTTGGGGGACTTCCTCTGGGGCCAATGCGGCAATGCTAGTCGGCTTAACGGGTGATGATCCGCGCTATAAAGTTGACCTTTATCAAGACGAATCGGATGCAGTAGATGCTGTGGTTAGTTGTTTTGCCCCAATGGATGTGGAAAAGACGTTTGAGTATGATGCTAATGTTCCAGGGAATAAGCTACTGCAATATTGCTTATTAGGGTCTGATGTATCAAAGTGGCCAGAAATTGAAAAACAAATGAGTCCCTTATATCAAGTAAAAGATGGACAAAATTATCCGCCATTCTTATTATTCCATGGCGATGCTGATAAAGTTGTTCCATATGAACAAATGGAAAAAATGTATATGCGGTTGAAGGATAATGGAAATTCTGTTGAAGCGTACCGGGTTAAGGGTGCGAACCATGAACGAGATTTCTGGAGTCCAACAATTTACAATATTGTGCAGAAATTTCTTGATGATCAATTTAAATAAATTTTAGGAATTGTATTGACAACTTATTTTTTATAAGTTATGATTTTGACATACTAAGTTAGGAGGAACACGTCATGTTTAATAAACAATTAATTAACGCTACTGTTTGTTGTTGTGGATTGCGTCTTATGCGACCCACAGTTTGGCGTGCTTACTTTTAGTTGAGTAACTGCTAACGTAATCGGGAATAAATGCATAAGGCGCAAATTCAAGTGAGAAATTCTTGAGTTTGCGCCTTCTTTGTATTCGTTTTTGCATTCCCGAAATGTCAATTTAAGTTAGAAAGAAAATAGTTGCTCATCAGTGACGTAAGACATGAATACTTCATATGGAGTTCGATAGCCTAGTGATTTACGGGGCAGGTTATTTCGCTTACTCATCAGTTGGGTTACCAATTCATCAGGAAGATTGCGGAAATCTAGCTGTTTCGTTAAGCCATCCCGGCGTAAAAGACCGTTGTTGTTTTCGTTCAGCCCTCGTTGATTGGGAGCACCAACCTCGGCAAAGTAAGTGTGAAGGTCAAATTGATTGGCAATCTCGCGCCAGCCGGCGAATTCTTTTCCGTTGTCAAAGGTAATCGATTTGAAGAAGTACCGCGGGAATTTCCGAAGCCACTGACTTAAGTGTTGGTTAATCGCATCAGCCGTCTTTTCGTGCACATTGAGTACAATTTCGACCTTCGATTGGCGTTCGGTCAGGGTCATTACCGCCCCTTGGTGCTTTTTGCCTTGGACGGTATCAGCTTCAAGGTGCCCAAATTCAGTGGCATAGTGCGGAAAGTCCTTGGCACGCTCGTGAATACTTCGCCCCAATTGGCCAGCCTTCCCGCGGCGCTCGACATAGCGATTCGGGTGCCGCTTACCTCGCATCGGCAAGGAACGGACATCGAAGCCGAACTGGCCACGTTCAAACATCCGGTAAAGAGTTCGCCGGTTACAACTAATTGGGCGCTCAGCGCGCCCAATAATGGTATCAGGCGTCCACCCCTGGGCAATTTTGTCGTTGATATAAGTGAGTTCAGCCAGTGACAACTGAGTACGTTTTCGGCCACAACGTTGCTTATTGCGCATATAGTGATCTTGATAATCAGCAATTGAGGCACCGGTTTCCAGGTAACGATAAACGCGATAAACGTTTTCGGCGCAACGGTTGATCATTTGGGCCACTCGATACGCTTTAAGCTTTTGTACGAAAGAATGGGCGATGATTGTCAGCTCGTTTGTGGTAAGATGGGTGTAAGTCATTTGTGGTTTTCTTTCTTTTGTTTAGGGGTATTCAAAAGTCTACCACAAATGGCTTTTCTATTTTTCTAACTTAATTTTACAAACGGCGATTCTAAAGGAGATAGATATTATGAAATTCAACACACAATTAATTCATGGCGGTAATAGTGAGGATCCAACCACTGGTGCCGTTTCAACGCCGATCTACCGTTCATCAACATTCCATCAACACGTTCTTGGCGGTGAACCTAAATGGGAATATTCTCGAACAGGAAACCCAACACGTGCATCTCTTGAAAAATTAATCGCAGAGCTTGAACATGGGACAGCCGGCTTTGCATTTGCTTCTGGATCTGCTGCTATTTATGCTACTTTTTCTTTATTCTCGCAAGGCGATCATTTTGTAGTTGGTAGTGATGTATATGGGGGAACGTTCCGGTTAATCAATAAGGTATTAAAACGTTTTGGCCTTGAATTTACTGTTGTTGATATGCAAGACCTTGAAGCAGTAGAAAATGCAATTCAAGATAATACCGTTGCGGTTTACTTTGAAACACCGACTAATCCGCTCTTACAAATCGCTGATATTAAAGCAATTGCCGATATCGCAAAGAAGCATGGAGTAAAGACAATTGTTGATAATACCTTTGCCACTCCTTATAATCAACAACCATTAACTCTCGGGGCAGATATTGTTGTTCACTCCGCAACCAAATATTTAGGCGGTCATAGTGACGTTGTTGCCGGATTAGCAGTTACTAACGATGATGAGATTGCTGAACAATTAACATTCCTGCAAAACTCAATCGGTAGTACACTTGGTCCTGACGATAGTTGGCTATTACAACGGGGGATGAAAACTCTCGGTGCCCGGATACGCGTTCACCAAGAAAATGCGAATGAAGTTATTAACTTCCTCCAAAATGATGACCACATTGGAAAAATTTATTATCCAGGCATAAAAGATTTCCCTGGTCATGAGGTTGCAGCTAAGCAAATGCGGAACTTTGGAGCAATGATCTCCTTTGAACTTAAGGACGGTTTAGATGCGAAGAAGTTTGTTGAAAGTCTACAATTAATTGATCTTGCCGAAAGTTTAGGGGGAATTGAAAGCTTGATTGAAGTTCCAGCCGTCATGACCCATGGATCTATTCCCCGGGAAATAAGATTAGAAAACGGAATTAAAGATGAGTTGATTCGTCTTTCGGTGGGAATCGAGGACCCTGAAGATATTATTGCTGACTTGCAACAAGCACTTAAAAAATTAGATTAATTATAGAAGAAAGGAAACTGTGACTTATGTGGGAAATTATCAAGACATCTTTACCACAACTCTTAGCAGCGGGATTTAAATATACGATTCCGTTAGCGATTATTTCATTTTTCTTTGGACTGATTATTGCACTAGTAACAGCTTTAGTTCGTCTCTCTCGTCAACATGGCGCATTCATGATTCTTAAGTGGATTGCTAGTTTTTACGTCTGGCTTTTTCGGTCGACACCGCTGCTAGTTCAATTATTTATTGTATTCTTTGGACTGCCATATCTGAGAATTAAGGGAGTCCTGCCGCATGGAATAAAACTAGAACCATTTACAGCCGGCATTATTACATTTTCACTTAATACTGGTGCTTATGCTTCTGAAACAATTCGGGCAGCGATTAGTTCAGTTCCAACTGGGCAATGGGAAGCGGGCGCAGCAATCGGAATGACGCGGTTGCAAATCTTATGGCGAATTATTTTACCGCAAGCCTTAAGAGTAGCTTTACCGCCTCTATCAAATAGTTTTATAAGTTTGGTAAAGGACACGTCACTGGCTGCCTCAATTACAATTATGGAAATGTTTGCTGTTAGTCAACAAATTGCGGCCGAAAATTATCAACCATTACTTATGTATACTTTAGTAGCAATGGTTTACGCGGCCTTTACGACAATTTTATCTTATTTCCAAGGATATCTTGAGCGGGTAGTAGATCGGCAAGTGAATGCAAATAATAGGTGAGAAAAATGAAATTAACAAATATTAATAAAAATTTTGGTAATAAAAATGTCTTGAAAAATACCACGTTAGAGTTTCCTGCAGGTAAAACAACAGTAATGGTTGGTCCATCTGGATCTGGAAAATCAACAATTCTTCGCTCGCTTAACTTACTAGTAATGCCAGAGAGCGGCCAGTACGATTTTGATGATCATCATTTGGATTTTAGTCAAAAAATAAGCAATAAAGATAAGTTGGCAATTCGTCAAGAAACAGGGATGGTTTTCCAAGACTACAATCTTTTCCCTAATAAAACTGTCCTTGGTAATATTATTGAAGGACCAACACAGGTTTTGAAACAGCCGAAAAAAGAAGCAATTGCAAATGCGCATAATTTACTTGCTAAAGTGGGCTTAGCAGATTACGGGGAAGCCTATCCGAATGAATTATCTGGTGGACAGGCACAGCGGGTAGCGATTGCTCGGGCATTGGCAATGTCACCAAAGTATATCTTACTTGATGAACCAACTTCTGCCCTTGATCCAGAATTAGAACTTAGTGTGTTGAAGGTTCTATTGCAATTAGCTGAAGAAAAACAATCAATGGTAATTGTTACTCATAACATGGTCTTTGCGAAACATATTGCGGATAAGATTATTTTTGTGGAAAACGGCGAAATTTTATATAATGGTACTCCGGATGAGTTTTTTGCTCCGGATAATCCAAACAAACGAATTAAGAACTTTATCGCCTCAATGACAATGGAAAATTTAAAATAAAGGAAGTTTAGAATAATGAAATTTTGGAAGAAAGCACTATTAACAATTGCGGCCTTAACAGTCGGTACCTCTGCGGGAATTACAGGTGTCTCTGCTGCTTCATCAGCTGTTAATTCAGAATTAGTTCATAAGGGAGAATTGACAATTGGGCTTGAGGGAACTTACTCCCCGTATTCTTACCGTAAAAATAATAAATTAACTGGCTTTGAAGTAGACCTTGGTAAAGCAGTTGCTAAAAAGATGGGCTTAAAAGCTAACTTTGTACCAACTAAATGGGATTCGCTAATTGCCGGCCTTGGTTCAGGTAAGTTTGATGTAGTAATGAACAACATTACACAGACACCAGAACGAGCAAAGCAATATAATTTTTCTACGCCATATATCAAGTCACGGTTTGCATTAATTGTTCCTACTGATAGTAATATCAAGAGCTTGAAGGATATTAAAGGGAAGAAAATTATTGCTGGTACAGGAACTAATAATGCGAATGTGGTTAAAAAATATAAGGGTAACCTTACACCAAATGGCGATTTTGCTAGTTCCTTAGATATGATCAAGCAAGGTCGGGCTGCCGGAACCGTTAACTCGCGTGAAGCATGGTACGCTTACAGCAAGAAGAACAGTACTAAGGGTCTCAAGATGATTGATGTTTCTAGTGAACAAGATCCAGCCAAGATTTCAGCACTTTTTAACAAGAAAGATACTGCTATTCAATCTTCCTACAACAAAGCGCTTAAGGAACTTCAACAAGATGGCACAGTCAAGAAACTATCTGAAAAGTACTTCGGTGCAGATATTACTGAATAATAAAAAAAGATCTCCAACGTCTGTGTTACAGTGTTAGAGATCTTTTTTGAAAGCTATAAATAAAATATATTTATCACAGCTTTTTCACAAATTAATGTTAAATTATTATGCTAAAGTTCCCATTGGATCCCAAGGCTTAAGAACAACTGGGCTCTTAGCGTAATCATGTTTAAGATCTTCGCTAAGGTACTTCTTATTAATGACGACTTGGTAGCAGTACTTGTCCATCCAATCATCACTCATAATAAAGTAACCTTTATGACCGACCTTGTTTCCCCATGAGTTTTCGACTTTCCACTTAGTTGGTTTACCATCGACAAGGTCAACACCAGTGATAACCATTGCGTGATCCATCATGCTCTCACCATAATCCAGTGCTTCAGCTTTGGTCATTTCAAGGTCAACGTCAAATAGTTTGTCGTAGTCATAGGTGTTAAGGGCCATAATCCCAAGTTTAGTTTCTGAATATTTAATAACATCTGAACCAAACCAAACACTTTCGCCATTCTTTAATTGTTCAATCGCAAGCTGCTTGAATTCATCCATTGGCAGATTTAAGTGCTTGATTTCACGGCCGCCAACGACATTACCAAGCATATCGATGGTGTAAGTTTGGTGGTACTTTTTATCAGCAGTCGGTGCTTGGATGATTGAGATATAGTCATCGAGGTTCCAGCCAACATACTTCTTGAAGAATTCTTGAGGAGTAAGGTTAGTATCGCGGTGGAATTCGTTATCTTTCTTTGTCCGATATTCGAAGTCAAAGTGACTAACTGGTTCACCAAACGTGTAAGCAAGCATCCGATAATTTTCATTCAACATCTTCCGGCGCGTTTCGTCAATTGCTTCTTCATTTGCATGATCTTTGTTAATCATCTTTCGCAAAATAACGGCATCGTGACGAAGCTTGTTGTTTAAGACTTCATCGATTTCCCGGGAGTTAGAAGAGTTAAATGATTCGGGCATTGCGGCTTTTGGCATAACCCCATATTTGCTGATAAGGGCGCAAAGCATATCCCATTGACCACCATCATTTTGTGGCTCGTTCATTAACCATGAAACTTTTCGACTGTCGGTAGGCTTTTTAGCAGTCTTAATTACGTTTTGGTAGAAGTAATTAGATTTTTCAAACTTATCCCAGAAGAACTGGTAGGCCTGTGAAAGCTCAAAATTATCAGGTAAGTTAAATTTTTGTTGCATATCATGACGCATTGTGTTCAGAGCCGCAAACATCCAACAACGACCGGATTGTTTTTGATCAGCAACGTCCCCCGTCTTGAGGTCAATAGAGAAATGAGGAGTATTATCAGCAATTGAATGCCAATTAAAGCTTGCATTCCGTACCCCGTTTTTGGTAACAGTATTTTCTAAAACACTGCTGTTAGGGTAATGACGGTAGTTTTTATGAAAACTAGCAATATCTTCTTTGTTAATTGAAAAGCTCATTTGCAATATCTCCTTTGAATAGATTGAATTAACGAACGTGCAATACCTTTGGACCTTCTGGAGTACCAACAATTACGTCGTTAACTCGATTTAAGAATAAACCAGTTTCAACAATTCCAACCATGTGAATCAATTCGTCGGCTAAGGCCTTAGGATCATCAATTTCGCCAAGGTGAAGATCAATGATATAGTTATTTTCATCGGTACGGAACTTTTTATCCCCATCCATCCGCCAAGTTGGCTTGTAGCCTTTCTTTTCAAGACGGTCAAAGACATGTTGAGAACCGAATGGAATTACTTCAACCGGAAGAGGGAAAGCACCAAGTTTGTGGACGAGTTTGCTTTCGTCGACAATCCACATTACTTTATTTGAGGCATTAGCAACGATCTTTTCCCAAAGAAGGGCACCACCGCCACCTTTGATACCTTGGAAGTCATCACTTATTTCATCGGCCCCGTCAATAGTTAAATCGATGTGGTCAACGTCATCAATATCTTTAATTGTAATTCCGAGGTCGCGTGCTTGCTTAGCAGTTCGGTTTGAAGTTGTTACACCGATGATATCTTTGATTTTACCTTCTTGGACTTGCTTACCAAGCTCATCAACCATATATTTAACGGTTGATCCAGTTCCAAGACCGACAATCATCCCAGATTTAATGTACTTAACTGATTCCTTACCTGTTTGTTCTTTTAATGCAT
The DNA here is from genome assembly GCF_003072625.1 of Limosilactobacillus reuteri. Taxonomy (NCBI): domain Bacteria; kingdom Bacillati; phylum Bacillota; class Bacilli; order Lactobacillales; family Lactobacillaceae; genus Limosilactobacillus; species Limosilactobacillus reuteri. Next base: position 351,540 of record NZ_CP027805.1, read on the forward strand.
TTTGATCCATTAATATTCCTCCTAATTAAAGCGATCTGCAACTGGCAATAGTTGCTGATATTCTGGATGTAGTTTGAATTGCGCTACCGCATATGGACACATGAGCTTGACAATGTATTGTTTTTTTGTTGCATAATCCACAAATTGACGTACTAGTTCAGCTGCAATTCCTTGCCCACGGTAAGTTGGTTGCACAAAAACGCGTTCAACGACAACGTGATCATTTGTATCTGGAACTTTTGGAAAACTGATCTCGCCAACTAAAGGTTCTTGATCGTCAAAAGCAATGATCCGCTGACCATCAACTCGATATTGCATATAAACACATCCTTTCATAATAATTTTCGATAAACTGCTTTTAAAAGTCAAGTTATCAAAGCAATACCATTAACTTATTATCTAGCATATAATAGTATACTGGAATTATTAAGAATAAAACACTATGAGGTGAACGTAATGAAACGTGGATTTAAGATTGTTTCTAGTAAGAAAGGCCAAGATATACATTTACCCCAACGGCAAACAACTCGGGCGGCCGGATATGATTTTGAGGCATCAGAAGATTTTATTCTGCCATCAATTTGGAAAGGCAATTTCTTGAAGGCACTATGGCAAATCCATCAACAAAAAAAGCTAACTGATGAAGAATTTAAGGCTGCTGATTCCTGCTTAAAGCCATACTTAGTACCCACCGGCATCAAAGCCTATATGCAACCTGATGAATTTCTTTTATTAGCTAACCGATCAAGTGGTCCTTTTAAACGCCGCTTGATTCTACCAAATGGAATTGGCATTGTGGATGCAGATTATTATGATAATTATAGTAATGAAGGTGAAATCTTCTTCCAACTTATTAACTATGGGCTGCGGGATTATCATATAAAAAAGGGAGAACGGATCGGTCAGGGAATTTTTATGCCATATTTAATCGCTGATGGTGAAGAACAACCAACCGCTAAACGGACTGGTGGATTTGGTTCAACAAAAGAATAAATAAACTTAGAGAGGAATTAAAGCAATGGCAAAAGTTCGAACACAATATGTTTGCCAAAACTGTGGTTATAACTCACCACGCTACTTAGGGCGGTGTCCAAACTGTGGTGAGTGGAATACTTTAGTAGAAGAACAGGTAGAAACCAGTTCAGCTCCAACGAAAAAAGCAACTACCACCTTAACTGGCTTAGTTGCCAAACCACAGAAAATTAATGAGATTGATAGTACAGAAACTCCTCGTGTTAAAACAAAATTGAACGAGTTAAATCGCGTATTAGGTGGTGGAATCGTTCCAGGATCGCTAATTCTAATTGGTGGGGATCCTGGAATCGGGAAATCAACCCTCCTTTTACAAGTTTCTGGACAATTAAGTGATGAGCATCACCGGGTTTTATATGTGTCTGGAGAAGAAAGTGGGACACAAATTAAAATGCGGGCGGAACGGTTGAAAGTTGCTGGGGATGACTTTTATGTGTATCCAGAAACGAACATGGATAGTATTCAGGATACTATTCGTGACCTCAAGCCAGAGTATGTCGTTATTGACTCAGTACAAACAATGCAGGCGACTGATGTAAGTTCCGCAATTGGGAGTGTATCGCAAATTCGTGAAGTTACCGCCCAGTTAATGCAGATTGCTAAAAGTAATAACATTACAATTTTTGTCGTTGGTCATGTGACAAAGGGTGGTGCAATCGCCGGCCCCAAGATTTTAGAGCACATGGTTGATACGGTTTTGTATTTTGAAGGAGACCTGCACCATACTTATCGTATATTGCGATCAGTGAAAAATCGATTTGGTTCAACCAATGAGCTCGGTATTTTTGAGATGCATACAAATGGGCTGACGGAAGTAAAAAATCCATCAGAAATCTTTTTAGAGGAACGATTACATGATGCAACCGGTTCAGCGGTCGTTGTTTCATTAGAAGGAACGCGACCAATTTTGGTTGAAATTCAGGCACTGGTAACACCGACTATTTATGGGAATGCACAGCGAACTGCTACCGGCTTGAACAGAAATCGAGTATCATTGATAATGGCAGTATTAGAGAAACGTGCTAACCTAATGCTTCAAAATCAAGATGCCTACTTAAAAGCAGCGGGGGGCGTTAAGTTAGATGAGCCAGCAATTGATTTAGCAATTGCAGTAAGTATTGCCTCCAGTTATCGGGATAAAGGAACCCAGCCAACTGATGCATTTGTCGGTGAAGTAGGTTTGACTGGGGAAATTCGCCGGGTAAACCGCATTGAACAGCGGGTTGCTGAAGCAGAAAAACTTGGCTTTAAACGAATATATATTCCCAAAAATAATTTAAAAGGTTGGAAACCGTCAACTAATATTCAAGTAGTTGGGGTCTCAACCCTTAAAGAAGCGTTATATTTAGCGTTGGGGTAAAAAATAAATAATTGAAAGGATGAAGCAAATGCGGCGTAGAATGATTACTCTCATTTATATTCTAGTTGGCGCGGCAGTGGGATTTTACTATTTGCCATTATTGTGGGGGATTTTGAACATCGCTCTTAATCCGGCATTATTAGTATTTATCGACATTATTATTGGTGCACTTATTTTCTGGCTATTATCACTCCCATTGGTTAGCGGCACTGAAAAGTTGATTCAGCGAATTGAAAAGGAACTAACCAAGCATAGTCCCGTATACCTTTTCTTTGGGACTTTGCTAACGATTATTGGCTTAGTTTTAGCAGTTCTTATTTCCATTCCATTGTGGAGAACGAGGATTCCGGTAATTAATAATATTTTGCCGATCCTTCTAATGATTGTTTTTAGTTATTTTGGTTTTCGAATTGGTACGACGCGGTTAGATGATTGGCGCAAAGCATTTACCCATGCCAAAAGTGGCAAAAATGATGATGGCAATGTAATTGAACGTCAAGATGATAATTACCATCATTATAAAATTCTAGATACGAATATTCTGATTGATGGACGCATTTATGATCTAGTCAAAACGGGTTTTTTAGAAGGAACGTTACTGGTTCCTAACTTTGTTTTATATGAATTACAATATATTGCTGATTCTGGCGAAAGCATTAAGCGTGTTCGTGGACGCCGTGGCCTTGATATCTTAAACAAGTTACGGAAAGAAAAAATTGTTCCAATCGAAATGTATGATGGGGACTTTGAAGATATTCCAGAGGTTGATAGTAAATTAATTACCCTCGCTAAAAAAGTCGATGGGGTAATTGTGACAAATGATTATAACCTTAATAAAGTAATTCAATTCCAAAACGTTCAAGTATTGAATATTAATAACTTGGCAAAATCATTACGACCACGAGTTATTCCGGGCGAAACGATGACGGTTGTTGTTGTGAAAAAAGGAACTGAACGACAACAGGGTGTTGCTTATCTTGACGATGGAACGATGGTGGTTGTTGAAGATGGTCGTTACTTTATGGATAAACAAATTGAAGTTGAAGTAACTAGTGCTCTTCAAACAGACGCTGGTCGAATGATCTTTGCCCGCCCTCTCCATTCACAACGAGGAATTGACGAGCATACGGATGCGGAACATAAAGAAAACCGAAATAATAAAGATAAGAAAAAATAATAAAGAATGGCTGTGAAGAAGAAATAGAGTTTTCTTACTTCCAGCTATTTTTTTAAACACCTGAAATGTCAATTTAAATTAGAAAAAAGGTGAAAGTTGTTCTTCTGTGACATGACTCAAGAATACTTCTAATGGTGTACGATAATTAAGAGATTTTCGTGGGATATTGTTGCGACGATGCATTAGCTGAGTGACTAGTTCGTCTGGTAAATCACGAAAATCTAGCTTTTTACTAAGACCATCACGACGCAAGAGGCCGTTATTATTTTCGTTTAGCCCTCGTTGATTGGGAGCACCGACTTCCGCAAAATAGGTGTGAAGATCATACTTATTGGCTATTTCTCGCCATCCAGCAAATTCTTTCCCGTTATCAAAAGTAATTGATTTAACAAAGTGACGTGGCAATTTAGCGAGCCATTGATCAAGCTGGCAATTCACTGCTTCGTCTGTTTTATGATGAATATTAAGGACAATCATTACTTTGGATTGTCGCTCTACTAGCGTCATTACCGCTCCGCGGTGAGCTTTACCTTGAACTGTATCAGCTTCAAAGTGCCCAAATTCATGTTGGTAATGCGGAAAATCACGGTATCGTTGATAGATACTGCGTCCTAATTGGCCAGCTTTACCACGACGTTCCACATAGCCATTGGGATGGCGTTTTCCTTTCATCGGTAGCTGTTTAACGGAAAAGCCATACTGATTGCGGGCAAACATGCGATAAAGGGTGCGCATACTGCAGCTAATTGGGTGTTCATGACGACCAATAATAGTATCAGGAGTCCAACCCGCCTTGATTTGCGCATGGATATAGTTAACTTCGATAGTTGGCAGTTGGGTCTGCTTCCGACCACAACGACGCTTATGACGCTGATAAGTCTGAAGATATTGGTCGATGGTTTTACCGTCATTGAGGAAACGATAAACACGATAGATGGTTTCTTGACTACGCTGAAGTAATTTAGCAGCCCGATAAGCTTTAGTACCTTGATACCAAAAATCAGCTATGAGAGTTAATTCACGTGTGGTAAGATGTTTAGAGGTCATTTGTGATTGCCTTTCTTTTGATTAGGGATATTCAAAAGTCTATCACAAATGGCTTTTTATTTTTTCTAACTTAATTTTACAAACGACGACAAAAAAAGAAGCAGCTCGGGAAAAAGCTGCTTCTTAGGGAGTATTACGATAATCTTGGGGGAGATTTCGTAAAAAAAGAAAATATTTTTTTCGGTTACTATTGGGAGGAGTAATTGAAAAATAATAGGTTTCATGATGTAGAAAAGTTCATCTTTACTACGCTATATATAATAACAGTAGAATGTGAAGAAAGTATGACCAAATGGTAAATAATTTTTTGGATACAAATTAATATCATCAGAAATGCTATTCTAATACGGAATGTGGTAAGATTAACTGTACAAATTAATTCTTTATTAATGATTTTTAAGGAGCGGATAGACATGCTAACAATTTACAATACGTTAACAAGAAAAAAAGAAGAATTTAAGCCATTGCATCCAGGCGTTGTTAACATGTATGTCTGTGGTCCAACGGTTTATAATTACATTCATATTGGAAATGCGCGCAGTGCGATCGCCTTTGATACAGTCCGGCGTTATCTTGAATTTAAGGGATATAAAGTAAATTACGTTTCAAACTTTACGGACGTTGACGATAAGATGATTAAGGCGGCGGCCGAGCAAGGGATTACCGTTCCACAATTAGCGGAGAAGTATATCAATGCTTTTATGGAAGATACCGCAGCGATTAATATTGAACCAGCTACTCTTCATCCCCGGGCAACAGAAAACATTACGGAGATCATTAAATTCGTGCAAGAATTAATAAAGAAAGGATATGCCTACCCTAAAGATGGGGATGTTTATTATCGGGCACGAAAGTTTAACCACTATGGACAGCTTTCTGGGCAATCACTTGATGACCTTGAAGTTGGGGCAAGTGAACATATTAGTGCGGATGAGGTTAATAAGAAGGAAGATCCGCTTGATTTTGCTGTATGGAAAGCAGCTAAGCCCGGCGAAATTAGTTGGGATTCACCATGGGGAAAAGGTCGTCCAGGATGGCATATCGAATGTTCAGTGATGTCTACTAAGTACTTGGGAAAGACAATTGATATTCATGCGGGGGGACAAGACCTTGAATTCCCTCACCATGAAAATGAGATTGCCCAAAGTGAAGCAGAGACGGGCCAAAAATTTGTTCGTTACTGGATGCATAATGGCTTCGTAACAATTGGAAAAGACAACGAGAAGATGAGTAAGTCTCTCCATAATTTCATTACTGTTCATGAAATTATCAAGGAAGTAGATCCTCAGGTTTTACGTTTCTTTATGGCGACTACGCAATACCGGCGTCCAATTCAATATAGTCAGGCAAACTTAACTGATGCGCAAAATAATCTTAATCACATTCAAACAGCCTTTGATAACTTGACTTATCGTGAACAAGATGCCGATGAGGGAGATGTTCAAGAAGTCACTGATCTGCTTGAGCAATTCCATCACCAATTTATTACAGCAATGGATGATGACATCAATGTTCAAAACGGGATTGCCACAGTCTACGAATTAGTTAAATATGCAAATGTTTATGCTCAACAAGATAATGTTAGCTTAGGTGCCATTCAAGCAATCAAAAAAGAGCTTGTTGAATTGATGAGTATTTTTGGCGTTAAGCTTGAAGCAAGTGACAATCAAATCAATGATGAAAAGATTAAGCAATTGATTGAAGAACGAAATATAGCACGGAAGAATAAAAATTTTGCGCGAAGTGATGAAATTCGAGACAACCTTAAAAAACAAGGGATTATTCTTGAAGATACTCCTCAAGGAACACGTTACAAAAAGGAATAGAAAGGATCCTTATGGTACAAGCAGACTATCGACAACTTAATGGAATTGCTTTGGCTTATTTAGGAGATGCAGCTTATGAGGTTTACATTCGTCAGCATCTTTTAACCAAGGGAATTAGCAAACCAACGAAATTGCAGCATATTGCTACCCACTATGTTTCAGCAAAAGCACAGGCGGCTCTCATTGACCTGATGAAAGAAGACGAGTTATTGTCAGATGAAGAATGGTCGTATTTCAAACGTGGCCGAAATGCTAATAGCCATACCCATGCTAAAAATACATCAGTCATGACTTATCGGATTTCCACCGGATTTGAAGCGGTGATGGGTTACCTTAAACTAGCTGGGAAAGAAGAGCGGTTGGCCGAATTGGCGCAATGGTGTATTAAACAAGTAGAAACGGGGCGAACAGCGCATGAAAAATGAGAATACAGATTTTATTATTGGTCGGCATCCGGCTGTGATGGCACTAAAATCTGACCAAGAAATTAATAAGGTTTTTATTCAGTCGGGGTTAAAGGCCGATGCTATTTCCCAGATTGTTAAACTAGCAAAGGAACGCCACTTAGTAGTATCAAATGTTCCTAAGAATAAATTGGACTTGATGACTGACCGGCAAAATCACCAGGGGGTTGTGTTAGCTGTAGCTGCCTACCAATATGCAACTATTGATGACCTCTTTGATAATGCAGCTAAGCATGACGAAGATCCATTTTTCCTTATTCTTGATGAACTAGAGGATCCGCATAATTTGGGTTCAATCATGCGAACAGCTGATGCCGCTGGTGTTCATGGTATTATTATTCCACGGCGACGAGCAGTAGGATTGACTTCAGTGGTTGCCAAAACATCTACGGGAGCAATTGAACACGTTCCAGTTGCCCGAGTAACAAACCTGGTTCAAACCGCGAAAGAATTGCAGGAACGAGGCGTTTGGCTGTTTGGTACTGATATGAAAGGAAAAGATTACCGAACATGGGATGCGCATGGTGCCGTCGCTTTGGTTATTGGCAATGAAGGTAAAGGAATTTCATCCTTGCTAAAGAAAACTTGTGATGAAATGCTAACAATTCCAATGGTTGGTCATGTTCAAAGTTTAAATGCGAGTGTGGCGGCAAGTTTATTGATCTACCAAGGCTTCAACTCTCGTCATCCTTTAAAATAATTTTGATTTTATTGCTTTTAAACCTTGATTCGTGCTAACCTAAGTACTGTGTGGAGGTGATAAGTATGTCCCAGAAAAAAGTAGCATTGGAATGTACAAAGTGCGGTGCGCGTAATTATACGATTACCGCTAACCCTCAACGACAAGAACGATTAGAATTACGTAAGTTCTGTAAACATTGCGGTGAGTATACTATTCATCGTGAAAGCAGATAGTGGAGGAAAATATGCACTTAATTCGATTTATTAAGAGTGTTAACCACGAAATGAAGCTAGTTGTATGGCCAACAGCTAAAGAGAATCGTCGTGATACGACTATTGTTGTTTCATTGACTCTGTTCTTCGTACTATTCTTTGCTCTGTTTGATTGGTTAATTCAATTAATGATGAAACTCTTTGTTTAACATTAGTAGTCAAATAGAAATTAGTTTGTTATACTAAGTCTAAGGGAACTTCGTAGCTATTACGAAGTTTTTTATTTTACTGAAAAAATGATTTGAATTATGATAGGAGGATTCACCGTGGAATCACATGAAAAACGTTGGTACGTGCTCCATACCTACTCTGGTTACGAAAACCGGGTTAAGAGCAACTTGGAATCACGGGCTCAATCAATGGGAATGGAAGACTACATTTTTCGCGTAGTTGTTCCTGAAGAAGAAGTTCGCCAGGTTAAGGACGGTCAAGCAAAAGAAACAATTGAAAAGACATTCCCAGGCTATGTTTTAGTTGAAATGGTAATGACTGATCAGGCTTGGTACATCGCTCGTAATACTCCCGGCGTAACTGGTTTCTTAGGATCTCACGGTGGTGGTTCCAAGCCAACCCCATTGCTTCCTGAAGAAGTTGACCGGATTATGAAACGGATGGGAACTGAAACAACTGTTAGTGACATTGATGTTAAGGAAGGCGATACTGTAAAAGTTATTGCAGGATCCTTTGCAAATATGACTGCCAAGGTTGTAGAAGTTGATCACGAAAAGCAAAAGATTAAGGCGACTGTTGAAATGTTCGGCCGTGAAACTGCTGCTGAATTAAGCTTTGACCAGATCGATACATTTTAGTTAGTTTAATATTTTGAAAATTGTTGAAATAAGTTTAGAATTGTGGTATGTTTTCTGAGTATGCTATTAACATACTGTGGGAGAGGTAAAACTTACTGCCTCATCATGACCACAACACGGACTAAGGAGGTTTTGTCTCGTGGCAAAGAAAGTAGCTAACATTGTCAAGTTGCAAATTCCTGCCGGTGCCGCTACACCAGCTCCACCGGTAGGTCCTGCACTTGGACAAGCAGGTATTAACATTATGGGCTTCACTAAGGAATTCAACGCACGGACTGCAGACCAAAAGGGTATGTTGATCCCAGTTGTAATTACTGTATATGAGGACCGTTCATTCGACTTCATTACTAAGACGCCACCTGCTGCTGTCTTACTAAAGAAGGCCGCTGGTGTTGAACATGGTTCCGGTGAACCTAACACAAACAAGGTTGCTTCAGTAACGAAGGACCAAGTTAAGGAAATCGCTGAAACTAAGATGCAAGATCTAAACGCAGCTGACGTAGAAGCAGCTATGCGCATGATTGAAGGTACTGCTCGTAGCATGGGCTTCACTGTTGAAGACTAATTACTAGCAGTCGGGATGCGCTATGAAAATAGTGCACCCGCGTGGGAGGTATAACTCCGTTAGACCACATTTGCAAGGAGGAAAACACAAGATGGCTAAAAAACGTGGTAAGAAGTACCAAGACGCGCTCAAGAAAGTTGACAGCAAGAAAGAATACGCTGTTAAAGACGCTGTCCAATTAGTAAAAGATATTGCCTACGCTAACTTCGACTCTACTATCGAAGTAGCATTTAACTTAAACGTTGATACAAAACAAGCTGACCAACAATTACGTGGTGCCGTTGTTTTACCAAACGGTACTGGTAAGGATCAAACAGTTATTGTTTTCGCTAATGGTGAAAATGCTAAGGCTGCTCAAGAAGCTGGTGCTGACTTTGTTGGCGACGATGATTTAGTAGAAAAGATTCAAGACGGTTGGCTTGACTTTGATGTTGCAATCGCAACACCAGACATGATGCCTAAGGTAGGTCGTTTAGGACGTGTCCTTGGACCTAAGGGCTTAATGCCAAACCCTAAGACTGGTACTGTTACAATGGACGTAGCTAAGGCTGTTTCTGATGCCAAAGCTGGTCAAGTAACTTACCGGACTGACCGTGATGGTAACGTTGCTGTACCATTCGGTAAGGTTTCATTTGATACTGATAAGTTAGTTGAAAACTTGGCTACTTTAGAAGATATTGTGGCTAAGGCTCGTCCAGCTTCAGTACGTGGAACATACATCAAGCACGCTTCCATTTCTTCAACATTTGGACCAAGTGTTACGCTTGATTTAACTACATTTTAATTTGAATTAATTAAAATTAACAAGACTTTGAGTTTTTTTGCTCAAAGTCTTTTTTTAGTGCGCCCGGCATGGGTATTAGCTAGGTGGTGAAAGTCCACTATGGGCCGTAGTAGTCGGAACCATGAGCTGAGGACAAGGGTGTCCACCGTGAGGTGGAATCTGAAGGAAGTCTAAGGCAAAGTACTGCATCGATGAACAAGAAGTAGCTATAAGGCTGAAATTAACTGGATAAGGCTGCTAGACAAGTTGAAGTCCAATACTACTCGAAGTTGGTCTCAGTAAAGCTAACGATGACATGGTACGAAAGCTAATATTCTTACCCGGGGAGATCTGGCCTACACGTTTCCGACAAGAGGAATAAGTTTAATTTCCACAGAAACAAGCGGTGCAGTGATGCAGTGTTTAGTAAGCCAGAAGTCAGCCGAGGTCATAGTAGTTTGAATAATCAGATGAAGGACTGAACGACAATAACTTGTAACTTATATCGGAGGTGTAATCAGGTGCGACAATCGCAGAAAACAGAACAACAAGCTGACCGCTTGTCGAGGATAGGTTTGGAAAACCGAAAGTACACAAGGGCGCGTAGTACCGGTTATGGTGAAGGTAAAGGTATGAGTGTCACTGTCCCAAGACCTGGTCTTGGATCGCAATAACCTTAATCAGGCTTATTTGCGAGTTAAGAGAAATAAAGGAGCAGCAGGTGTTGACGATATGACAGTCAATGACCTTCTGCCATATCTCAGAGAAAATAAGACGGAACTGATCGCTAGTTTGCGTGAGGGCAAGTATAAACCAGCTCCAGTCAAACGGGTAGAAATTCCGAAGCCTAATGGTGGAGTAAGAAGACTTGGAATACCAACGGTGGTGGACCGAATGGTTCAACAAGCTGTAGCCCAAATTCTTACGCCTATCTTTGAGCGTATTTTCTCTGATAATAGCTTTGGCTTCCGTCCCCACCGTGGGGCCCATGACGCTATTGAAAAAGGAGTAGATCTTTATAATTAAGGTTATCGAAGAGTTGTCGACTTAGACCTAAAAGCCTATTTTGATAACGTTAATCATGACTTGATGATTAAGTATCTCCAACAATATATTGATGACCCATGGACACTAAGACTCATTCGTAAGTTTCTAACTAGCGGAGTCTTAGACCATGGGCTTTTCACTAAGAGTGAAAAAGGAACCCCACAAGGAGGGCCATTGTCACCACTACTGGCGAACATCTATCTAAATGAGTTGGACAAAGAGTTGACTAGACGTGGTCACCACTTTGTGCGCTATGCGGATGATTGTAACATCTATGTTAAAAGTCAACGAGCCGGAGAACGAGTAATGCGAAGCATTACCCAGTTTCTAGAAAAGCGCTTGAAAGTTAAAGTGAACCCAGATAAAACCAAAGTCGGTAGCCCGCTACGGTTAAAGTTTCTTGGCTTTTCGTTGGGTGTAGACCACAATGGGGCCTACGCCCGTCCAGCTAAACAATCGCAACAACGAGTAAAGAAAGCACTGAAGTTATTAACTAAACGTAATCGTGGAATATCTCTGACAAGAATGTTTGAAGAAATTCATCGAAAAATGCGTGGGTGGCTTCAGTACTACTCAATTGGGAAACTAACTAACTTTATTCAACGCCTTGACAAGTGGTTGAGGGTCCGAATAAGGTAGTATATTTGGAAGCAATGGAAAAAGTTTAAAACTAAGGTAACTAACTTACAGAAGTTGGGGCTGCCCCAGCATGATGCATATGTCTTCGCTAGTACCCGAAAGGGCTACTGGCGAACTGCACATAGTAAGACCTTGAGCTATTCTCTAACTAATAGAAAACTGGAACAACTCGGACTTATGAATATGTCCAAGACGCTCCAGTCAATTCAATGTGATTAAGTTGTCAAACCGCCGTATACGGAACCGTACGTACGGTGGTGTGAGAGGTCGATAATTGAACTAATCAATTATCTCCTACTCGATTTGGCTCTACAATATCTGGTGTTGATATAGAAATATCACTTTCTATACCAATATCAGATTTTTGTTTTTAAACTAAAAAGAGGCTCGCCCTCTGATACAATGAAATCGCCAAATCACATAGTAAAGAAGGTAACCTCCATGGATAATGATACAAGAACTCTTCTCAATTTAACAGACCCTCATTTAAATTTTCCTCATCATTGGCTTAAATATAAAACAATTAAAAAAGTTCGGGTGGCACAAATATCCTGTACCCTTTCTTATACACCACGGGCTTGTCCAAATTGTGGAGTTATTAATCGTGGTCAAATCTTAAAATATGGCTTTTATCAAGCTAAACACAAATATGGACAATTTAGAGCTCAACCATTAATGCTGCTTGTTAAGATTCAACGTTTTCAATGTCCTGATTGTCATACAACATTTAACGCAACTAGTTATCTCTTTGAGCATCAACGGACAATTAGTCGAGATTTAAAGCATGAAATCATTCTTCGATTAACGCGGATTCAAACAATTAAAGATATTGCCCATGACTTATTCATCAGTGAAGCTTCAGTCCAGCGGGTCCTTTTGGACCTCGCCGATCAATATAAACCAAATTTAAATTATCTACCGGAAACATTATGTATTGATGAATTTAAATCAATGCGGAGCGCTAAAGGCAAGATGAGTTTTATCGCCGTTGATGGTGATCGAAGTTGCTTATTTGAGCTCCTTGAAGATCGCCGATTACGTAGCTTATTTAAACATTATCAACAGTTTACGCGTCGTGCTCGTTGCCGAGTGAAATATCTGGTGATGGATATGAACGCTGCTTATGACCAACTAGTTAAAACAGTTTTTCCTTGTGCTCAAATTATTTATGATCGCTTTCACATTGCCAAACACCTTAATGACACGATGAATCATGTGCGAATTCATGTCTTTAACCGTTTGCGAAAAGGTGATTCAGCGGAGCAGAAACAAGCTCGTCGTCTTAAACATTATTGGCGGCTATTTCTTCAAGATCGAGAAAAATTAAGTACAAAATTGTATTACGAAGGACGTTATTTTAATCGCGTTGTTAATTCCATGATAATCTTAGACTTAATGTTAGGGTATGACCAAGAGTTAAGAGCCACCTATAATTTTATCCAATCCTTGAAGCATGCTTATAATCAACGTGATTTTACAACTTTCTTTCAATTACTTAAACTTCGGCCAGACAGTGTTAGCCATTATACAATCCACCGTTGCCAGGTTTTAGCGCGTTATGAAGAGGGGATTAAGCGTGGCTTTGAGACTAAGTTCTCAAATGGTCGAACCGAAGGGATTAATAATCGAATTAAGACTATCAAACGAGTTGCCTGTGGTTATCGTTACTTTACGGCATTTAAAACTCGGATTTATTTAATTATTGGCCACCAAATTCAAACTAACTAAAAAGAACCGTCACGAATGACAGTTCTAACTAGACCAATTTAATTGGCGATGATTCATGTTTGCGTATCAACACTACTTGATGTAGAGCCTTTTTATTTTAATTTTTACTTCACAATAGGGATTCCTTGTGCTATATTATTAACCAATGATAAAACGATTAAAAATTAATTAAATTTTATCATTTAAGTTTAAAACTAATTAAGGAGTGACGACAATGACACAATTTAAATATTCAAAGCGTGTTCCAGCAGATGGTACGGATGCGGTTGGTGCAATTTTACAAGTAGCGGCGGATCCTAAGATTATTTCATTTGCTGGGGGATTGCCGGCACCCGAATTGTTTCCTGTTAAAGAAATGAAAGCAGCTGTTGATAAGGTTTTTGAAGAACACGGTCAAGAAGCGATGCAGTATGGGGCAGCGAAGGGAGTCACAGCTTTACGTGAGGTTATCCAACAACATGTAAAGGAAAGGGAAGATGTGGATTCCAAATTAGACAATGCTTTAGTAACAACGGGATCAGAACAAGCCCTAGATTTAGTGGGCAAGGCATTTGTTGACCCGGGTGATACTGTATTAGTTGAACAGCCAACGTACCTCTGTGCTTTAGATGTTTTTCGTTCTTACGGTGCTAATTTTGCGAGTGTTGAGATGGACGAAGATGGGATGAAGATGGATGCTTTAGAAGAAGCACTAAAGGCTAATACAAATACCAAACTCATCTATACTGTGCCAAATTTCCAAAATCCAACTGGACGAACAATGACTGAAGAACGACGAAAGCAGTTAGCTGAATTAGCAGAAAAATACGATGTATATGTACTAGAAGATAATCCATATGGTGAAATTCGTTTTGCTGGCCAACATGTACCAGCAGTTAAGTCATTTGATAAATCAGGTCATGTCCTTTACATGAGTACATTTTCAAAGACGTTAGCCCCAGGATTTCGTTTAGGATGGTTGGTTGCTGATAAAAATGTAGTTAATAAATTGACGGTTCTTAAGCAATCAGCTGATCTCCATACAGATAACTTAGCTCAATTCGCGGTTGCCCAATTCTTTGCCAATAACGATGTGGATGCCCACGTTAAAGAAATTAGTGCTTTATACGGCAAACGTAAAGATTTGATGCTTGAGGGAATTAAAAAGTATTTCCCAGAGGGAGTTAAATATACGGATCCTGAAGGTGGCATGTTTTTGTGGGTAGAAGTTCCTGGTGTTGATGATACAGTAGAGTTATTTAAGGAATGTCTTGAACATGATGTAGCCTTTGTTCCAGGTGATCCGTTCTTTGCTGGTGAAGTTCAACCTGGTGCTTTCCGTTTGAACTATTCAAATATGAAAGAAGACCAGATCGAAGTTGGTTTGAAACGTTTAGGGGCGGCCTTAACAGCTACAGTTAATAAGTAATTATTTCAGCCATTAATAAATACAATCCTAATAAAAAACGAATTTAAATGATGATGGGAGCAAGATAGAAGAGCTCCCGTAAGCAAATAATAGGGCCTCTATCGCTTGAAATTTACCAGGCGTTAGAGGCCTTTATATTGTACTATTTGTCTTTTGTGGACGTAATCTGACATATGTCCATTCTTTTTTAGTCATTAAAATATAGTAGGTTAATATACTCCCTCTGTACTTTGAGTTAATTGTGATTATAATTATATTAATTGCTAAAAAGTTTTAAATATTCGGGTTTCTGGCTATCTAATTGGGATAGTAATAAGCACTATCAAAAATTTTTAAGGGAAAAGGAGTTTTTGATAATGTCAATGATAGATTTCGCTAATACAGAAATGGCTGTAGCCGTTATCTTTACTTTAATAATAATGTTTGTAATATCCTTTGCAGTTAGTTTTTTATTTTGGTTGATTTACCACCAAAATATGAAAAAAGGATAATTAGAGATGGTAATTATAATTTTTACGCTTATTTGGGGGATCGCGCTGTTTATATTTTTATTTTATTCGTTGATTAGTCTCTTATTTCGGGTAATTTCATATCCTCGGGACTTTTATCACTTTGCAGGGAACCAACAACCAGCAAAAATTGATCGCGATTTACAATATTTTGTCATTATCCCATGCTTTAATGAAGCAGCAGTTATTCAACGAACAATCAAATGCTTGTTGCGATTTAAGCAATTTAAAATAGTGGTAGTAGACGATGCTAGTAGTGACGATTCAGTTAGTCAGATTAAGCAGATTACTAACTCACGGGTTCATCTTTTGCGTCGGTATACTCCTAATGCTCATACAGGCAAGGGGGATGTATTGAATTTTGCCCTGGATTATATCTGTCAGAGCGCTATTCGGCAGCAGGTTCCTTTTGAAAAGGTTATTGTTGGCGTAGTGGATGCGGATGCCCAATTAGCTGATAATGCCCTACAGCGATTAAATGCCTATTTTTCCTCACCAAGGACGAATATTACCCAAATGCGAGTTAAAATGTATCCACATTTTAAAATTTGGTTGCAGATTTTACAAGATATTGAGTTTTTTAGTATTAACTATATGGCCCAAATTATGCGAATGTATACTAAAACAGTTGGTTTAAGTGGAAATGGTCAGTTTTTCTGGCTTGCACCAATTATTGATAAAATTGGTGCGCATCCATGGGGCAATGCGCTCTTAGATGACTACGAATTAACGATAAAAATGATGTTGAAAAAATTGCATGTTGATTATATGACAGATACATATGTTTACCAGGAAGCATTAACGTCTCCAAAAAGGTTTATTTGGCAACGAAGCCGGTGGGTACAAGGCGATTTAAATTGCCTTAAGTATTTTCCTCAGATTACTAAAAGTCGCATTTTAAGCAGGACACAGAAACTTGGCATATATTATTTTCTGCTTCAACCATGGCTTAATTTTCTTGCGGATATTGCGATTATTATTTTAACGACGATTACCCTTACTCACTGGCATAATCTTTATGGTCACTTGACTCTTATGACCTTTTCATTAGTGATGGCTGGCTTGGTAGTCTTTTCGTTATTTTTGGGAATAATATTTGGGATATTTTACTATCGTGATTTAGCCCACTACCATGAACCACCTTTAAAAAAACATCAATTAGCCTTATTACCGCTTGGAATTTCCTATATGTATGTTATCTTATTTTTTAGTATTATAATGGCTTATTGGCGGTGGAGTTTTCGCCAAAATTCGTGGATAAAAACGGAACATGGAAAAAATGTTTCTTAAGTAGCGGGGAGATATGATGAGGAAAATTAAAGTAATGACGGTATTTGGAACTCGTCCAGAGGGAATCAAAATGGGCCCAGTAGTCAAGGCCTTGGAGCAAGATGATCGCTTTTCATCAGTAGTTGTTTCGACCGGTCAGCATGCTGAAATGCTTCAACAGGTTTTAGCTGTTTTTAAAATAACCCCTGATTATGATTTGAAAATAATGCGTCCTAGACAAACATTAACGGAAATTACAATTGAAACGATGGCAAAGCTTGAACCGATTATTCAAAAAGAGCAACCAGATATTGTGCTAGTTCATGGCGATACTAGTTCAGCCTACGCATCAGCTTTAGTTGCCTTTTATAATCGGGTTGCTATTGGTCATGTCGAAGCTGGTTTGCGAACATGGGATAAATATTCGCCTTATCCAGAAGAGATGAACCGGCAAATGATTGATGATCTTGCTGATTTATATTTCGCTCCCACCCAAACAAGTGCTAACAATCTCAAAATGGGAAATCATCTGCATGGAATTATAGTGACGGGAAATACTGCCATCGATGCTTTGCGGTATACGATTGATCATTCGTATCATCACCAAGTATTAGACGAAATTGATCCCGACAAGAAGATTATTTTACTTACTATGCATCGGCGAGAAAATTGGGGTAAACCGATGGAAGAAACCTTTAAGGCGATTAAAGAGATTGTGGATCAACGGAATGATATTGACGTTATTTACCCGGTTCATCTGAATCTTAAAGTTCAAGCGGTTGCTAATAAAATTTTTGGAAACGATAATCATTTTCATTTGATTTCGCCATTAGATGTTGTTAATTTCCATAACATTATGAGTAAGTCTTTACTTGTGATGAGTGACTCGGGCGGGGTTCAAGAGGAAGCACCAGCACTTCATAAACCAGTTCTAGTTTTGCGTGATACTACAGAGCGACCGGAAGGGATAACTGCTGGAACTCTTAAATTGATCGGGACGCAATTTAATAATGTAACGAAAGAGTTATCGTCCCTATTAAATAGTCCTGAAGAATATAATAAGATGAGTGAGGCACAGAATCCTTATGGGGATGGGCATGCAAGCGAACGAATTTTAGATGCTATTGCTAAATGGGTAGCAACTCAAAAAGAATTATAAAAAGTCCCTTTACAGAACTTCAGAGAATATGTTAAACTGTAACAGTTGATTAAATATGACTCTGCCTAAGACTCAGGTGGCGAAAGCCTTAATCGAATGCCTGCCGAGGAAGAAATGAAAGTTCCTTCTCTATGTCTGCGGTCATAGGGATTTTTTTATAAATCCGATCAAAAAAACATTGCAGGAGGTGAAAATTCATGAGTGAAGCAGCTATTGCTAAGAAAGCTGAAATCGTTAAGCAAACTACTGATATGCTTAATGCAGCTCAAAGTGCTATCGTTGTAGATTACCGTGGTTTAACTGTTGCGGAAGTTACTGACTTACGTAAGCAACTTCGTGATGCTGGTATCCAAATGTCAGTTATCAAGAACAAGATTCTTGATCGTGCTGTTGAAGGTACTGACTACGAAGATCTTCGTTCTACTTTTGTTGGACCAACTGCTGTTGCCTTCTCTGACGAAGACCCAATTGCTCCAGCTAAGATCTTGAAGAAGTTCGCTGATGACCACGACGCTCTTGAAATCAAGGGTGGTTTCATCGAAAAGAGTGTTAAGACTCTTGACGAAATCAACGAATACGCAAATATGCCAGGTCGCGAAGAACTGTTGTCAATGCTTGCATCTGCATTACAAGATCCAATGCGGAAGATTGCTCGCGCAGTCAAGGCTATTGCCGACAAGGAAGACGAAGCCGCATAATTGCCGTATATCAATACAATATAAATATAAATTTAATTACCTAAATATTGGAGGAAATAAACATGGCTTTTGATAAGGATGCTATCATTGCTTCATTAAAGGAAGCATCAATCTCTGACCTTAACGACTTAGTTAAGGCTATCGAAGAGGAATTCGACGTTTCTGCTGCTGCTCCAGTTGCAGTTGCAGGTGCTGCTGGTGGCGACGCTGCTGCTAAGGACAGCTTCACTGTAGAATTAACTGAACCAGGTTCAGCTAAGGTTAAGGTTATTAAGGCTGTTAAGGACATTACTGGTCTTGGTCTTAAGGACGCTAAGGACCTTGTTGATGGTGCTCCATCAGCTATCAAGGAAGACGTTAAGGAAGACGAAGCTAACGACATCAAGGAAAAACTTGAAGCCGCTGGTGCTACTGTTACCCTTAAGTAGTCTTAAATTATTAAATAAGAAAGAGTTACGAGAAGCAATTTTTCGTAACTCTTTTTTGTTTGGGATCCCATATAAGATATTCCTTTATAATACGAAAATAGCCCCTATTATTTAATAATGAGGAGCTATTTTATGATGTGTGCAAAAATTTTAGAAATAGGAAAGTTCAAAAAAGTCAACAAGCCTACTTTGCAGGGTGAGTAGTGCTATCGTCACTTGTACGGTAACCAAAGTAGAATTGAATAGCAGCGATCGCAATGTTAACCCAGTTCATAGCAATAAACCACCCATTAATTGCGCTTGCATCGTGTGATACACCATAATAAACCCAGAAACCGATAACAATTGCACAAACATTGATCCAAGCGAAAGTCTTTTGTAGTATTTGATTATTAAGCTGGAACCACATTCAAATAACATTAATGACAAACCAAATAGCTAAGATCCAAAAAATAACATTAAATAACATGAGATATCCCTCCTTAGGGCCTAGGTAAACGTTAATAAACGCAGATTGAACTAATGAATGATGAATAGCAACATTCGAAAAAGTATTACACGGTGTGGTTAGCAGTTGAAGTTATTTACAATAATTGGTAATGCTTTACTAATTTTGGGAAAGTTGTTGCTTAGCATCTTCATACCCGTCAACATAGTCACGAAGAGCATGCATCTTACCTTTAATAAACTTATTGGTGACATTAATAATTCGTTGTGGATACTTCCGGAAAGGTTCTAGTGCTTTATAATCTTTAACTGCCTGATTATAACTCTTTTGGTATGCATTAGTTGCATCTTTGTGGTTATTTGACGTAGGACAATTTTTCTTTTTAAACATAATTATCACTTCTTTTGTTGTCCTACCATTATAGTAAAAAGTATATAAATTCGATTCCAATAATAAGGTATAAAAATAAAAATATTATACAATAATAAAAACGCTGATTAAAAACTTTTAACCAGCATTTTTATTATTCTTTATTCTTTTTTAGAAGTTCAGCAATTTCTTTGAGATACATAACTTCTTCACTTGGAGTCTCTGTTTTTTTGTCTTCTTTTTTGCGGAAAGTGTTGATTGCCTTTACCATTAAGAAAACGACAAAGGAAATAATTAGGAAATTAATGACCGCATTAAGAAAACTTCCGTATTTAAACTGAGCGTCGCCGACTTTCAAGACAAGGTTAGATAAGTCAATTCGACCAATAAATAGGCCAATAAGGGGGTTGATAAGGTTATTAACTAATGATTTTACGATTGATGTAAAAGCTGCACCGACAATTATCCCAACTGCCATGTCAATAACGCTACCACGGGCAATGAATGTTTTGAATTCTTTTAACATAAAATAGACCTCTTTCTAGTTCTAGGGGGGGATAACTTCAATTATAATTATATCAAACAGATTATATGCTTAGTTCTTTTATGAGATGACACAGGGATATTTAATTTATTTTTAAATAATACTTGTATACTATATCCAACTATTATATTATATTCCATATAATATTACTGATTAAAAAGGAGGGATAGAATGAAGATTCAAATTACAGCAGACTTACTCGATGGGATGGTCTTAGCAATTCTTGAACACAAAGATTATTATGGGTATGCCCTAACCCAGCGAATGCAATCAGCTATTACCATTTCCGAATCAACAATGTATCCCGTTTTACGCCGGTTAAAGAAAGATGGCTATTTAACAACTTATGATCAGCCTTATCAGGGACGCAATCGCCGTTATTATCAAATTACAGAGGCCGGCAAGGAACACTTACAACGTATTCGTAAGTTATGGAATGATTATAAAAATAGTTTAGATGGTATTTTTTATGGGTTAGGTGAGGGAGAAGATAAAGATGAATGAACGTCAAAAATATATCAATGATTTATCAATATATTTAAGGCAATTGACTGATGAAGAACGAAATGATGCCTTAGAATTTTATGATGAGTATATTGCAGATGCTGGACTAGAAACCCGAACAGCAATTGAGAAAAGGTTAGGCACACCACGACAGTTAAGCCATAAGATATTAGCCGATTATTCAATTAAAGCGAATAATGAGTCAATCAAAGAAGGACACCCTGCTTCGCCTCATTCTAGTTGGCGTGTATTTTGGTGGGTACTAGTAGCGATTATTACATCACCGATAACTTTTGGACTAGGAATTGCCTTACTAGTACTACTATTGGCAGCCGGGGGAGTCGCCTTAAGTTTGATTGTTGGAATAGTTGCTTTAATCTTTGGGGTTGCTGCCATAGCGATCGTATCTATTTATATTGGAATTGGTTTAATTGCAATAAACCTGTTCAGCGGACTATTTTATTTTGGCTTAGGATTGACACTGATCGGCTTATTCCTTGTTTGTTTACCTTTAATTTACTGGTTAATCAGAGTTATTGTTCAAGGGATTGCGAACTTTGCTAAGTTCATTTATGCAAAAGTGCAGGCAAGGAGGAAAAAGTAAATGAAAAAAGTATTTAAGGTGGGAGTAATTGTTTTAATCTTAGGAGTAATTCTCCTTGGAATAGGCTTCTTTAATAATGGTAACAAGGCTGTTTATTTTGAGAATAATCGTCCAGCAATCTTTCATTCTCACACTAAAACAATAAGTACTAATAAAGCTTTTGAACGGATTTATATCTCAGCATCGACGGCTAATGTAATAGTTCGTGAAGGCAAAAAATATCAGATTACTTATTCTGGTATAAGCAAGCATACTCCGGCTGTAACTGTTCATAATAACGTTGCTTCAATTCGCCAAACTGGTGGCTTTCCGCTTGTCTTTAACTTTAATGATTATCAGCCCCACCAAGGTTTAATCATTGTGACTATCCCACATGATCAAGCCTTAGCTGGTCGTATTCATTTAGAGAGTGGTGATCTAACAGTTTCTCAAGTTAAGATGGACAATATTGATGTTAACAGTGGCGCAGGCGAGGTTGAATACCGTCAAGTTACATTACGTGGAGGAAGTACAAAACTCTCGTCAGGTAACTTCACAGGGCATGATTTAACAGTTCAGGGACGATATACTGTTAATAATCAATCTGGTAATAATACGGTCACAAACACAACTGTTGATGGTTATTTCCTAAAGACTGATGCAGGTGATAATGAACTTAATGGTGAAGATAAGGGTGAAGAACCCTTACATCAAAATGATGATGCAGAAAATGTGCTCCGCTTAATAACACAATCTGGTGATAATGAAGTAAATTAATTTATCGGAAATTAATAAAAGGCCCTCGACAGTTAGATATCGAGGGTATTTTTAATAGGAGAAAAGTCTTAATTTTTAATTATACGCTGGATTATTTTTCTTCAACGCCAGTACCATCGTAGCAACGTTCAAGTAATTCCTTGAGTTGGCTAACAAGTGGTTCAACTGGGTTAGTAGTAGTACATTGATCTTCGTAAGCTAAGCGAGCAAGATCGTCAACAGCCTTATCAAATTCTTCACGTGTAACACCATTGTCCTTAAGACTAAGCTTAACACCACATTCGTGAGCAAGTTCGATAACTTTCTTAGCATATGCTTCAGCTAATTCTTCATCAGTGTTACCTTTCAAACCAATGAACCGTGCAATGTCAGCGTAGTCCTTAGTTGCATGGTAAGTCTCATAGTGAGGCCAGAGAGCAAGCTTTTGTGGACGTTTTGCGTTAAAGCGAATTACTTGTGGCATTGCAATAGCGATAAGCAAACCGTGAGGAAGACCGAATGCTCCACCCATCTTGTGAGCAAGGGAGTGGTTAATTCCTAAGAAGGCTTGACCAAATGCCATACCGGCCATTGTTGAGAAGTCGTGCATCTTACGACGAGCTAGCTTATCACCTTGAACTGACTTAGGAAGGTTTTCCATAACACCCTTGATGGTTTGAAGTGACCAACCACGAGTGTAGTCAGTTGCCATAACAGAAACATATGATTCAGTAGCGTGACATAAAACATCTAGTCCAGTCCAAGCAGTAGTTTTTGCTGGGACAGTTTCAACGAATTGTGAGTCAACAATCGCAATGTTTGGAGTTAAGGCGTAGTCAGCAAGTGGGTACTTAACATGAGTTTCTGAATCGGTAATAACCGCAAATGGAGTAACTTCTGAACCAGTACCTGATGTAGTAGGGATACCAATAAGTTGAGACTTAGTAGGCTTCTTGATTTGGTAAGCACGCTTCCGAATATCAAGGTACTTTTGCATAACCCCATACCATGAAGTTTCTGGGTGCTCATAGAACATCCACATTGCCTTAGCAGCATCCATTGGTGAACCACCACCAAGGGCAATAATTGTATCCGGCTTGAAGTCATTCATCATGGCAACACCTTTTTCAACAGTGTTTGTTGATGGATCTTCTTCAACGTCATCAAATACTAAGAAGGCAGTGTTGTTTTGACGTTGACGCAATTGATCGATAACACGTTGAACGTAACCACGCTTGTTCATTCCAGGACCAGTAACGATAAATGCTCGGTTAATGTTTGGAATATCTTGCAATTCTTTTAGTGAGTTGCGTTGAAAGTATACTTTTGGGGGAATCTTAACCCATTGACGGTTTTCACGCCGCTTTGCAATTGTTTTGATGTTTAAGAGATCCCAATCAGTAACGTTGTGAGAAATTGAGTTACCACCGTATGAACCGGTACCTAAAGTAAGTGATGGGGTCATGTTGTTGTAAATGTTACCAATACCACCGATACCAGATGGAGAGTTAACAATGATCCGTGAAGCACGCATTTCAAGACCGTACTTAGTTGCTAAATTATCATCAAGGGTGTGAATAGTTGCAGTGTGACCTTCACCACCGTAGTGTAATAATTGAGCACAAATATCAAAGGCATTTTCATGTGAAGTGGCCTTGTACATTGTTAATACTGGTGAAAGCTTTTCAGCTGAAAGTGGGTACTTGTCACCAACCCCTTCATATTCGGCGATAATAACCTTAGTGTTTTTAGGAACTTTAATTCCACACATATCAGCGATGGCATTAGCTGAACGACCAGCAATTGGTCCACGAACTTGGTGACGCTTAGGATCGATGAAGCCCTCAGTGAACTTATCAATTTCATTTGGCTTTAAGAAGTAACAGTTCCACTTTTGGAATTCTTTTTTTACCTTGTCGTAGATTTCTTCATCAACAACAACTGAGTTTTCAGTAGCACAGATCATTCCGTTATCAAAAGTCTTAGAAAGAACAATATCGTAAACAGAACGTTCAATATTAGCAGTTTTTTCAATGTAAGCTGGACCGTTACCAGGACCAACACCAAGAGCAGGATTACCTGAACTGTAGGCAGCCTTAACTAATGAAGGACCACCAGTTGCTAAAATAGTAGCAGTCTTAGGGTGTTGTAACAATGCACTTGTATTTTCACGGCTACTTTCAGGAAGCCATTGAATCATGTTCTTTGGTGCACCGGCTTTTTCAGCAGCTTCTTGTAAAATCTTAGCTGTTTTAATGGAAGATTTCATGGCTTGACGGTGGAATGAGAAGATAATTGTATTCCGTGTCTTAGCACTAATGATTGATTTGAAGATCGTTGTTGAAGTAGGGTTAGTAACCGGAACGATACCTGCAATAATACCAAGTGGATCAGCAATAGTGATAGTTTGGTTTTCATCGCTGTCTTCGATAATTCCTACAGTCTTATCATGACGGATTTTGTTCCAAATGTATTCACTTGCGTAGATGTTCTTGATAGCCTTATCTTCGGCAACCCCACGACCAGTTTCTTCGGCTGCATCAATAGCTAAGTCCATGTGGTGTTCTTCAGCAGCTAAGGCCATGGCTTGACAAATTTTATCAACTTGTTCTTGTGAGTAGTAACGTAATTGTTCAAAAGCTGCTTCACTTTTGGCAATTATGTCATCAACTAATTTTTGCGCATTTTGCTTTTTTTCTTTTTCAGTTAATACGTTTTTTTCAACTTGTTTTTTGTTGTTAGCAGGCATAATTGAAATCTCCTTTTTCAATTCTTTTCTTTGTTAACATTTGAACATGCATAATATTACTACATTTTTTTGTTTTGTAAATACATTTGTGAACATTTAAACAATGGTTATTTTTGTGAATTCGCTTACAATATTGTCTTTGCAATAGTTATATAACAGCAAAAAACATTGGTATTATTTTTAAGACTAAGAGGTGATAGATTCGATAACTATCATCGATTGAAACACACTTCACAAATGAATATAAAGGATAATATATTGATTGAACTTAGATAGTTATTAAATTAACTAATCGCTGGAAGATTATTGTTGAGAATAATAAAAGGCTCTACAATTTTAAGTACTGATGGATTTAACATCAGTGCTTTATTTGTTTAAAATTTAAAATAAAAAAGCGAAAGATGGTTGGACCCCGTCTTCGTTAAGAAAGGACCATCTTTCATGAACAATTCTATCAGAACTATCTTAGGAGTTAAAGATCCCTATCTCAAACTAGATGAAAAGAACTTTGATAATCCAATTGAAGATCAACCTAATCAAATCATTGTCCATCTCATCCAAACTTATCCTATGCATTGCCCACGATGTGGACAGCTAATGTGTAAGAATGGCTATAAAACAGTTAATTGCTTGGGACCAGAGCTTCACTTTAAACCAACAATCTGGTCGATTAAAAAGCAAAAATATATCTGTAAAGTTTCCTCTTCTTGTCCTGAAGTAATTACTAAATTAGCGGCTGTTAGAGATATTAATTATCATGATCATATTTCTTTAGCGATAAAACAACGAGCCATGATGCTTCTGACGAAAAATGAATCACAAAGTGATTTAGCCAAAGAACTAAATGTCTCTGACTGGACAATTAGACGAGTCATTACAAACCTTGATCAATTTTTCAAGCCTAACTATCATTGGTTGCCTCGCCATATTGCTTTTGATGATTTTAAATCTGGTCGCTTTGCGCCCAGTGGAATGAGTATGATTCTAATGAACATTGAAAATAAACGGACACTTGACATTATCCTGTCACGAAAAAATAGTTATTTGCGGAACTACTTTCTTCGATATGACCGTTCAGCACGCCTAGCAGTTCAAACAGTAACAGTTGACTTATACACTCCATATCGTCACTTAATTCATGAACTCTTCCCTCACGCTATAATTATCGCTGATCATTTTCACATCGTTGCTCAAGCGTATCGTGCATTAAATAAAATCAGGATTCAAGTAATGAATCGCGCTGGTGCTGCCACTCATGAGTGGCGTGCACTTAAGCATTTTTGGAAATTACTCTTAACACCTGCTAATGAGCTTAAATATAATAATTATTGGCTAAGACGTAACTTTAGTTACGCTCAATTAACCGATGTTGAAGTTATTCACCGTCTCCTAAGTTTTGATAATGAATTAAAAAAAGCTTATGAATACTATCAAGACTTAATTATAGCGATTGCTCATCGTAGTAAGAAAGAATTAAAAAACTTACTCGTAATTAAATGGACACAGCTTCCACAAGCACTACAGAAAGTTCAGCGTACCCTTCGTAGTCATAAACAAGAAATCTATAATAGTTTCAAATATGACACCTATACAAACGGTCCTGTTGAAGGAACTAATAATAAAATTAAAGTTATTAAACGAACTGCTTATGGCTTTCGTAATTTCTTTAATTTCCGGATTAGAATTCTTCTTGCATTACCAAATACCTATATCGCAATAACTTGGCGAAATAAACAAACAGCTCATGCCAAAGTCCAGGCACAAGCTGCTTAGTAAAATTATTTTATTTTCTCATCAGTACTTCTTGACGAAGAGCCTAATAAAAAAGCCACCCAAAAATGGTGACTTTTTTATTAATCGCGTGCATTAAGATCTTTTCCAGCGTTTGGATCTTTAACGTTATAATCGCTATCATTCATTGCTTCAACGGCACCCATGCGATATCCATTGCCGACTTGGCTAAAGAAATCATGGTTAGAGGTTGAGGTAGAAATCCCGTTCATAACAACTGGGTTAACATCAGAAGCAGTATCAGGGAATAGCGGATCTTGGCCAAGGTTCATAAGCGCTTTATTAGCATTGTAACGGATGAAGGTTAATGCATCATCTGTCCAACCAACTTGATCGTAAAGGAGATGAGTATATTTTTCTTCATTATCATATAGTTCATAAAGGAAATTATACATCCAATCCTTCATATCTTGTTGTTGTTTTTCCGTTCGATCACGCAATCCGACTTGGAACTTGTATCCAATATATGTCCCATGAACTGATTCATCCCGTAAAATTAGCTTAATGATTTCGGCCACGTTATTTAACTTGTTGTGACCAAGATAATAAAGGGGAGTGTAGAAACCAGAATAGAATAAGAAAGTCTCAAGGAAAACGTTGGCTACTTTCTTTTTTAGTGGATCTTGACTTGGATCAAGGTACATGTTTGCAATTTTGACAGCCTTGTTTTGCAAATATTCTTCAGTATCGGACCATTCAAAGATTTCTTTGATTTGATCTGGGGTATTAAGAGTAGAGAAAATAGTTGAGTAACTTTTAGCGTGAACTGATTCCATAAATTGGATGTTGTTAAGAACAGCTGTTTCATGAGGAGTTTTAACATCTTCTTTAAGGGCAGTTAATCCTGCTTCTGATTGGACAGTATCTAGAAGGGTTAGACCACCAAAAACATGTCCGACAGTCCATTGATGATCATCATCTAATTCACGCCAATCATCCATATCATTGGCAACAGGAATCCGGGTATCAAGCCAGAACTGTTCTGTTAGCTTTTCCCAGGTAGCTTTATCGATCATGTCGGAAACTTCATTCCAGTTGATTGCTTTATATTGATTTACAGGTTTAAATTCTTCAAGTTTCATTGACTGAGCTCCTCCAAATACGTTGCTTTTAATAAATTAAGATACCAAAAGCCATTTGTATACATAATAACAAGTTTACCAGTGCCCAACGTTTAAATCAAATTCTGATTAGGCTTAGATAACACAGCTTTCACATTGGTTTGCGCCAATTTCACCGCTATCATCAGTAAATGTTCGAATGTAGTAAATTGACTTGATACCGCGTTTGTAGGCATAGTGCCGTAAGATATTTAAATCACGGGTAGTCATTTTATCTGTACGTCCATTCTTCCATTCATAAAGGCCTGCAGGAATTGTTGATCGCATAAAGAGGGTCATTGAAAGGGATTGATCGATGTGCTGTTGTGCAGCTGCATATGTATCAATGACCTTTCGCATATCCATATCGTAAGCTGAACGATAGTAGGGCATTGTATCGTTTGAAAGGTATGGAGCAGGATAATAAATTTTACCGATCATCTTTTCCTGCCGTTCTTCAACACGATTAATGATTGGATGCAGACTAGCAGTTGAGTCATTAATGTAAGAAGTTGAACCATTTGGCGCTACAGCAAGACGATATTGGTTATAAAGACCATCTTTCATCACCTTTTCTTTCAATTTCTTCCAATCTTCAATTCCAGGGATGAAAATACCTTTAAAAAGACCTTTAACAACATCTGATTGTGGACCCCAATCCTTAGTGACATATTTGTCAAAGTAGGAACCATCCGCATATTTACTATTCTCAAAATCATGGAAAGTTTCTTGTCGCTCTTTGGCAATTTCATTTGATGCTACCAATGACCAATAGTTTAAGAGCATAAAGTACACGCCTGTAAATTCAATTGCAACTGGACTTCCGTATTGAATATGGTGCTTAGCGAGGTAGCTATGTAATCCCATGGCACCCAAGCCAACTGAATGGGCAAGCCGATTTCCATTTTGAATAGTTGGGACGACATCTAGGTCTTCTACGTCACTGATTCGGGTTAGTCCCCGCATCATTGCCTTAATTGATTTACCGAAGTCAGGGCTTTCCATCATGTTAGCAATGTTGGTTGAACCAAGGTTGCAACTGATATCAATTCCCATTTCTGAATACGATTGATCGTCATTTACTTGCGCTGGTACCTGTACTTGAGCAATCTCTGAACATAAATTACTCATCACGATTTTTCCATTAATCGGATTATCCCGGTTTTCTGTATCAATGTTGATAATGTAAGGATAGCCTGATTCTTGTTGGAGTTTGCTGATTTCATCTTCTAAGTCACGGGCATTAACTTTCTTCTTGCGAATATCATCGTTTGCCACTAAGTTATCATATTCTTTTGTGATATCGACATAGGAGAATGGCTTCCCATATACTCGTTCAACATCGTAGGGGCTAAACAAGTACATATCAGCATTCTGTTCTACCAATTCATAGAACTTATCAGGAACCGTAATTCCGAGAGAAAGGGTCTTTAAGCGAATCTTTTCATCAGCGTTTTCCTTTTTTGCTCCTAAGAATTCAATAATATCAGGATGGAAGACACTAAGGTAAACGACTCCAGCTCCCTGCCGCTGTCCAAGTTGATTGGAATAGGAAAAACTATCTTCTAACAGCTTCATTACGGGAACAACTCCACTAGCAGCACCTTGTATTTTCTTGATTGGGGCACCAGCTTCACGAAGGTTGCTTAAATTGATTCCAACACCACCACCAATTTTAGAAAGTTGGAGGGCAGAATTGATTGTTCGACCAATGGTATTCATGTCGTCCGTTGTTTGAATCGCAAAGCAACTGACGAATTCTCCCCGGCGTTTACGCCCAACGTTAAGGAAGGTTGGCGTTGCGGGTTGGTAACGTTGATGGATGATTTCATCAGCGAGCTGCATTGCTAGTTCTTCATCACCGTTAGCAAGGTAAAGAGCATTCATTGCGACCCGATCAATATAGTTTTCAAGGTAGTACTCTTTATCATTTGTCCGTAAGGCATATTGGGCATAGAACTTGTAAGCAGCCATAAAAGAATGGAAGTGGAAGTTTTGTGCTTTTAAATAATCGTAAAGCTTTTCAATGAACGCTTCACTATATTTATTCATAAAAGATTCTTCAATATAATCATTTTCTTCTAACCATTGAAAGCGCTCTTTTAATGAAGGAAATCTTTTGGTATTTGGCTCAACATTATTTTTGATAAAGTCTTCTAAGGCCAATTTATCTTTATCTAGTTGAATTTGTCCGTTTTTGGGGATATTTACTTCGTTGTTATAATCGTAATATTTAACTTTGGTCATATCGATATCAGATAACGCCATATTAATAACTCACTTTCTGAATTAATTTGATTATGTCAATAAAGAAGCCAGTACACCAATAGCGAATTGATGCCTGACAAAATATTAGTTTATTTAAACTTAGGCAAGCTGGTTTAATTGGTCAGGACGAAAGCCAGAAAAAGCTTGACCATTAGGAAGCTTTACAACTGGAGTCGCCATAAAACCCTCCGACTTAAGTTGCGATATGTATTCCGGTTGTTCATCGATGTTGTGTTCAATAAATGAAATTTTGTGCTGTTCAAGGAAACGTTTTGTCATTTTGCATTGGATACAATTATTTTTTGAAAATACAGTTACCATCTTCACGAGGCCTCCTAAACGATTAGTCGATGTTTTCTAGTATAACGGTGAATCAGAAAAAATCAATTAAAAAAGCACTATATTTCGTGCTTGTGAAATAGTGAAACACAATATATAGTACTTGAACTGGCGATTGACATCTGTGAAACTTTTTTTGATAAAATGCCTAAGCAGGTGATTAATAAAATTAATTTGAAAAACTAATCTATTATTATACACTGAAAAGCAGGGTAATTTTAAGTAGTTGGAGAAAAAGAATGGAAAAAATTAATTCATCATTATCTGAACAACAAAAATTTATGAAGATGGCTATTGCAGAAGCAAAACAAGCCAGAATTTTAGATGAAGTACCAATTGGTGCGATTGTTGTCCATGATGGGCAGGTAATCGGACGTGGCCATAATATGCGTGAAAAGTTTCAAGATGTTACCTATCACGCAGAAATGCTTGCAATTATGGAAGCATGCACGAATTTAGGAAGTTGGCGTTTAGAAGATTGTGATTTATATGTTACGTTAGAACCTTGTATTATGTGTAGCGGTGCCATTATCAATGCACGAATAAAAAATGTTTATTATGGTGCCACTGATCCGAAAGCAGGAGCAGTTGATAGCTTGTACCATCTATTAAGTGATTCACGTTTGAACCATCAAGTTAATGTCCATTCTGGTATTTTAAGGGATGAGTGTAGTCAAATGCTAAAAAACTTTTTCCGTGAAATTCGTCGCCGCCGGAAAGAAGCCCGCCGAAAAAATAAGACTAACCCCTAGTAATTTAAAGAAAAATAGTGTATTATACTATTTGCCGTAAGGCCTTAGAGCAAGGGTATGCTTACGAACCGTGTCAGGTCTGGAAGGAAGCAGCACTAAGTATGATATACCTTGTGCTCTAAGTTTTATTGATAATTAAGCTGACTCGTAATAATTTGTTGCGGGTCTTTTTTTATTTTTAAATTTTAGTTAAAATGGATTTTAACTACTTTATGTGCTTAATTCCTTGTATAATATTTTATAGTATTTTAAATTCAGAAAGGGAGTCTAGCGATGAGTTATCAGGCATTATATCGTGTCTGGCGACCACAGCGATTCGATGATCTTGTCGGTCAACAGATTGTTACAAGAACCCTAAAAAACGCCATTATCACTCACCAGATAAGCCATGCATACTTGTTCGCTGGTCCACGTGGTACTGGTAAAACCTCAGCGGCAAAAATTTTTGCTAAAGCGGTTAATTGTCATCACTCTAAGGATGGCGAACCATGTAATGAGTGTGAGATTTGCAAAGCAATTACGAACGGACAATTAAATGATGTAATTGAAATCGATGCGGCTTCTAATAATGGAGTTGAAGAGATTCGGGATATTCGGGACAAGGCAAAATATGCCCCTACCCAAGCGGATTACAAGGTTTATATAATTGATGAAGTTCACATGCTTTCAACGGGGGCCTTTAATGCATTACTAAAGACGCTTGAAGAACCACCATCCAATGTAATTTTTATTCTTGCAACTACAGAACCCCATAAAATTCCTTTAACAATTATCTCAAGGGTTCAGCGATTTGATTTTCGACGAATTTCAGCAGAAGATGCATTTGATCGAATGAAATATATCCTTGAGCAAAAGGAAGTTACTTATGATGAAAAAGCATTATGGGTAATTGCAAATGCCGCTGAAGGAGGAATGCGGGATGCGTTGAGTATTCTTGACCAGGTGCTTTCTTTCAGTGATAATGAGGTAAAGTTGGATGATGCTTTACTAGTTACAGGAAGTGTTACTAAACAATTATTAAAGAAGTACTTTTTGGAAATTAGTAAGCATGAAGGGGCGACCGCTCTTGATACCATGAAAGATATTTTGGATGAGGGAAAAGATGGTCAGCGGTTCATTGAGGACTTGATTTCCTTTATTCGTGATATTCTGTTGTACCAAGAATCACCAAGCTTGATTAGTGTTGAAAGTACAGGTCTAAAGCAGGAAGACTTTGAAGAAATAGTCCAACTTGCTTCTTCAGCGACCTTATACCGAATGATCGATGAACTAAATAATATTCAAGAAGAGATGCGTTTTACGACTCATCCAGATGTGTATTTGGAAGTTCTTACAATAAAACTTGCACAAATCGAACCACAAAAGAATAGTCAATCGGCACCAGCAGTTTCTGCGGATACAAATGCTGAAGCTACTAAGACGATTGAAAAATTACAACAAGAGATACAGCAATTGCAACAAACAGTAAAACAGTTGCAGAATACGCCGATAAAGGCTAATCGACCATCACCTCGGCAACAAAATGAGCAACCACGAGTACAACAAAAGAAAGTGCAGGTTAATCTCAATAAGATTTACCCAGTGTTAGAAAATGCGACTCGTCAAGATTTAATAAATGTTCGTGAGTTATGGGGAGATATGTTGAACCTATTGTCGGTGCCACAGCGGTCCTTACTTCACGTTTCACAACCGGTTGCCGCTAGTGCCGTGGGAATAATTGTTGCTTTTGATTATCCGTTCTTATTCCAGCAAGCCGCTGATGATACAACGTTGTTAAAGAATATGGAAAGTGCTTTGCAACGTTTAACTGGGAATGAACGGCAAGTTGTTTTTGTACCTAAGGATAAGTGGCCAAAAATTCGGCAAGATTTTATTAAAGATCATGGTTTTAGTAAGAATCAGCAAAAGCCGCAGCCTACTAAACAAAAGCCACAAACTACTGAAGGAAGCGGGCAAACTCCTGTGGCCACACCGGCACCAATGGAAGAACCACTGCTACCACCAGAAGATGAAGCACTGACTGAAGAAACGTCACCTCAAGAAGATAACCAAGTAGCAACAGCACAGAAGCTATTTGGTAGTGATATTGTTAAAGTAGAAGATAATTAAGAAAAAGGATGGATGATGATATTATGATGCGTGGAATGAATATGCAACAAATGATGAAGCAAGCTAAGGCAATGCAAAAGAAAATGATGGCTGAACATGAAGAACTTGCTAAACAGGAATTTGTTGGAAAAGCACCAGATGATATGGTAACTGCTACATTTAGCGGGGATAATCAATTAATTGACTTAAAGATTAAGCCAGAAGCAGTTGATCCAGATGATATTGATATGCTTCAAGACTTGGTAATTGCTGCTGTGAAAGACGGAATGAAACAAGTCAATGATGCTACTCAACAAAAGCTTGGTAAATATACGCAAGGTATGGGGTTGTAAAAAGTGATCCAATATCCAGAACCATTAGCGAAATTAATTGAAAGCTATACTAAGTTGCCAGGAATCGGGCAAAAGACTGCAACTCGCCTGGCATTCTATACTTTGAGTATGCAAGAAGACGATGTAACAAACTTTGCTAAATCCCTTCTGTCTGCTAAAAGGGACCTTCATAACTGTAGTATTTGTGGCAATATTACCGAAGACGACCCTTGTCCAATTTGTTGCGATAAGACCCGTGATCATTCGCAAATTCTAGTTGTTGAGCAGTCACAAGACGTTATGGCAATGGAACGGATGCATGAATACCATGGTTTATACCATGTCCTTCATGGAGTTATTTCTCCAGTTGCAGGAACAGGCCCAGAAGATATTAATATTACAAGTTTACTTAAACGACTAAAGAAAGATGATGAAGTAAAGGAAATTATTATTGCAACGAATGCTTCATCTGATGGTGAGTTGACGGCTGGTTACCTCGCTAAGCTAATTAAGCCTGCGGGAATTAAAGTTACTCGGTTGGCGCATGGGTTATCAGTTGGCGCTGATATTGACTATGCTGATGAGATGACATTATTCAAAGCAGTGCAAGGGCGAACGGAGATGTAAGAAAATGTTTTTTAAGCGGCCGACCAAAGAGGTAGAACGTGAACGAAACCAACGTCTGCTAGAAGCAGTATACTCTACGAAGGCTAGTTGGGATCATGCACGTGAAACTGAACGGGCAGTATATGAAGCAAACGTTAATAGTGAACTTCATTATCGTTCCCGGATTCAAGAGCAGAAATTTTTATACCTATATAAAATTGCTCGCAAATTTAAAGTTCACGGGAAATTAAATGATGGAGTAATTGATCGCTAGGAGAGAGAAATGGACGGTAAATTTATATCATTTGAAGGACCAGATGGCGCGGGTAAGACAAGTGTAATCCAACAGATCCAACGGGAATTGGAAGATCAGCTTGGCACAGAAAAAGTTATGTATACTCGTGAACCGGGTGGTAATAAGATCTCTGAGCAAATTCGCCAGGTACTGTTTGATGGTCAAAATACCGATATGGATGGGCGGACAGAAGCATTGCTTTTTGCTGCTGCTCGTCGGCAACACATTGTTTCAGAAATAATTC
Source organism: Limosilactobacillus reuteri (assembly GCF_003072625.1). NCBI lineage: Bacteria > Bacillati > Bacillota > Bacilli > Lactobacillales > Lactobacillaceae > Limosilactobacillus > Limosilactobacillus reuteri. The sequence continues at coordinate 386,190 of NZ_CP027805.1, forward strand.
CGGGGCTGAAAGCAGGGAAAGTTATTCTGTGTGATCGCTTTGTGGATAGTTCCATTGCTTACCAGGGAGCTGGCCGGGGCCTTGGAGAAAAAGAAATTTGGCAAATTAATCAGTTTGCGATTGATGGGCTAATGCCGGCGTTGACAATTTATCTTGATATTGAATCGGAAATTGGCTTAAAACGGATTGCTGAGCATCGTTCTAATCAAGTTAATCGATTAGATGAAGAAAAGCTTGAATTTCATCGAACTGTTCGTCAATCTTATTTAAAACTCTACCAGAATTATCCAGAACGCATAAAGTTGATTGATGCAAGCCAGCCATTGGAAAAAGTGATTGAGGATGTAAAAGCAACAATTCATGACCGGTTTTCAGATTTGTTTTAATAAAAAAGGGTGATTAATAATGAAAATGATTATTGCAATTGTTCAATCAAAAGATAGCAATCGTTTACGAAAAGCATTTAATAAAGCTGATATTCAAGTTACTCAATTATCAACAACTGGTGGCTTTCTTCGTGAAGGAAACGCGACATTTTTAATTGGGATTGAGGATGAACGTGTTCAAGAGGTATTATCAGTAATTAAAAAGAATGCTGAATCACGTGAACAATACGTTACATCGCAAATGCATATGGATGTTGAAGGCGGTTCGGCATTTCCTGTCAACGTAAAGATTGGTGGGGCAACTGTCTTTGTCTTACCAGTAGAAGACTTCATTAAATTTTAAGTAGGTGAAGATGGGTGGTTGAACAGGGACAAACACGTGCAGAAAAATTACAACCAGCAATAATTACTCGTTTTCAAAAAATATTATCAAATAATGAGCTTGCTCATGCTTATCTGTTTGTTGGGCCAAGTGGTTCAGGAAAAATGTCTCTTGTCCAATGGTTATCATTACGGTTATTTTGTCTTCATCCCCAGGACAATGAACCAGACTTAACCTGTGCCGAGTGTCAGCGAATTTTATCTGGAAACCATCCTGACATTGTCTATGCTGCTCCAGAAGGTCGCCAAATAAAGGTTGATGAGATTCGCCACTTAAAAGCAGAGTTTTCTAAGAGTGCGGTAGAAGGCAATAAGAAAATTTTTATTATTAAAGATGCTGATAAAATGACAAACGGTGCAGCAAATAGTCTTCTTAAGTTTATTGAAGAACCAGGAGCTGGCGTTTATATCTTTATGCTAACGACTAATAAAAGTGCTGTCTTACCAACGATTCGATCACGAACACAGGTGATTGAACTACCACCATTAAAACGAGATGCATTGTTAACAGTTTTAACTGAACATAATATTCCACCATCTCAACAACAGATTGCTGTTGGGATTACAGATTCCGTCGTAATGATTGAACAATGGCAAGAAGATAATTGGTTTGAGAGTGCGATCAAAGGAGTCATTCAGTGGTATCAAGATACAACTAGAAATGGGATGCTAGGCTTTGTAGATGTTCAGACAAATCTGCAAAAAGTAGCTACCGACCGCGATAAACAGCAAGTAGTTTTGGACCTAATTACCTTAATTTGGCGTGATACTCTAATAGTAAATTCGGGAATTACAGTTACCAATCGTCTTCACTTTAATAATAATTTAAGGGAAATAGGAGAAGTAGTTAGAAAATATTCTCCTCAACAATTGTTAGCAGCTAGTCAGTTAACGTTAGAGACTCGTCACATGTTAGAACAAAATATTAGTTTTCAAAATATTGTTGAACAATTAACGATTCGGCTTGTGCAGGTTTTAGGCATTAGTTAGGGGCGAAAAGATGAGTGAAGAATATAGTTCAGATAATCTTTATGAACAATTTGCGCAGGTGAAGAACCAGACTCAGGACTTGGTTGATAAAATGGAACAGTTGCAGGCAAAAATTATTGCTATTTCTGAGGAAAATGTGGAACTTTCAATTGAAAACAAGCATTTACGTCAGATGATTAAAGAAAAGCAGCCACATCATAGTGAAAATCAATTATCTGGATCACGACAAAATCTAAAAGAACTTTACCAACAGGGATTTCATGTTTGTAGTGAGTACTATGGTAAACGCCTTGAGCCTAATGAATCTTGTACTTTTTGTTTAGATGCAATATTTGGACATGAACAAGGAATGACAAAATAGGAGATAGTATGCAGCAAATTAGTAGTTTTAATGATCATCAATCAGGAAGCTTATATTTGGTTCCAACACCAATTGGAAATTTAGATGATATGACTTTCCGTGCAATTAAAACCTTAAAAGAAGTGGATCTGATTGCTGCTGAAGATACGCGTCATACTCAGCAACTATTAAACCATTTTGATATATCAACCCGTCAAATTAGTTTTCATGAGCATAATACTGAACAACGTGTTCCAGAATTAATTGCGAAATTAAAAGCTGGTTATTCGATTGCCCAGTGCAGTGATGCAGGGATGCCCTCGATTTCTGACCCCGGCAAGGAATTGGTAGCGGCGGCAGTTAGAGAGGGTTTGCCAGTAATTCCGCTTCCAGGAGCTAATGCAGGGTTAACGGCTCTTATCGCTTCGGGGTTAGTTCCCCAACCGTTTTACTTTTTTGGCTTTTTAGAGCGCAAACACCAGCAACAAGTAGCGGTGCTGGAGCAATTGAAAGAGCGTAAAGAGACGATGATTTTTTATGAAGCTCCTCACCGCTTAAAAAAGACTTTAGCTACGATGGCGGAAGTTTTTGGTGATGAACGGCAGGTTGTTTTAGCACGGGAACTCACTAAACGCTATGAAGAGTTTACCCGGGGAAAGCTTGCTGAAGTAACTGCCTGGTTTGAAGATCACCAACCACGAGGAGAATTTGTTATTCTAGTAGCTGGGAATGAACACCCCACAGAGAAGAATAATAATGATATTGAATTACCTTTAACAGAGCAAGTTGACAAGGAAATTTTAAATGGGCTTTCTACTAATGCCGCAATTAAGCTGGTAGCAAAGAAAAATAATATAAAACGCCAGGAATTATATAAACAATATCATCAACTGTAGGAGAAAAGTATGGAGTTAAAGCAAGAAGCACAGATATTCGAAATGCCGCACTTATTAACATATTATGAGTGTGATGAAACAAGTCATCCAAGCTTGAGTATGATATTAAGTATGATTTCCATGGTATCTGATGAGCATAGTATGGCTTTAGGAATGGGAACCGAAGAAATACAAGCTACTGGCGGTACGTGGGTAGTTAGCGGCTATGAAGGACAGCTTTCCGCAAAACAACCTTCTTTTGGTGAAACAATTATTTTAGGAACAAAAGCTGTTTCCTACAACCGCTTTTTTGCTGTTCGTGATTTTTGGATAACGGATAAAGAACACCAGATTGAATATGCACGAATTAGGTCGATTTTTGTGTTTATGAATCTAAAGACGCGACGAATGCAATCAATTCCACCAGCTTTAATTGAACCGTTTAATGCTCCGATTGCGAAAAGAATTCCTCGTCTAAAACGACCTCACAAATTGGATGAAAATGCTTCGGTAATAAAGAAAAATTATCAAGTTCGTTATTTTGACCTTGATGCTAATCACCATGTTAATAATGCGCGTTACTTTGATTGGCTTCTTGATCCGCTTGGACGTGATTTTTTACGAGAAAGTCAAATAAAGAGATTTAATTTGCAGTATCTTCAAGAGGTACGCAATGGAGAAATTGTGGAAAGCAAAGTTAATAAGCTCCAAAAAAACAATGAAAAGGTAACCTACCATCAAATTGATGTTGGTGAGCAGCTTGATGCAATTGCTGAGATAGAATGGTATTAAAAATTAATCAATGAATAATAGTGACTGGTTTCTAGGCAGGAAATTAGTTGCTATTTTATTTTAGTCCTAAATATAGACGAAAAGATCTTAAATGGTTTAATGTAGAGACATTTAAAGGAAGATGGTATTCTATGAATAGTAGTAATTATGAGGAGTGAGTTGACGTGAAAAAATCTTTAACGGCGATTATTTACCTTGAACCCGATCAAGTTAATTTACGAATTATTGAGATACCTACTTTCAAAGTGATAAATAGCGTTCGATCGGGCCTGTTAAATATCGGAAATGCTAAAGTGGCTAATTATTCAGAAAATATGACCGCAATTGTTAACAATATTGAAGGATTTAAACAAATCATTAATGACTACCAGGCAACACCAGTTAAATTTTATGGGGATTTGGAAGACCTTGATCCAGTTACAACTAGGTATGTGGCCGATCAGTTAGAAGTTCGGACGGGGTTACAGATTGAATGGTTAAACAATAACCAACTAATGGCACAGTCAATGAGTTACCTTTTAACTTTGCTGCCAGATTTTGAGAAACTTAGTAAACACAATATGTATCTCTTGAGCATTGGTCTTAGCTCGACTACCTTGGCTTATTTTCACCATGGAAGCTTCGAACGTGCATGGGATATTGATCTTGGTAATGCAAAAATCAGTCAGTTGGTGGGCCGTCTCCGCAAAACTGCCACCAATCCAACTGAAATTATTCAAGATTACATTAGTAGTAAATTAGAGTATTTAACGCCAGAATTAACAAAGAAAAAGCATACAGTAATGATGGTGCAAAATGCCCTCTCACTCAATAAATTATTTTTGCCAAATGATCAGCAGATCGCTGAAGTGCCACTAGACAAATTTCATGATGATTATCAAAAAATTTTATCACCAGTAAAAGATGGTTTGATGAAGAATATTCAGATTGATGATCAGCAATTTGAATTACTATTACCAAATTATTTGGTAACGGCGCGAACAGTTCGCTTAATACAACCAGCTAGCCTTTATGTAACTGATATTTCAACAATGGATGGGATTTCCCATGGAATTGGGGTTGCTAATCCTAAAACAAGACGTCAAATTAATGAAATGATCAGAACAGCTGCCGACAATATTTCTTCACGATATGGTGTTGATTCAGCTCACCTGGATTTTGTAACACGCTTTTCTCTTCAGTTTTTTGACCAATTACGCCCAATTCATCGTCTTGGTCAACATGAGCGATTATTATTAGAAATTGCTAGTAGAATTGATGATATTGGTAATTTTATTAATCAAGGAGGACACTATCGTCACTCTGCTTATATTATGGAGGCTAATCCCTTGATCGGCCTTTCGGATAAAGATAATCGGATTATTGCTGAAGTGGCCAGATATCATAGTGCAGAGTCTCCAGATATTAGTCAAGCTCATTATCGCCACCTCGATGATGAGATCCAGATGCCAGTAGCAAAGTTAGCTGCTATTTTGCGATTAGTAGATGCATTAGATGATTCACGGCTGCAAAAAATTTCAAGTATTAAATTGAAGTTAGTAGGAGATAGCCGTTTGATCATTAAAGCAACCGCTAATGATGACCTTGTTCTTGAGAAGTGGTCTTTTAGTAAAAAGTCGCAACTATTTAAGGATGTATATGGAATTGAACCGGTCTTAACTGAGAGGAGCAATCATTAAGATGTATAAGGAGTTTTATAAGCCACAGAATTATGTCAATCGGGAATTGAGCTGGATTGACTTTAATGGACGAGTACTTGGAGAGGCCACTGATACTGCCAATCCTTTGTTAGAACGTGCTAACTTCTTGGGAATTACACAAAGCAATGTTGATGAATTTTTTATGGTGCGGGTTGCTTCTCTTCATAAACTTGCTGCTGCCAATGTTACTACTACTGACGCATCTGGTTTAACTCCAGAAGAACAGTTGGATGCAGTGAATGAAAAAGAACATCGAATGGTTAAGCAACGGTATGAAGTTTACAATCAGCAAATTATCCCAGACCTTGCAAAAAATAATATTCATATTCTTCGTGTCTCCAAACTTGATGAGAAGCAGTATGAATTTATTCGTCGATATTTTAATGATGAGCTAATGCCAGTTTTGACTCCCATGGCAGACGATGCTTCACGTCCGTTTCCTTTTATCTCCAATAATTCCTTGAATATTGCTGTTCAGCTGCGGCGGCAAATTCAGCCAACAAGTAAATCAGTTACAGAGGAAATTTTAGAAGGGGATCAAGAAGTTCATCGTCCACAAATTGAACCACATGATGATCGACAGGAAGCGGATATCAAATTTGCAACAGTCCGTGTTCCAGAAATTTATAAGCGGTTAGTCCGGCTGCCAGGAGAAAATAGTTTCATTTTGATTGATGAAATTATTACTGAATTCCTTAGCGCGCTTTTTCCTGGATATGAGATATTAGCTACGGCATCATATCGAGTTATGCGGGATATGGACTTAGACGTTGCTGAAGAAGATACGTCAGATTTGCTCCGGGCCGTCAAACGACAATTGCGAGAACGAGAACACGGGCAGGTGACGCGCCTAGAAGTTCCAGCTTCAATCGATGAATGGTTAAAGGATCAGTTAATTGATAATCTGCATGTAAGTGAACGGTCACTGTATGAAGTAGATGGTCCCGTCGATTTAACTTTCTTGAAAAAATTATCGGGGATGGTTGATGGACATGATGACTTGCGCTATCCGCCATATAAGCCATACCTCAACCCAGCGTTAGACATGGAACATAATATTTTTTCCTCAATTCGCCAGAAAGACTATTTAATGCAGCATCCCTATGATAATTTTCAAGCCGTGGTTAACTTTATTCATCAAGCAGCCATTGACCCAGATGTTTTAGCAATCAAGATGACACTTTACCGGGTTTCTGGCAATTCACCGATTATTAAGTACCTCGGAATGGCCGCACAACAGGGGAAGCAAGTAACAGTCTTGGTTGAAGTTAAAGCACGGTTTGATGAACAAAATAATGTTCGGTGGGCACAACGACTTGAACAAATGGGGTGCCACGTTATTTACGGTTTGGTTGGCCTTAAAACGCACTGTAAAGTTGCCTTGGTTATCCGTCGTGATGAGGATGGTCTTCGGCGTTATATGCACCTAGGAACGGGTAACTATAATGATGTAACAGCTCATTTTTATACTGATATGGGCTTGTTTACTTGTGACCATGAACTGGGTATTGATATGACGAACCTCTTTAATATGCTGTCAGGATTTGCTCGACCAGCTTATTTCAATGAATTACGAGTATCTCCTGATGGAATCCGGACATTTATTAATGCCAAAATTGATGAGCAGATTGAAAATGCCAAAAATGGTAATCCAGCGTTGATTCGGATGAAGATGAACTCCTTGTCTGACAAGCAAATCATTGCCCGTCTATACGCTGCTGCTGCTAGTGGAGTTAAGGTTGAGTTATTAATTCGGGGCATTACCTGTTTAAGGAACGATTTGCCAGAACTGCATGGGAATATCGAAGTGCATTCTATTATTGGGCGTTTCCTTGAGCACTCCCGGATCTACTACTTTAAGAGTAATGGGCATGAGGAAGTTTACCTTGCAAGTGCGGATATGATGACGAGAAATCTTAATCGGCGGGTTGAAGAATTGTATCCCGTTACCCAGCCAGACACAAAAGCTCATGCAATTCATATTTTTGATGTCATGTGGAAGGATAATGTTAAAGCTCGTCGATTAGTAGGAGACCATTATGAACGGATTGATCGTGGTGATGCCGCACCAATCAATTCACAAGAATACTTTGTCAAACAAGCAATGAAATTAAATGCGCGTGAGAAGAAGGAGAAAAAAGCCAAAAAACATTTCTCTTCTGTTTTTGAAACTTTGACTCGCCATGTTCCCAATCTTCATTTAGATGAGCGAAAGGATGAGTAATTTATGAGCAATGAGCAGTACTTGGCAATTCTTGATTTAGGTTCGAATTCAGTTCGGCTTAAAATAACAAAAATTCAAGATAACGGGAGCTTTGAAACGGTTCAATACGAAAAAAGATACGTTCGCCTTGCTTCAAATATGGGGCCAGAAAAAATGCTGAAGTCAACTCCCGTAAAGCGGACTATTGATGCCTTAAAAGAATTTCGGGCAATTTGTGATCGATATCGAAATAAGAATCTGACAATTATTGCGGTTGCAACTGCCGCCGTTCGTCAAGCGCAAAATCAACTGCAATTTCTGGAAAAGGTCCAGCAAAAAACCGGTTTTGAAATTCACGTAATTAGTGGGGAACGAGAAGCATATCTTGACTATGTTGGAGTTAACCAGACTCTTCCAATTAATAAGGGAATAATCGTTGATACTGGAGGAGCAAGTATGGAATTAATCTCGGTAAATAATGGGGAAGCAGAAGAAGCAGTTAGTATTCCGATCGGCTCCGTCAGTATTTCGCAAACTTATCACCTTGAAGATCAGATTAATCCGGCTGATTTATTTGATGCCATGGTTAAAATTGATGAAGTCCTCTCTCAACAATTGTGGTTGAATCGGATGCGGGAAACAAAGATTGTGGCACTCGGGGGATGCAACCGTGCATTGGCGAAGGTATATCGGTGGCAACAAGCACTTAATCCAGATGAAGTCAGACCGGTTCATGGATTAACAATGCGTTCAGAAGAAGCCTTTTTGATTATGCGGCAGCTATTAGAGGCGGATCGGCAGACACGGGCAGGAATCCGTGGAATTACGAAGGTGCGAGCAGATGTAATTGTCGGGGGGCTTTTACCACTCATCTCTCTTGTCCGGCAATTATCAATTAACGAGATTAGTTTTAGTAATAGCGGATTAAGAGAGGGCTTATTATTTAAGTACCTTGAGCAGCAGATTAATTTTAATCAGCTAAAATCTTCACTATAAAATTATCTGCAAAAAACTTTATTTATTTTTTACTAAATTTTACTAATTAGAAACAGTAAAACTGTGCTACAATCACTATGAAAGCTGTAGTTGGATCAAGGAGGAAACAAGATGTCAATTTTAGTTGCTGGTGGTGCCGGATATATCGGTTCCCATATGGTAAAAGATCTTATTGAAAATGGCGAAGATGTAGTAGTTGCTGATAACTTATCAACGGGTCACCGGGATGCAATTAATCCCAAGGCTAAGTTTTACGAAGGCGATATTCGTGATCGTCAATTCTTAGACAAGATTTTTGACAATGAAGATATTACTGCAGTTGTTCACTTTGCTGCTTTCTCAATTGTCCCTGAATCAATGAGTAAGCCATTGAAGTACTTTGATAACAATACTGGTGGAATGATTACTTTGCTTGAAGCGATGCATGATCATGATGTTAAGTATATTGTCTTTAGTTCAACCGCTGCTACTTATGGGGTTCCAGAACATATGCCAATTAAGGAAACGGACCCACAAAAGCCAATTAACCCATATGGCTTGAGTAAGTTAATGATGGAAGAAATGATGACTTGGGCTGATAAAGCTTATGGTATTAAATTTGTTGCCCTCCGTTACTTCAACGTTGCTGGGGCTGCTCCTGATGGCACGATCGGTGAAGATCATGGTCCAGAAACACACTTAGTTCCAATTATTCTTCAAGTTGCGCAAGGCAAGCGGGATGAATTGAGTATCTTTGGGGATGACTACAATACACCAGATGGTACCAATGTTCGTGACTATGTTCATGTTATGGATTTAGCAGATGCTCATATTCTTGCTATTAAGTACCTTCAAGAAGGTAACAAGAGTAATGCCTTTAACCTTGGTTCATCCACTGGCTTCTCTAACAAACAAATGCTAGAAGCAGCCCGTGAAGTTACGGGTCAACCTATTCCAGCTAAAATGGCACCACGCCGTCCAGGAGATCCAGATTCATTAGTTGCTGCTAGTGATAAGGCTCGTAATATTCTTGGATGGAGTCCTAAGTATGATGATGTTCACGACATTATTGCAACTGCTTGGAAGTGGCATTCAACTCATCCAAAGGGTTATGATGATCGCGACTAATAATCGGTTTTAAAATAATAAACAGGCTCTCAGCAAAAAATTGTTGGGGCCTGTTTTGTCGTAAATAAACAAAAGAAATTAAAAGAGGAGTCAAAGCTGATCCAGTGTGATAAGATGTAAGATGATTGAAAGGATTGATAAAAGATGAAGATTCTAGCCATCGATACATCCAACCACCCAATGAGCGTAGCGTTGGTTGAAGATGAGCAATTGTTGGCAACGACGACCCTTAATATGGTTCGCAATCATAGCATTTATTTAATGCCAGCAATTAGTAAGTTATTTGAATTAGTTCAGTGGCAACCAACAGATATTGATCGAGTAGTGGTTGCACAGGGACCAGGATCTTATACGGGAGTGCGAATCGCAGTTACAACCGCTAAAGTATTGGCTGATACAGAAAAGATTGACTTAGTTGGCGTATCAAGTCTAGCAGTGTTAGCACGTAATGTAGTTCCAACATCATCAGCAATTATTGTTCCTTTCTTTGATGCCCGCCGAGGAAATGTATTTGCTGGTGCTTACCAGTGGGAAAATGGCAAGTTAATAAATAAAATAGAAGATCAGCATTTAGGAATTGATGTTTTGCTTGAGCAACTTGCAAAATTAGGTCAACAAGTTGTTTTAGTGGGTCATATGACTGATAAGATTCAGGCCCAATATGATCAATTGCCAGCTAACGTGATCCTTTTGCCACGATCTTATAGCATTCCGTCAACTTATCAATTAGCTCTTGCGGGTAAAATGAAGAAACCGGTTAAAGAAATTGACCCCTTTGTTCCACATTATTTACGAATTACTGAAGCAGAGGCTAATTGGCAAAAACTTCATCCTGGAGAAAAAAGAAAGAATTATGTTCGAGAAGTTTAAAGAATGGTTTGTCAATACGACCAATCCTACTAAGCGACCGACCCTTGATTTTACGCGACGAGTAGTAATGATATCCGGCCATCAGTATGTGGTCCGGATGGCAAAAGAGCAAGATATTCAAACTTTAGTCGAAATTGAAGAAAGAATCTATGGAAAAGCACCATGGAGTTATGCTGCTTTTCGCATTGAACTCCAACGGCCGTGTGATCGACTATATTTAGTTATTGAGGATGACCGACAAATTGTTGGCTTTATGGGAACAGCCATTGACTGGTACCATTATGATTTGCATATTACAAATATTGGGATTACACCAAGTTACCAAAATAAGGGGATTGGAACGTATCTTATTTCAACTGCCAAAAATTATGCCCGGCACTTAAAATTACATTTGATGAGTTTAGAAGTACGAGTGCATAATGTATCGGCTCGGCGCTTATATGAAAGTTTAGGCTTTCGCAACCAGCATATTAAACCACGTTATTACTTAGACAATCATGAAGATGCCGTTGATATGCAAGCAAACTTACTTAGGTAGAGGTGAAAGTATTTTATTATGACAGAACGCACATTAACCTTAGCGTTTGAATCAAGCTGTGATGAAACAAGTGTTGCCGTAATTGAAAATGGAAATAAAATCCTTTCTAATATCGTTGCAACGCAAATCGATAGTCATCAGCGCTTTGGTGGAGTAGTACCAGAAGTAGCTAGTCGCCATCATATTGAACAAATTACCAAGTGTACAAATGAAGCTTTAGAGCAAGCGGATGTAGACTATAATGACCTAGATGCTGTGGCAGTAACATACGGTCCGGGATTAGTCGGGGCATTATTAATTGGTGTGACGGCAGCGAAGGCCATTGCATGGGCGCATAATCTTCCGTTAGTGCCGGTTAACCACATGGCAGGCCATATCTATGCCGCACGCTATGTTGGAGAATTCCAATATCCACAAATGGCATTGTTAGTTTCCGGTGGACATACGGAATTAGTTTACATGCCATCTGAACATGAATACCAAATTATTGGTGAAACACGTGATGATGCTGCCGGTGAAGCTTATGATAAAATCGGTCGCGTGTTGGGAGTCAATTACCCGGCAGGAAAAACAATTGATGAATGGGCAGCTAAGGGTAAAGATATTTTTAATTTCCCACGAGCAATGGAAAAAGAAGATAATTATGACTTTAGCTTTAGCGGGTTGAAGAGTGCCTTCATCAATACTGTTCATAATGCAGACCAGCGTGGGGAAAAATTAGATAAATATGATCTTGCAGCCAGTTTCCAACAAAGTGTCATTGACGTGCTTGCTGAAAAAACGATGCGGGCGTTAGATGATTACCCAGTGAAGCAACTGATTTTAGCTGGTGGGGTCGCTGCAAATCATGGCCTCCGTGCTCGTTTAGATCATGATATGAAGGAATTTCATCCTGATGTACCTATGCTGCAAGCACCATTGAAATTATGTGGTGACAATGCTGCGATGATTGGGGCGGCTGGTTATGTTAACTACAAGCATGGTGACCGTGCAGGCTTAGATTTGAATGCAGTACCGGGATTGATGTTTGATCGAATTCAGAATAAATAATTATAAACACAACTTCCGTAAGCAGTAATGGCCTCTAGTGTTCGGTAAAAAACGGACGCTGGAGGCCATTATTATACTGCGCTGTATGGACGTAACCGCAGTCCTTTTTTGCGTTTATGCTTCACCATTTGCTTTGTCAACAGCATCCATCATGGCGTAACGGAAACCATTTTTTTCCAATGCTTCCACGCCCTTGATCGTTGTACCTGCTGGTGATGTTACTTGATCACGTAATAATGCCGGAGCTAGCTTGCTATCATAGGCTAGTATTCCCGTACCTTTTACCATACTGGCGATAACTTCATATGCAGTTTGGCGATCGAGACCATGCTTGACGGCGGCATCGCTCATTGCGTCCATCATCACATCAACAAATGCAGGGCCACAGCCGCCGATAACACCAATTATATCTAGTTGTCGTTCTGGAACTTCGATGACATCACCAAGACTATCTAAAACAGTCATTACTTTTGAAATTAATTCAGCAGAAATTCCGGTTGGTAAGGCAAGCCCAATTGTACCAGCATTAACTTCAACTGGTGTGTTGGGAATAATATTAACAATTTCTTTATTCGGAAGAACTTTTGCTAAGTCTGCATGAGTAATTCCAGCAGCGGCGGAGATAAAAATAGTGTGGTCGTTAAGTACAGCTAATTCTTTAGCGACTGCGGTTGTAATAGGGGCTGGGGTGGTCAAAATTACGATATCGGGTGTAAGGTTAACCACTTCACTATTTGTATTAACGAGTTTAAACCCGAGCTTCTCAGCAAGGCTTGTAACACGTGAATTAACAGGATTCATCGCACTGAGGGTAAAATTTTGCGTACGGCTTAATCCCTTCATAATTGCGCTTCCCATATTTCCGACACCAATAATTGTAATTTTCATCTAAAAAACCTCCTAGATTATTTCCGAATTTGCCCATTACCGGTAATTTCATATTTGATTGTTGTTAATTGTTGTAATCCCATTGGTCCCCGAGCGTGGAGCTTTTGGGTACTGATACCAATTTCAGCGCCAAAGCCAAATTCTCCCCCATCAGTAAACCGCGTGGAGGCATTAACGTAAACACAGGCAGAATTAATGGCTTGTTGGAAGTAGCGTCCCCGGGTAATGTTGTTTGTAATAATTGATTCTGAATGATGAGTACTGTAGTGGTTAATATGGCTAATTGCATTATCGAGGGAATCAACAATTTTTACGGCCATAATTAAATCGTTGTATTCTGTATCCCAGTCTTCCTCAGTAACGGGGCGGATAGTTGATACTAGTTGGCAAGCCGTTTCGTCACCGCGTAATTGGACTCCATGTTCCATTAAAGCTTTTGCGATAACAGGAAGAAATTCAGCGGCAATATCACGGTGGATAAGTAATTTTTCAGTGGCATTGCATACAGAAGGCCGTTGTACTTTTGCATTTACAGTAATATTGGTCGCCATTGTTAGGTCGGCATCCTTATCAATATAAATGTGGCAATTACCCGCACCAGTTTCGATAACTGGGACCGTAGCTGTTGTTACAACCCGCTGAATAAGGGCCCGGCCGCCTCGGGGAATCAAGACATCAATGTAGTCAGTGAGATTCATCATTTCATCAGCAATCGCATGACTAGTGTCGGTAATAAGCTGAACCGCATCGACCGGTAAATGTTGTTTTTGCAATGATTCGCGAAGAATTTTTACTAAGGCAGTATTAGTCTGGATAGCTTCCTTTCCGCCCCGTAAAATAACTGCATTGCCACTCTTAAAGGTGAGGCCGGTCGCGTCCACGGTTACGTTTGGTCGTGCTTCAAAGATAATGCCAATTACTCCTAATGGTACGCGCCGTTGAAGGATTTGCAACCCATCTTTGGTAATCCATCCCTTATCGATTTGGGAAGTGGGATCGTTCAAGTCGGCGATTGTCCGGAGACCATTAGCCATGTCCGCGATACGTTGGGAATTGACCATTAAACGATCCGTAAATTTAGTTGGCATCTGGGTAGCAGCGGCCAAATCTTGTTGGTTAGCAGCGATAATTTGGCTTTTATTTTTAATCAAATCATCTGCCAATTGAAGCAATGCCTTATTTTTGGTGGCAGTATTCATTAAAGCTAGTTTATTTGCAGCAATTTGGGCTCTTTTTCCAATTGTAATTAAATCTTGGTTCATTATCATCACTCCTATTTTCCAAAATGAGTACCAATAGTATGACCATCAAAAATATCAAAAAGAATTTTAGGGTCACGACCATTGCATAAAATCATTTGTTTGCCTGCTTGCATCATTGTGGCAGCTGCCCGTAATTTAGTTACCATTCCGCCTGTTCCAAACCTAGTGCTGCTACCGCTTGCGACGTTCTCTATTTCCGGCGTTAGGAATGGAACTTCTTTAATGACTTGTGCGTCAGAAAATTTATGCGGATCTTTGTCATAAAGGGCATCGATATCCGAAAGAATGATTAACTCGTCAGCATCAATAGCAATAGCTACTTGGGAAGAGAGTTCATCATTGTCACTAAAAGTAGTGTAATGATCAAGCTCATCAACTGACACGGGGTCATTTTCGTTAACGATTGGAATCACATTTTGCTGCAGTAAAGTATTAATTGTATTAAGCGTATGTTGGCGACTGACAGGATAAGTGAGCACATCACGGGTAAGGAGAAGTTGGGCAACGTGCGTTTGATAATCTAAAAAGCGTTGCGAATAGATTCGCATTAAAGCAGCCTGACCGATAGATGCTAAGGCTTGCTGCTGTTCGATTTCGGCAGGACGATCTGTTAATCCTAAACTTGCAAGACCAACGCCAATTGCTCCCGAGGAAACAAGAATAAGTTGGTATCCTTGATTATTTAATGTCGCGAGAACAAATGAGAGCTGGTCGATTGTTCGTAAATTAATTTTTCCATTAGGGAGAACAAGGCTACTCGTCCCAATCTTAACAACCACTTTTTGTATTTTATGAGTCATAGAAAATCCTTTCAAAAAACAAAAAGCGCCCTTAACCGAGACACCAATTATGGCGGTACCATTCTCGTTTAAAGACGCGCTTTACACTTTTAAATTATTTTATTATTAGAATATATTAAAGTTGTAGCAGGGCTTCGGTACTGGCGATAGCTTGCAGTCGATGGCTATCGTTCCTGGACTGACCTACTTTTATCTACAATTAAAATTTTAATTGGAAGCCTAAGCTTTTGTCAAGACTAATTATTTTTGAGATTCAATTAAAAATAAATTGACAAATAATTAAAAAAGAATTAGAATACGAGCAACTAATTAAATATTAGTCGTTTAAGAAGAGTAAAAGCAATGTAGTATTAAGAGAGTTTTCGGGTGGTGGAAGAAAATTACAAATTGCTTTGAAGATGGCCTTAAAAAATACAACAAGTGTGAGGAAAAAACTAAGCACTTGTCGGCTGATATCCGTTATCAAGTATCGAAGTTTATTATGAACTTCCTGAGGCTATTCATGTGAGTGGATAGTAAATTAAGGTGGCACCACGAAAATACTCGTCCTTATTTAAGTTAAGGACGGGTATTTTTTTATGGAGGTGAAAGTGATGAGACGCAAAATTGCATTAGCTCAACTTGATATTCAATTAGGAAATCCTGCCGAAAATTATCAAAAAGCTAAACGAGCAATTGAGGAAGCCGCTAGTCACCATGCAGATATCGTTGTCTTGCCAGAGATGTGGAATACTGGCTATGCCTTAGATCAATTAGCAGAATTGGCAGATGAAAACGGTCAAAAGACACAACAATTTCTTAGTGAGTTAGCGCTAAAAAATCAAATTAACATTGTCGGCGGTTCAGTAGCGGTGAGATGTGGACAATCTTTTTTTAATACAACCTATGTTTATGATCAAAAGGGAAATCTAATTAGCAGTTACGAGAAGGTGCATTTATTTGGACTAATGAATGAAGACCGATATCTAAAAGCCGGGCAAAAAGAAAATCACTTTGAATTAGCTGGTGTTCCGAGTGCAAGTTTTATTTGTTATGATTTGCGATTCCCAGAATGGATTAGAACAGTCGCTCGTTATGGAACTGACATCTTATATTTTCCAGCAGAATGGCCAAGCAAACGGATTAAACAGTGGGAAATAATGTTACGGTCGCGGGCAATTGAAAACCAAGCCTTTGTAGTTGCAGTTAATCGTGTTGGGACGGATTTAGAGAATAGTTTTAATGGTCATTCATTAGTAATTGATCCGCTTGGACAGATTATCCAAGATGCAGGAGAAGTTGAACAAGTAAGTTATGCAGAAATTGACTTAGCACAGTTAGCACAGGTTCGGGGACCGATTCCGGTGTTTAAGGATCGCCGACCAAGCCTTTATCATTAGGGGGATGGAAAAGATGAATTTTGAACAATCTAAGTTATTAGACACTTTACCGAAACAATTTTTTGCCAATTTAGTTGCCAAGGTTAATAAAAAAATAGGAGAAGGAGTCGATGTTATTAATCTTGGTCAAGGAAATCCTGATAAGCCAACGCCAGATTATATTGTTAAGAGTGCGCAAAAATGGGTGACGGATCCGCAAACTCATAAGTATTCACTATTTCGGGGGTTACCAGCGTTTAAGGAAGCGGCAGCAAATTTTTACCAAGAAAAATATGGAGCTGATTTTGATCCAGAAAAAGAAGTTGCAATTTTGGGTGGTTCCAAGATTGGGCTTGTAGAATTGCCATGGGCATTGATGAATCCCGGCGATACTTTTCTGCTCCCTGATCCTGGCTATCCAGATTACTTATCAGGAGCAGCATTAGGAGAAGTTAATTTTGAAACGGTGCCATTATTAGCAGAAAATAATTTCTTGCCAGATTTAGAGGCAATTCCTGAAGAGGTGGCTCAACGTGCTAAATTCTTCTACCTTAACTATCCGAATAATCCTACCGGCGCTGTAGCTACTCCCAAATTTTATCGAAAATTAGTGGCTTGGGCCAAGAAGTACCATGTGGGAATTATTAGTGACTTTGCCTATGGTGCAATTGGCTTTGACGGCCAAGCTCCAGTTAGTTTTATGGAAACACCAGGTGCTAAAGATGTAGGGATTGAATTTTATACCTTTTCTAAGACGTTCAACATGGCAGGCTGGCGAATCGCATTTGCGGTTGGTAATGCAGATATTATTGAAGCAATCAATTTAATTCAAGATCACCTATTTGTTAGCCTTTTTCCTGCCTTACAGGAAGCTGCTATTGATGCCTTGACGCTGCCACAACGTGATGAGGCAATTGCCGAAATTATTGGTCGTTATGAAGAAAGACGGAATGCCTTTATTAATGCGACCGAGAAAATTGGCTGGCACGCATTTACTCCCCAGGGTACTTTCTATGCTTGGATGCCAGTTCCAAAGGGTTATACCAGTGAAAGATTTGCAGATTTGTTATTGGACAAAGCTGGTGTGGCAGTAGCCCCAGGCAATGGCTTTGGAAAACACGGTGAAGGTTATGTGCGGATTGGCCTTTTGATTGAACCAGCGCGATTAACGGAAGCCGTTGAGCGGATTGCTAAATTGAATTTATTTAATTAGGGAGGAAAAGATTATGGCTTTGAAATATACGGTTTTAGGTGCAGGGGCAATGGGACTACGATTTGGCGTATTGCTTCAAGAACTGGCAGGTGCGAAGGTTGATTTTGTTGATAACTGGGCTCCCCAAGTTGAAACCATTAAACAACAGGGTGGGGTTTATGTTTCTCGGGACCATGAAAATCGTCACCTTGTCCCGATTAATATTTACTCCCCAGAAGAATATGAGAGCGATCCAGATGTGTTGATCGTTTTTGCCAAACAGATGACGCTTAGTGATTTGTTACAACGCAGTGCTCATTTCTTCCATCCTGACCACCAATATGTCTTTTCGGGGATGAATGGCATGGGACATATTGAAAAAATTAACCACTATTTTCCTAAAGAACATGTCGTGGCCGGTACCTGTTTAATCGGCACAGTCCTTAACAAAGCGGGGGATGTGGACTTTATTGGTAAACCTGGTGCTGGTTCGATCAACTTGGCTCCCCAAGTCGGCGAACCTGACGAGCGGGTAAAACAAATTGTTGAGGACTTTACCACGGCGAATATTAATCCCCACCTTAATGATAATTTTTATGGTACCCTCCTAACAAAAGTAGTCTTCAATTCTGTCATTAATACGATCTGCACACTTTTTGAGATTCAAATGGGGCAAT
Source organism: Limosilactobacillus reuteri (assembly GCF_003072625.1). Classification (NCBI taxonomy): domain Bacteria; kingdom Bacillati; phylum Bacillota; class Bacilli; order Lactobacillales; family Lactobacillaceae; genus Limosilactobacillus; species Limosilactobacillus reuteri. The sequence continues at coordinate 404,595 of NZ_CP027805.1, forward strand.
TTATCGATTACGATGGTGCAGAGAAGCTTGGCAAACAGTTAATTAATGAAGCATTCGATGTTGCCGAACGGGCTGGTATTCAGCTCTTAAGTACTCGTGAGGAGGAGTGGCAAACGATTAAGTATGTTAGTGAAGTTACCAACCCGCTTCATTATCCATCGATGTACCAAGATATGAGTAAAAATCGTCCAACAGAAGTCGATTACATTAATGGATACATTTACGACTTGGGTAAGAAGTATAACTATGAGGCATCTACTCACGACTTCTTGCGGAATTTAGTTCACCTTGCAGAAAATACGCGTAAATTCCGACAAAACTAAAAGAAGAAGCGGATCTTTCCGCTTCTTCTTTTAGTTTTCTTGATCAAATTCTTCCAGTTTCTCTGCTGCTTCTGTCCATGCAAGTTCAACATCTTCAGATTTAGCTGATAACTCATCAAGTTCTTTTTGGAGATCGGTTAATTTTCCAATATCCGTAGCAATCTCTGGTTGGCTCATTTGTTCTTGAATTGCAGTTTGCTTTTCTTCTAATTCCGCCATCTGTTGTTCTAGTTCATCGACTTGTCGCTGAATTTTTCGGCGAGCGCGCTGTTGTTCTTTACTCTGCTGATAAGATTGCTTACCAGCTGGTGCTTTAGCGATCGTGTTGGAATTATGCGAAGTAGCTTTAGGTGAACTTTCTTTTTCCTTAGCAACTAGATAGTCATCATAATTGCCTTCATAATGTTTAACTCCATCATGTTCCATTGCTAGGATATCGGTTGCAACCTGATTAATAAAGTAACGGTCGTGAGAAATAAAGAGAACAGTTCCGCTAAATTTGTTAATTGCGTTTTCAAGCACTTCTCGACTATCGATATCTAAGTGGTTAGTGGGTTCATCAAGGATAAGAAAATTAATCGGCTTAAATGAGAGTTTAGTTAACTCTAGTCGTGCTTTTTCACCACCAGATAGGTCATGAACGACTTTATAAACATCATCACCAACGAATAAGAAACTACCTAATAATGAACGAATATCCTTTTCAGGCACTTCTGGGTGGTCATCCCATACTTCTTCCAGAACCGTTTTGTTTGGGTGCAATTGCTGTTGTTCCTGATCATAGTAACCAATATCGAGGTTAGCACCGAGTTTAATCGATCCGCTAATTAACGGAATTTTATGGAGGATAGATTTTAGTAAAGTTGACTTTCCGATTCCGTTTGGCCCGATAATCCCAACACGCTGTGGCTTACGGACATTAAATGAAAATGGCCCGGCAAGAATCTGTTCATCGTAACCAACTTTTGCTTGCTCCACATCAAGAACTTCATTTCCACTATCTTTTTCAGAATGGAATTGGAAATGAATTGATTTATCATCAGTTTCTGGACGCTCAAGCCGCTCCATTTTTTCTAATTGCTTTCGCCGCGCCTGGGCACGTTTAGTTGTTGAGGCGCGAACAATATTTCGATTAACAAAGTCTTCTAACTTGGCAATCTTTTTTTGTTGTTGGTCATAGTGTTTCCACTCTGCTTGTAATCGTTCTTGCTTGTGTTTAACAAATTGTGTGTAGTTACCAGTATAGTGGGTGAGCGTTTTATTATCGAGATCATAAACATCACTGACGACACGATCTAAGAAGTAACGGTCGTGAGAGACGATAAGCAATGCACCTTGATAACTTTTAAGATAATCTTCTAGCCACGAAAGAACGTTCATATCGAGGTGGTTAGTCGGTTCATCTAGAATCAAAAGTCCAGGTGCTTGCAGAAGAATCTTTGCTAAGGCGAGTTTAGTTTTTTGCCCTCCTGAAAGAGAATTAATTGGTGTATCATAACTATCTTCGTCAAAGCCAAACCCATGTAAAATTCCCCGCATACGTGATTCATATTCAAAACCACCCTGTTTCTTAAAGGCAGTTTGTAAATTATCGTATGTTGAAAGAATTTGTTGATAATTGCTATCGGAACTATCAAGGTCAGGTAGTTGCTGTTCAAGGTCATGGATTTGCGTTTCCATTTTGTGGAGAGGAGCAAAAACAGTATCTAGTTCAGTCCAAATGCTATTTTGACTATCGAGTCCTTGATCCTGGGCCAAGTACCCAATTGTCAAATCTTTAACCTTTGTAATTGTTCCCTCATCTGGTTCGGTTATTCCAGCGATCATTTTTAACAAGGTCGTTTTACCAGCACCATTACGCCCAACAAGCGCAGTACGGCCATGCTCTTGGATTTGCATGTTCATATTGTGAAATAAAACATCCGCGCCAAATCGACGCACAACGTCATTTGTCTGTAAAAGTAACATATTGAAACCTCATTTATTTCGTTGATTTAATATGGTTTTATTTTAGCAGATTTTTAATTTCGCCGTTTGTAAAATTAAGTTAGAAAATAAGTTAGAAAAATAGAAAAGCCATTTGTGGTAGACTTTTGAATACCCCTAAACAAAAGAAAGGAAACCACAAATGACTTACACCCATCTTACCACAAACGAGCTGACAATCATCGCCCATTCTTTCGTGCAAAAGCTTAAAGCGTACCGAGTGGCCCAAATGATCAACCGTTGCGCCGAAACCGTTTATCGCGTTTATCGTTACCTGGAAACCGGTGCCTCAATTGCTGATTATCAAGATCACTATATGCGCAATAAGCAACGTTGTGGCCGAAAACGTACTCAGTTGTCACTGGCTGAACTCACTTATATCAACGACAAAATTGCCCAGGGGTGGACGCCTGATACCATTATTGGGCGCGCTGAGCGCCCAATTAGTTGTAACCGGCGAACTCTTTACCGGATGTTTGAACGTGGCCAGTTCGGCTTCGATGTCCGTTCCTTGCCGATGCGAGGTAAGCGGCACCCGAATTGCTATGTCGAGCGCCGCGGGAAGGCTGGCCAATTGGGGCGAAGTATTCACGAGCGTGCCAAGGACTTTCCGCACTATGCCACTGAATTTGGGCACCTTGAAGCTGATACCGTCCAAGGCAAAAAGCACCAAGGGGCGGTAATGACCCTGACCGAACGCCAATCGAAGGTCGAAATTGTACTCAATGTGCACGAAAAGACGGCTGATGCGATTAACCAACACTTAAGTCAGTGGCTTCGGAAATTCCCGCGGTACTTCTTCAAATCGATTACCTTTGACAACGGAAAAGAATTCGCCGGCTGGCGCGAGATTGCCAATCAATTTGACCTTCACACTTACTTTGCCGAGGTTGGTGCTCCCAATCAACGAGGGCTGAACGAAAACAACAACGGTCTTTTACGCCGGGATGGCTTAACGAAACAGCTAGATTTCCGCAATCTTCCTGATGAATTGGTAACCCAACTGATGAGTAAGCGAAATAACCTGCCCCGTAAATCACTAGGCTATCGAACTCCATATGAAGTATTCATGTCTTACGTCACTGATGAGCAACTATTTTCTTTCTAACTTAAATTGACATTTCGGGTTTTAAATAAAAATTTGAAAATATTTTTGTATTTTAGTTCACAAAAAAGGGTTTAATTGCTAGAATATACTCAGACTTAAATTTCACAAAGTAAAAATTAGTAACATTATCTTTGTCAAAAACTTAGTAATTAGTTGGCAAACTAGGTTGAGAAGGGCTTATTTTAGGAGGAACAAAAGTAGAATGGCTAATAAAAAGATTCCACGTGCGACTGCGAAACGGTTGCCAATATATTTCCGTTATTTAAATGTATTGAAAGACGCAAACAAGCAACGGGTGTCATCAACTGAACTTTCGGAGGCTGTGCAAGTTGATTCGGCAACGATTCGTCGTGACTTTTCATATTTTGGTGAATTAGGTAAGCGGGGATACGGTTATGACGTTGAAAGTCTATTAAAGTTTTTTAAAGGAATCTTGCATCAAGACTCATTAGTTAGTGTTGCCTTAGTCGGGGTTGGTAGTTTGGGAAGTGCCTTGTTAAACTTTAATTTTCACCAAGATACCAATTTACGGATCAGTGCGGCATTTGATACTAAGCCAGAATATGCCAATACAGTCAAAAGTGGTATTCCAATTTACCCATCCGAGGATATGGTAAAGCAGTTAAAAGAGCAACAAATTGATGTTGTTATTCTAACCGTTCCAGGAATCAAGGCCCAACATGTTGCGGATCAATTAGTTGAAGCTGGTGTAAAGGGAATTCTTAACTTTACTCCTGTTCGTTTATCTGTGCCCAAAAATGTTCAAGTTCAAAATATTGACTTAACAAACGAACTTCAAACATTAATTTACTTCATTAAAAATTATACTGAAGATTCAATTGAATAAATTAGAAGAGCATTGGTTTGATGAAAGCGTTCAACCAATGCTTTTTGTTTACTAAATTATTAATAAAAGTCATTGGTTGTAGGTATGATCTTTTAAGCTTTGAAAAATGGTCAAAAAAAGTCAAAGTGTTTTTGTTGCATTTTAAAGAGAACATGTTATATTTAAACATGTGGTTAGCACTTGAAGAGTTTGAGTGCTAAAAATAAAATTTATTAACAAGATGGAGGGATTAACGTGTTAAAACCATTAGGAGATCGCGTTGTTCTAAAAGCTGAAACTGAAGAAGAAAAGACAGTTGGTGGAATTGTCCTTGCTTCCAATGTGAAGGAAAAGCCAACTACTGGAAAGGTTATTGCCGTTGGAGAAGGTCGTACTTTAGAAAACGGACAAAAGCTTGCTCCAGCTGTTAAGGAAGGCGATCGCGTATTATTTGATAAGTACGCAGGCAACGAAGTAGAATACAACGGTGAAAAGTTCTTAGTTGTTCATGCTAAAGACTTAGTAGCAATCGTTGAATAGTTAAATAAGCGAATTAAGAGCAGGAGACAGAAAGAATAAAATTTCTTCACCGTCTCTTTTAAATAATAAATTTAATTTTGAGGTGACATAAATGGCAAAAGAAATTAAGTTTTCTGAAGATGCACGGAGCGCTATGCTCAGTGGTGTTGATAAATTAGCTGATACTGTTAAGACAACGATGGGTCCAAAGGGACGGAATGTTGTTTTGGAACAAAGCTATGGCGCACCAACTATTACTAATGATGGTGTAACTATTGCTAAGAGCATTGAACTTGAAAACCAATTTGAAAATATGGGTGCAAAGTTAGTAGCCGAAGTTGCTTCAAAGACCAACGATATTGCCGGTGATGGTACTACAACTGCTACTGTTTTAACTCAAGCAATTGTTAATGCTGGTATGAAGAACGTTACTTCTGGTGCAAACCCAGTTGGTATTCGTCGTGGTATTGATAAGGCTACTGAAGTTGCTGTTGAAGCTTTGAAGAAGATGTCACATGATGTAAAGACAAAGGATGATATCGAACAAATTGCTTCTATTTCAGCTGCAAATCCAGAAGTTGGTAAGTTAATTGCTGATGCAATGGAAAAGGTTGGTCATGATGGTGTAATTACTATCGAAGATTCTCGTGGTGTTGACACTAGCGTTGACGTTGTTGAAGGAATGAGCTTTGACCGTGGTTACATGTCACAATACATGGTAACTGATAACGACAAGATGGAAGCAGATCTTGATAACCCATATATTTTGATTACTGACAAGAAGATTAGTAATATCCAAGACATTTTGCCATTACTTCAATCAGTTGTTCAAGAAGGCCGTGCTCTCTTGATCATTGCTGATGACATTACTGGTGAAGCACTACCAACTCTTGTATTAAACAAGATTCGTGGTACCTTTAATGTTGTTGCTGTTAAGGCTCCAGGCTTCGGTGACCGTCGTAAGGCTCAACTTCAAGATATTGCTGTTTTGACTGGCGGAACTGTTATTTCTGACGACCTTGGGATGAGTCTTAAGGACGCTACTGTTGATCAATTAGGTCAAGCTAACAAGGTTACAGTTACAAAAGATACTACTACTATCGTTGATGGTGCTGGTTCAAAGGAAGCTATCCAAGAACGTGTTGACCAAATTAAGCAAGAAATTGCTAAGTCAACTTCTGACTTCGACAAGGAAAAGCTTCAAGAACGTCTTGCAAAGCTTTCAGGTGGGGTTGCCGTTGTTAAGGTTGGTGCCGCAACTGAAACTGAATTGAAGGAAAAGAAGTACCGGATTGAAGACGCCTTGAACGCTACTCGTGCTGCTGTTCAAGAAGGATTTGTTTCTGGTGGTGGGACTGCTTTGATTAACGTAATTCCTGCTCTTGACAAGATTAATGCTGATGGTGATGAATTAACTGGTATCAACATTGTTAAGGCTGCCCTTGAAGCACCAGTTCGTCAAATTGCTGAAAACGCCGGTGTTGAAGGCTCAGTTATTGTTAATGAATTAAAGAACGAAAAAGAAGGTATTGGTTACAACGCTGCAGATGGCAAGTTTGAAGATATGATCAAGGCTGGTATTGTTGACCCAACAATGGTTACCCGGTCTGCTCTTCAAAACGCTGCTTCTGTATCAGCATTGCTTCTTACTACTGAAGCAGTTGTTGCTGATAAGCCAGATCCAAATGCTAATAACCAAGCTCCTGCTGCTCCACAAGGTGGCATGGGCGGTATGATGTAATATCATCTGACTAAAATTTACTTTTGTGGGCAGAAAAGATTCTAATGTTTGTTTTTTCAAATGTTGGGATCTTTTTTTATTGGAGGAAAATCAATGACGAAAAATGCGACCAGTGTCTATAAATATTTAGACAACGAAAAAATAAACTATCAAATTGTTACTCATCCCCCAGTCTATACAGCGGAACAAGCAGACAAGTATGTTCAAGAATATCAATTTGCCCGTACGAAAAACCTTTTTCTAAAAAATAAAGCTGGCTATTATTTAGTTACAATCTTAGAAAATAAGCGTCTCAATATGAAAAATTTGAAAGAGAATCTATCGACTAGTCGGTTTTCATTTGCCCGTCCAGAAGAATTAGCTATGAAGTTAGGAATAACAAGTGAGGCTGTTTCACCTTTTAACTTGTTTAATGATAAACAACATCAGGTTACCTTTATTATTGATGCTGATATCTTTAAGAACGAGGATTTAATAGGTTGTCACCCAAATGATAATACGGCTACTGTGATTTTAGGAATAAAAGATTTGCTTCAAATAATAAAGCAGAATGGTAATCCAGTTAAGGCGGTTCAACTATAAAGTTAATCTAAAAATCTTAAATTGTGGTAAAGTAAATTAGTATTAATTTTTAACCAAACTATAACTGAAAGGAACTAAGAAATGGAAAAAATGAAGTTCCAGAAGATAACGCTATTTTCTGGTGTAATGCTTGCCTTAAATTCCTTAATTGGTTCAGGGTGGTTGTTTGGTGCCGGAACTGCTGCAAAGGTTGCGGGACCAGCTGCTATCTTGTCATGGATTTTAGGAGCAATAATCATTATTAGCATTGCCCTTACTTATGTTGAATTAGGGGCAATGTTTCCAGAAAGTGGAGGGATGAGTCGTTATGCTCAATATAGCCACGGTCCGTTTTTAGGTTTTATTGCTGCATGGGCAAATTGGATTTCATTAATCACGTTAGTCCCAATGGAAGCGGTGGCCTCGGTTCAATATATGAGTTCGTGGCCGTGGGCATGGGCAAATTGGACCCACCACTTTATGAAGAACGGTAATATTACGACTCCTGGATTGTTAGTTGTATTTGGCTTCATGCTTGTTTTTACTTTGATCAATTTCTGGTCGGTAAAATTGATGACTCGCTTTACTAATCTAATATCAATTTTTAAGATTTTATTACCAACATTAACAATTGTGATGCTTATTGCGGCGGGTTTTCATCCTAGCAATTTTGGTCATAGCGTAACTACTTTTATGCCATATGGTAGCCGTTCAATCTTTGAAGCAGCTGCTATTTCTGGAATTATTATGTCTTATGATGCCTTTCAAACGGTAATCAACATGGGAGGAGAAATGATTAATCCTCATAAAAATATCGTGCGAGGCGTATTGATTTCAATGATTATTACTGCTGTGATCTATGTCATGTTACAAGTTGCTTTTATTGGAGCAATTGATCCGAATTTATTAGCGCAAAAAGGATGGCATGGGATTAACTATACGTCTCCATTTGCTGATATTGCGATCCTGCTGGGGATGAATTGGCTTGCAATTTTACTATATATGGATGCTTTTGTTTCACCATTTGGGACAGGGGTTGCGTTCGTGGCGACTGCCTCACGAGCATTGGCAGCAATGACTCATACTGGACATTTGCCCCAATGGTTGGGACGGCTAGAACGGCGCTACATGATTCCGCGGTTCGCAATGGTTGTGGATCTAATTTTAGCGGTGGTAATGGTTAGTCTCTTTAGAAATTGGAGTTTGTTAGCCACTGTAATTACCGGTTCAACTTTAATTGCTTATCTTACCGGGCCGGTTACTGTAATGTCGCTTCGTAAAATGGATGCTAATTTAAAGCGGCCGTTTCATCTACATTTTATGTCGTGGTTGGCGCCATTTGCATTTGTCTTGACGAGTCTTTCAATTTATTGGACAATGTGGCCGACGACTGTTCAGGTAATTGGGGTCATCTTATTAGGCTTACCAATTTATCTTTATTATGAAGTTAAGTATCGTCACGCATCAGGACTACGTGACTTACGCAATAGTTATTGGATGTTGGCTTATCTTGTTTTTATCTCAATAGTTTCTTACATTGGGAGTGAAGGATTTGGCGGCAAGGACTGGTTGAAGTACCCCTGGGATTTCGTTGTTATTATCATCTGCTCGCTAGGATTTTACCGGTGGGCTGTGGCTAGCCGGATGAAAAAAATTGATCCTGCGGCAGAAAAGGTTAATGCCAAGGTAAAGATGCCAGAAAAAGATCGATAGATATATTTGTAGGTTGCAAAATTAAAGAATAAATTGTAGTATTGTCACCTACTTAAAAAGTGTAAAAGTCAAAGGAGAAATAGTATGTGGCGCTATTTGAAACGTGTTTTAATCGGGAAACCGTTAAAAACCCTTGATGAAGGGCAAACACACTTAACTAAATTTAAAGCATTAGCCATGCTTTCTTCTGACGCAATATCGTCAGTAGCATATGGACCAGAGCAAATTACAACCGTTCTGGTAACTTTATCCGCAGCAGCAATCTGGTATTCAATCCCGATTGCGGCAGTTGTGTTGGTCCTTTTGTTAGCTATCACGTTATCATACCAACAAATCATTGATGCCTATCCTAGTGGTGGTGGTGCTTATGTCGTTGCCACACGGAATTGGGGGAGTAATGGAGGATTATTTGCTGGAGGATCATTACTAGTTGACTACATGTTAACGGTGGCCGTTTCAACGACATCTGGAGTTGAAGCGATTACTTCGGCAGTTCCTGCTTTATATAAATTTTCAATTCCAATCGGGATCGTTATCGTCCTTTTAATCATGTTTATGAATTTACGGGGAATGAGTGAAAGTGCAAACTTCCTCACAATTCCGGTATATTTTTTTGTTATTATGATGATTGTGATGGTAGTGTGGGGTGGCTATAATATTGCCACTGGTCATATTCATTACCGGGCAATTGTTGATTATGGAACACCGGTATCAGGAATGTCATTTGTTTTACTTATTCGCGCATTCTCAGCTGGTTCGTCATCCTTAACTGGGGTAGAAGCCGTAAGTAATGCTGTTCCTAACTTTAATAAGCCTAAAGAAAAGAATGCATCAACTACCCTGGCAATTATGAGTGCTATTTTAGCGTTCTTATTTATTGCCGTTATCTTCTTTAGCTTTTATCTGGGGGTAGTTCCTAATTCACGGACAACAATCCTCTCCCAAATGGCCGCACAAATCTTTGGTGGGCATGGGCTAGGTTTTTACCTGTTGCAACTTTCAACTGCAATGATTTTAGCTGTTGCTGCTAATACTGGTTTCTCAGCCTTTCCAATTCTTGCCTTTAATATGGCTAAAGATAAATATATGCCGCACGCGTTCATGGATCGTGGTGATCGGTTAGGTTACTCTAATGGAATTATTTCCTTAGCGATAGGAGCAATTATTTTGATCTTGATCTTCCATGGTCAGACTAATATGTTAATTCCGCTTTATGCAGTAGGGGTGTTTGTTCCATTTACTTTATCGCAATCTGGGATGATTATTCACTGGTTTAGAGAACGGGAAGGTTTCTGGTTAGGGAAAGCCTTTATTAACCTAGTGGGGGCCTTGATTTCATTTATTCTTGTTATTTGTTTGTTCTGGCAACACTTTGCAAATGTTTGGCCATACTTAATTATCATGCCGCTGCTTTTATGGATGTTCCATTCGATTCACCGGCACTATGTAAAAGTAGCCGCTCAATTGCGGGTTGCTGAAAAGACGAAAGTCCAATTACATGATTACGATGGCGCAACGGTGATTGTTTTAGTTGGTAATGTAACCCGAGTAACTCGTGGTGCAATTAATTACGCTCGGTCGATTGGTGATTATGTTATTGCCATGCATGTTTCGTTTGATGAAAACCCAGGCAAAGAGCATAAAACAGCAAATGAATTTAAAGCTGAATATCCAGACGTCCGTTTTGTTGATATTCACTCTTCGTACCGTTCAATCGCAAAGCCAACGTTACGTTTCGTTGATGTGATTGCAAAACGGGCAGAAGCAAGAAATTATTCGACAACTGTTCTTGTTCCGCAATTTATTCCTAAGCATCCATGGCAATTGGCCTTGCATAATCAGACCAGTGTTCGTTTGCGGGCGTTATTGAATTCCCGAGAGAACATTATTGTTGCTAGTTATAACTACCACCTTCAAGAATAGTTTATTAGAGAGAAAGTATTGATTTAATGAATAAAAAGCAACTACTATGGGGACTTTTGTTTGCAATTGGCCTATTTATGGCAGCAAGTTATACGATTGATAATCGTGGCTTTCATTCTGGAATATACGGTATCATTGGCTGTGCTTTGATCTTAATTGCGTATGCAGGAATGAATTGGGAAAAACTGCAATCAAAAGATCAGCATACGAGAAAAATTTTATTGCTTTTAAGCAGTATTTTAGGGATTATCATTGTCCTTGATATTGCTGAAATAATTTTAGGATAATTAAATAAAGCTTATTGAGGGAGCGAGACAGAAGTCACTTGTGACTTCGTTTTCGAGCCCCCGCAAGCAACAATAGGCCTCTAATGTTCGGCTTTTTGCCGGACGTTAGAGGCCATTGTTGTACTGTGTATTTGCTTTTTATGAAAGTAACTTAACTTATGTCACAGTCCTTTTTTATATTGACTAATAATCTAAATCATATTATCCTTTTTGTTAGTCGACTAACAAAAAGGAGAGATGAAAATTGCTAATAGGTCGTCTAGTAAAACAAGCTAACAATGCAATGAATCAAGAAATGAATGCATTTGCGCAGCAGTATGGATTGACAGGGACGCAAATGTCGATTATTGATTTTTTAACACATTTCCCAGGAAATAGTTGTGATCAACACCAAATTGAAATTGAATTTGGAATAAAGAGATCAACCACTACTGTATTGCTTCAACGAATGGCAAAGAAAAATTTGATTGAACGTTATCCGTCACCAGAAGATCGCCGTCAAAAAATCGTTACGCTTACTGCAGAAGGCCAAAAATTATCTTCAGATGTAAGTGCGTATATTACACAATACGAAGAGAAATTAAAAGCAGATTTTAATGAACAGGACATTTCGAAAATAAAACGATTCTTATCAACGATGATAGAGGAAAAATAATGAGGACGAATACTGAAAAAATTCCAGCAAAGGTTGTTGCAGCGGTTGTGGCAACCGGATTGATGTCATTTTGTGGGGTAATTGTAGAGACAGCGATGAATGTGACTTTTCCGATCCTGATGCGTGAATTTTCAATTACTACTAATCAGGTTCAGTGGATGACTTCCATTTATTTGCTCTTGGTTGCAATCGTTGTTCCCTTATCGGCAATTTTGAAAAGCTCCTACCGAACAAGGACGCTTTTTACGGTTGCAAACTTGCTTTTTATTGGTGGGATAATAATCGATGCGCTGGCCCCGTCGTTTGGGTTGCTTTTAGTTGGGCGGGCAATTCAGGGGATTGGAACTGGGATTGCATTACCTTTGATGCTTAATATTATTATGGAGCAAGTTCCAACAAGCAAAATTGGTTTTATGATGGGAATTGGTAATCTTATTACTGGAGTTGCTCCAGCGATCGGTCCTACTTTCGGTGGAATCGTTGCCAGCAAGCTTAATTGGCGGTGGGTATTTTATTCATTAATTCCGCTGTTAATTATTTAATTTGTGCTTGGTGAATGGGGCATTAACCAAAAATCACCGATTAAAAAACAACAGATTGATATCTTTAGTATGTTAATGATTGTCTTCATGTTCTGTGGTTTTGTAACAGGGTTTAGTAACCTGGGAAGTCAAGCCTTTATGACCTTTTCAGTTGGTGGCGCATTGTTAATTGGGATCTTAGGAATGGGCCTTTTTGCTTGGCGTTCGTTAATCCTAGAAGAACCAATTTTACAATTGCGATTGTTTAGAAATAAAAACTTTTCTGGGCATGTTCTTGGTTTCTTTTTAACTCAACTTATTTCTTTAGGGTTTGCGTTCCTTTTACCAAACTATATTCAATTGGTAAATGGTAATAGTGCAATGACAGCTGGCTTGATTGTCCTCCCAGCTGGTTTTGTTGGAGCGATATTTGCACCATTAGGAGGACGAATTTTAGATAAGTTTGGCGCTCGTAAGCTTATTTTGATTGGTACTTCGTTGTATTTACTTGCGCTTATTGCTTTTACGATTTCTGGACGACATTTAACAAATATGTTTATTGCGCTAGTTTATATTCTCTATATGGGTGGAATGGGGATGTGCATGGGCTGCGTAATGACAAGTGCACTAACTGTTATTGGTAAAGAAAAGCAATCACAAGGAAATGCAATTCTTAATACCCTTCAGCAATTTGCAGGGGCAATTGGTACTTCATTGGTAGCGATGATTGTTACGGCCAATCAGAGTCATCTTCACACAACTAGAAGCATTTCTACTGCAGTTGGGACCCAAGAAGCATTTGGAATGTTAACGATTTTTGGTATTATAATTTGGATAAGTTACTATCGGAGTGTGAAAAAATAAAATACTAAAAAATTCAGGCTAGAAAATTCTAACCTGAATTTTTTAATATGGAATTTCGTTAAAGCGCTGATCGGCTTCAGTTATTTGAAGCTGATCGTTAAAACGATTAATGAGCTTCTCTTTGACATCTTTTAAGTCTGTTTCGTTTACGTAAATACTTGTTTCAACATTAACCCCATACTCCTCACCGGCAACCTCAAGATTGTTCTCCTTGAGGTAGTAAAGAAGAGGATCGTGAAGGGCATAGGTAACAGTGATTTTTAGAATTGCTTGCTTGATTCGTTGTACAAGACCAGCTTGGTGGATTGCTTCAGTAGTTGTATTGCTATATGCCCGGATGAGGCCACCTGCGCCTAGTTTAATCCCGCCAAAATAGCGGGTGACCACTGCTACGACATTGTGAATTTTTGCGAGTTTAAGTGATTCAAGGATTGGAATTCCCGCTGTTCCACTCGGCTCGCCATTATCACTTTCTCGCTGGATCTGGTCGTTGTCACCAATCATGTATGCAAAGCAATTATGAGTAGCTTTTTTATTGGCTGCTTGAATGCTGGCAATAAACTGTTGAGCTTCTTCTTCTGAGGAGACGCGGGCAACGGAGCAAATAAATCGGGATTTTTTAATTGTTTGCTCATAAGTGGTGTTTTTAGCAATTGTTAAATATGGTTCTGTCATTTTTAAACTTCCTTCGTGCTATTTTGATTAATTTACGTATATATAAAGTAGAAGGTGAATAATGGATTTAGACAATTATTATGGGCGACGAGTCTTAGTTCCGCGTCATGAGTTGGTACAATCAGGAATTCAAGAACTACCAACAATTAGAATCGATACTGCGAATATTAGATGTTATCGCTGCAATTATGTCACAGAAAAATCGTTGGGTGCTTTGCCGCGAGGTGAGTTCTATTGTCCACATTGCATTAATCTTGGACGTGTTTCAACGTTAAATAAATTTTATCATGTTCCAGAGCCAAATCAATTTACGGTTACCGAACCGATACTAACCTGGAAAGGGAAATTATCGCCTCTTCAACAACAAGCTTCAGAAAAAATTTCCCGGGGAATGGCTGATCATGTCCAGCAATTATTATGGGCAGTTACAGGTGCTGGAAAAACAGAGATGATGTTTGCGGGCATTGCGGCAGCTATTGAACGTGGTGAGAGAATTGGAATAGCTTCTCCACGAGTAGATGTTTGTTTAGAATTATTTCCCCGTTTAAAAGCTGCCTTTGCTAATTGTGATATTGCTCTTTTGCATGGTCGACAAGAATTACCTTATCATTATGCTCAGCTGACTATTTGCACAACCCATCAATTGCTTCGTTTCTATCATGCTTTTGATAATTTAATTATTGATGAAGTAGATGCCTTTCCGTATGCTGCTAATGCTTCGTTATTATATGCGACTAAGCAAGCAATAAAAAAGAACGGAGGGTGTCTTTACTTAACTGCGACTCCAGGTGATGCTTTGCTGCGAGAAATTAAAAGTAAACGATTAGTTGTTAATTATTTGCCTCTTCGTTATCATGGGCATTTACTTCCACAAATAAAAGTTAGACTAGCTTTTGGATGGCGACGACGTTTAGAACGCCAGCAATTACCCCCGCAAGTTATTCAACAGTTGCAGAAAACGCTAAAGGAAGGCTATCGCTTTTTGCTATTTATTCCTCATATTGCAGATCTAGCATTGGTTGAAGCTGCATTACGGCATTCGTTTACAACTTTCCGCTTTGCTACTGTTCATGCAAGTGATCCAGAACGATTAGAAAAAGTCCAAAAAATGCGTGATGGTGATTACGACTTTTTAGTTACGACTTCTATTCTTGAACGGGGAGTTACTTTTCCAGAAATTGATGTCTATGTTTTGGGTGCCGATGATCCAGTCTTTTCTTCATCAGCATTAGTGCAAATTGCTGGCCGGGCTGGGCGCGCGCAAAGTCGACCAACTGGGCGGGTTATTTTTTGGATCAATTGTAATTGTCGACAAGTTAATCAAGCTGTTTCTCAGGTGAAGTACTTGAATCGGAAAGGTCAAAGGTTGATAGATGGAGTGTCTTTTGTGCAATAAAAGGATATCTTTCCAGTTAACTTTGCAAGATATTTTTAGCTTTCGCGAAATTCTCACGCCAGTAGTCTGCACTAAATGTAAGGAAAGTTTTGTACGCTGGAATAATCACGGATGCGCAGGATGTGGTAGAAACAATACTGGTAAAAATAGTTCCTTATGTGCAGACTGTCAGACTTGGAAGAAACTTTATGGTTGGTACTTGCATCATCGAGGATTATATCGGTATAACGAGGCGATGAAAGAATATATGCAACGTTATAAATTTAATGGCGATTACCGTTTACGAGTGGTGTTTCAGCGTGAACTTAGCAAAATAGTTAATGAACAGAAAGCAGATTTAATTGTCCCGATTCCAGTAACGTCGACAACGATGCAAACGCGTGGCTTTAATCAGGTTATTGGTCTATTACGAGAAGTGCCTTACCAATCGATCTTACGAACTAAGATAAGCTCAAAAGTGGCACAATCAAGTAAGACAAAAGAAGAGCGACTTGCAACTAAACAGCCATTCATACTTGATGCACCAGCAAAAGTAATTAATAAAAAGATTCTTTTAGTTGATGATGTTTATACTACGGGAAGGACACTGTATCATGCGGCAAACCTTTTTAAGCAAGCTGGCTGTAAAGAGATTGGTAGCGTTTCACTAGCACGTTAAATTCTTCTTAAAATGTATTAATAAAATTTGTTAATTAACACAAACTAATCTATAATAAAAATAGGATATGAGAAGAGTGGCCCTTCTGATATCAGATCAAGCAATTGCTTGGCTGAAAGGAGAGAAGTACAATGTTAAAGTTCAATATTCGTGGTGAAAATGTCGAAGTTACTGAGTCAATTCGTGATTACGTTGTAAAACGGATCAGTAAGCTTCAAAAGTTCTTTGAAGATAGCGTTGAAGCTACCGCCCACGTGAACTTAAAAGTTTATCCAAACCGGACGTACAAGGTTGAAGTGACAATTCCACTTCCATACCTAACGTTACGAGCAGAAGAAACTTCTAATGATATGTACGGAAGTATTGACTTAGTTACAGATAAGCTCGAACGGCAAATCCGGAAGTACAAGACAAAGGTTAACCGTAAGTCACGTGAAAAAGGCTTAAAGAACTTTGAATTCATCTCATCTGATAATGATGAATCAGCTGAACAAGATGATGAATTAAAGATTGTACGGACAAAGCAAGTTTCATTAAAGCCAATGGATCCTGAAGAAGCTGTCCTTCAAATGGATATGCTTGGACACAATTTCTTTATCTTCCAAGATGCTGAAACTAATGGTACAAGCATTGTTTACCGTCGTAATGATGGTCGTTATGGCTTGATTGAAGCTGAATAGTCAATGCCAAATATGAAGAGCGCGGATGAGAAATCATTGGCGCTTTTTATGTCTTGGCAGATTGCAAGAAATAACTTGAACGAATTTAGTGACGTAGATTAAGCAAGAAGATCTCGATTGGTGTGTGCCAGTTAAGACATTTAATTGGTCGGGAATTCAGATACCAATTGATTTGAACCAGCTGGCGATCGCTCAGCTCTTCAATGGCTTGTCCCTTGGGAATAAACCGTCGCAAAACTCGGTTACGGTTCTCATTACTACCGCGTTCATGTGGTGAATAAGCATGGGCAAAATAAACCTGAGTACCTGTTAGCTGTTCAATTGCCTGATAGTTAGCGAACTCTTTCCCATGATCCACGGTAAGCGTCTTGAGCTTGTCTTGAAGTTGACTAGCTAGTTCAAGTACGGCTTGAGTCATGGACTGACTGTCGCGACCATGGAGCCGTTTAACAATTGTCAGGCGACTCTTACGCTCCACAAAAGTCGCCACAGCTTGACCTTTACGTTTGCCAGAAAGTACGGTATCAGCTTCAAAGTGGCCGAATTCTTGGCGAGTTTCGACTTTATGAGGACGCTCCTCAATGGAGCGGCCGTGACTGAACGTACCACGCTTTTCTTTAGCACGATGACGACGAATTCCATGATCAGGCAAATCGGGTAACTGTACATCAAGCCATCCTTGATCAATCCAGTTATAGACCGTCTTGTAGGCAATCCCAACTACATGGGCAACTTGTTCAGGGGACCACTTCTGGACTTGAATCTTTTCCTCAATCAAGTGCTTAAAGCTTTTAGTGAGTGAAGACTTCCGCCCCCGTTGACTAACCTTGCGTTCAAAGTCAGTTTGCGCTAGTTCAGCTTGATACTCACCGTTGAGCCGGTGAAGTTCGTTAAAGACTGTGGTTTTACTAAAGCCTAAGTAATTAGCGATGTATCGTAAGGAACGTCCTTCATTATGAAGCGTTTCAATGACAATGCGGTTCTGGAATGATAAAATAGTGGTGCCCATTAAGGTCCTTCTTTCTAATGGAATGTTGTGGTAACACCATTAAAGACCTTGATGGGTTTTTCTGTCCACTTAAATGTTCAACTCAAATTTTACAATCTGCCTCTTATAATTTATAGCCACTTAGTAATATCCATAGTTAGTGTAAGATTTTCATAGGTTGGATGAATAATTCATCTGGTCGTGGAAATCTTTTTTGTAGACCAATTTACTTATTTACAAAAAAAGAAAAGACCAGTAGCCTTTAGTGTGTCGAATACTAAGCAAAGGCAGGTCTTTCCTCATGGATATTTTAACAGAAATCGAGCAGAATTTGGTGAAATCAGGCAGTTTATTTGAAGCTGAACAGATTATTTTAAAAGGTGTATTGGAGTTAGGACAAGTAATCATGCAAAACTTTTTGGAAAGCTTAGATCGAAGCTTAAAGTCCCAAGCTCCAGCGAACTATCAAGTAATCAATAAACAGCCACGGACGCTTAATTTTATCTTTGGCCCGGTGACTTTTCAACGACGGTATTATCAGGCTGGGACAAAGAAACGTGAATTTTACTTAGACCAACAATTAAAAATTAAACCACGTCGTCGTTTATCGCCACACTACTTAATGATGATGGCTAAGATTGCCCAAACAACTACAATGCGCAATACTGCCGACATTTTGAACCTTGTATTTGACAGCGGAATTACTGCCGATTCGGTAATGCACGCCGTGCATGAGTTAGGAAATCAGGTAGCTAAACAAACTCAAGCAAAAGAACACCAAGCTACTCCTCGCCATATGCCTAAAAATTTAACTATTGAGGGTGATGCCTTTATGATTAAAGGTAAAAAAGAAGCAGGTCAGCTGACTCTTGTGCACCATTATCGGGTTTATGAGCGAGTAGCTAATCAAATCATTAATCGGCATGACTTTCTCAGTGTTGGGCACCAAGGACGGCTTGAAGCACGACTAAGTGATTATTTAGACCGCCATTATAAGCTTGCCGGTCAAACGATCTTTTTGGCCAGTGACGCTGGCCCAGGTTACGAACCAGCTAAGCTATTAAGTCTAGTTCCTCAAGGTGCACATGGTGAATACTTTCTCGACCGCTATCATTGTTTACAGAAAATTGAACATACTTTAGGCCGGCACAACGAATTAGCCATGCGAGCAATTAAAGCCGTTCGTCATCATGATCAAGCAGAGCTAACAATAATTTTAGATACTTATGAATCACAAAACCTAACGGAAAAACAAGCAGACGACCTAATGCGTTTAAGAAAGTATCTACAGCGAAATTGGCGGTATATCCTCTCACCACAAATGCGTGGATTTAAGGATATTCATTTAATTGGTTCAGTCGAAAGTTCTCACCGGGCTTTTACTTACCGGATGAAGAAACAGGGCAAGTCATGGACTAAGCAGGGGGCTAAAGCCATGATTAGTTTAATTGAAGCCCGAATGAATGGTGAACTGCAAGCTAGTTTAAATACAATCCTAGAACAATTAACAGTTCTTCCTCGAGTGGCTCAAACCAGCCTATTACAGGAAATGCATATTCGAACTGGAGAGTTTCTAAGAAAGGCACCGACAAAGCCGTCAATTGGAGCAGTACAAGGAATAATTCCGATTAACACGGTCACAAGTAGACCAATGGGACAACTTTTTAAGGCACTAACCCACTAAAACTGTATATTTAAAGGCTACCTATGAAAACTTGACAGATACATATCCATACTAATAATTTTTATTTATACCATGAACGTGGTAAAATATTATGGTTAGAGTAAAAATATAATTGGCTTGAGTAGTACTTTTTATTGATTTTGGACTTAAGCCAGAAAGTAGGAAGGACGCTTTTATGGCCAATATTCTAAAAAAATGGATTGAAAGCGATCGTCGTGAATTACGGCGAATTAACAAAATAGCAAATAAAGTCGAGAGTTATGCTAAACAGATGTCTGAACTGACTGATGAACAACTTCAGGCCAAAACTGATGAATTCCGGGAACGTTATAAAAAGGGTGAATCCTTGGACCATATGTTACCAGAAGCATTCGCAGTTTCTCGTGAAGGGGCTAAGCGGGTCCTAGGACTTTACCCATTCCATGTTCAAATCATGGGAGGGATTGTTCTCCACGAAGGTAATATTGCAGAAATGCGGACTGGTGAAGGTAAGACATTAACTGCCACAATGCCGGTTTACCTTAATGCAATCTCGGGAAAAGGTGTTCATGTTATTACTGTTAATGAATACTTGTCAAAGCGTGATGCTACCGAAATGGGACAGCTTTATAATTGGCTTGGATGTTCTGTTAGTATTAACAACTCAGAAATGAGCCTTGATCAAAAACGAGAAGCATATAAAGCTGATATTATGTATTCCACCAATAGTGAAATTGGATTTGATTACCTTCGTGACAACATGGCTGTTTACAAAGAAGACCAAGTCCAACGTGGTTTAAACTATGCTTTAGTTGATGAAGTGGATTCAATTTTAATTGATGAAGCGCGGACGCCATTAATCATTTCAGGCCCAGGAACGGGAACTTCTAAGTTGTACAAACAGACTGATCGATTTGTTAAGCAGTTAAAGAAAGATGTTGATTACAAGATTGATCTTGAATCAAAGACGGTTTCGTTAACTGATGAAGGAATTAAAAGGGCTGAAAAATACTTTAACTTAAAGAACTTATATGATCCAGAAAATACTGCGCTGACCCACCACTTGGATCAGGCGTTGCGTGCTAACTACATCATGCTTTTGGATAAGGATTATGTAGTTCAAGATGGTGAAGTGTTAATTGTTGATTCCTTTACTGGACGTGTGATGGAAGGTCGACGTTTCTCTGATGGTCTTCACCAAGCTATTGAAGCCAAAGAAGGCGTAGAGATTCAAGAAGAAAACAAGACAATGGCTAACATTACATACCAGAACTTATTCCGGATGTATAACAAACTGGCGGGGATGACTGGTACTGCTAAAACTGAACAAGAAGAATTCCGTGAAATTTACAACATGGAAACTATTACTATTCCAACTAACCGTCCAGTTCAGCGAAAAGATGAGCCTGACTTGCTTTACCCAACATTACAAAGTAAGTTTGCAGCTGTTGTCGATCGGATTAAGAAACTTCATGCCAAAGGACAACCTATCTTAGTCGGGACGGTTGCCGTTGAAACTTCTGAATACTTGTCTCAACTTCTTGATAAAGAGAACATTCCGCATGTTGTTTTAAACGCTAAAAATCACGCCAAGGAAGCGGAAATTGTTAAAAATGCTGGTCAAAAAGGTGCAGTAACTATCGCTACCAACATGGCAGGACGGGGAACAGATATTAAGTTAGGCCCTGGCGTTCGTGAAATTGGCGGACTTGCAGTTATTGGTACTGAACGACATGAATCACGGCGGATTGATAATCAGCTTCGTGGACGTTCTGGACGGCAAGGTGATCCTGGTCTATCACAATTCTACCTGTCGCTTGAAGATGATTTGATGAAGCGATTTGGTGGGGATCGGATCAAGGCCTTCTTGGAACGGATGAAAGTTAATGATGAAGATGCTGTCATTAAAAGTCGGTTCTTAACTCACCAGGTTGAATCAGCTCAAAAGCGGGTTGAAGGTAACAACTATGATTCACGAAAGAACGTTCTTCAATATGATGATGTTATGCGTGAACAGCGTGAAATCATCTATAAAGAGCGGCAACAAATTATCACTGAAGACAAGTCGCTGAAGTGGGTCCTTATGCCAATGTTTAGACGGACAATCCAGCGTGAAGTTGATCAACATACCCTTGGTGACAAGAAGGATTGGGATTTACAAGGAATTGTTGACTTTGCAGAAGAAGTTTTAATCAAGCCTGATACCATCACAGTTAAGGATCTAGAAGGTAAATCACCTCAAGAAATGGTAGATTACTTGATGACATTTGCCCAGGGAGTTTATAAGGAAAAGCAAAAACAACTTTATGATCCAGCACAAATGCTTGAATTTGAAAAGGTTGTTATTTTGCGGGTAGTTGACTCACACTGGACTGATCATATTGACATCATGGATCAATTCCGGCAGTCAGTTGGATTACGTGGATATGGACAATTAAATCCATTGGTTGAATACCAAACTGCTGGTTATCATATGTTTGAACAAATGATTGCTGATATTGAGTACGAAACTACTCGACTCTTCATGAAGTCAGAAATTCGGCAAAATGTAACACGTTAATTGTTAATTACTACTAGGTACGGCAGTAAGGTAACCCATGGCGGTACCGCTGCCGTATTGTTGTATAACGGAGGTTTGATTGTGGAATTAAGCGAAGCAAAAAAACAAGTAGAATCAATGCAAAAAGAAGTTACGCACTTCGGGAGGTCTCTTTGACCTTGATGCACTAGATGAACGCATTGCGGAAATTGAACAAGAAATGGCTCAGCCAGACTTTTGGAATGACAATGAGCAGGCACAAAAGGTCATTGCGGAAAATAATATTTTAAAAGAAAAACGGGATACCTTTGTAAATTTACGTGATCAGATTGGTGATCTTGAAACATCGATTGAATTGCTCACGGTTGAACCGGACGATGATTTACAAAGAGATTTTGAAGTATCATTTACAAAAACCCAAAAGGCTTTAGAACAGTATCGATTGACGCAACTTCTTGATGGGGAGTATGACGCTAAAAATGTTATCTTAGAAATTCATCCGGGAGCTGGTGGAACTGAGGCCCAAGATTGGGGTGAAATGCTTCTGCGGATGTATGTTCGTTGGGGTGAGCAGCATGGCTTCTCTGTTGAAACAGCGAGTTATGAAGCTGGTGATGAAGCTGGTATCAAGAGTGTTACGCTACTAATTAAAGGACATAATGCATTTGGTTATCTTCGTAGTGAAAAGGGAGTCCATCGGCTTGTTCGAATTTCTCCATTTGATGCGGCCGGTCGGCGTCATACCTCATTTGCTTCGGTTGATGTAATGCCAGAGTTGGATGATAGTGTTGAAGTTGATATTGATCCGTCAGATTTACGAGTTGATACTTTCCGGTCTAGTGGTGCTGGTGGTCAACATATTAACAAAACAGAATCTGCTGTTCGGATTACGCATATTCCAACCGGGATTGTAACCTCTTCTCAAGCTGAACGATCTCAACTCCAAAACCGAGTGACTGCAATGAATATGTTAAAATCAAAGTTGTATGAACTGGAAGAAGAAAAGAAAGCTAAAAAGCGGGCAGAAATTGAGGGCGAACAACTTGATATCGGTTGGGGTTCACAAATCCGTTCATATGTTTTTCACCCATACACCCTAGTCAAGGATAACCGAACTGGCTATGAAACTCATAATGGACAAGCCGTAATGGATGGGGAGCTTGATCCATTTATTGATGCTTTCTTACAATGGAAACTTAGTCAAAAGAATCCTCAATAATTTATTTAGTTTGGAAGGAAGTGAGTAAAGTGCGCGAAAGTCAACATAAAAGATTAACTCGCTCGGGATCAGATCGAATGATAGCTGGTGTATTTGGCGGAATTGGCCAGTACTTTAAGATTCAGCCAAATATTTTACGTATTTTATATGTCTTACTGACTATTTTTACCGGTTTTGTTCCGGGCATTATTATCTACATTATTTTAATAATAATAATGCCTGCTGATCCGCAAAAAAACGATTTACTAGGATTTTTAAAGTCCTTCGGTGAATCACAAAGAACATCTCAACAGCCTCACCAACGTTCTCGGCGGACTTTAACGAATGTCGAGGAAAAAGACATTAAAAGAAATGGAAGATCATGATGGAATTTTGGAAACGAGTATTGATTGATACAATCCTTTTTATTGCCCTTGCTGGTTTATTTGCCGGAACAGGGATGTTTTATATCACAAGTGCCTGGATTGCACCATTGGCAAGCTTTGTTTTAGCAATTTTAAACGTTGCTATTAAGCCAATTTTAGTAATTTTATCGTTGCCGATTAATATTTTGACCCTGGGCCTTTTTAGTGTTGTAATTAATGGAATTATGCTACAACTAACATCGATGCTTGTCGGGTCGGCAAACTTTCATTTTTCGTCATTTGGTTCTGCAATGTTGATTGCAATTATCATGGCAATCTTCAATGCAGTTATCACAAGCCACGAGGATAGATTGTAAAGGAGTGGAAAAAATGCCAAACAATGTAACGGTGCAAGAATTAGTTGATAAGGTCCGGTTAAAAGTCTTACAAGGAGAAGATTACCTCCAACGCAAGATAACAACTAGTGATATTTCACGGCCAGCTCTTGAATTTGCAGGATATTTCAAGCATTATCCCGCAGCACGGATTCAATTGTTAGGAATTACCGAAACCTCATTTGCTAAAGATTTAACTCATGAGCAACGTGAGGAATACATGACAAAAATGTGTATGCCACAAACACCATGTTTTGTTATCTCAACTAATTTGCCGATTCCTAAGGAGCTAAAGAAGGCGGCTGAAGATGCAAAAATTCCAATTTTGGGAACGCACTTAACCTCTTCTCAAATATTAAGTAACATGACTTCTTACTTACTGGAACGTTTGGCACCACGAAAATCTCTCCATGGTGTATTAGTTGATATAAGTGGGGTTGGAGTACTTATTACCGGTGATTCAGGAGTTGGTAAGAGTGAAACCGCGTTGGAACTTGTGCGTCGTGGACACCGACTGATTGCTGATGATCGAGTAGAAGTTTACGCTCGTGACGAACAGACCTTGGTAGGAACTGCTCCACAAATTTTAAAACACTTAATGGAAATTCGTGGAATTGGAATTATTGATGTCTCTACTCTTTATGGGACAGGAGCAATTATGCCTTCTGATCAAATCAGTTTAATTGTACATCTCGAAACGTGGACTCCGGATGTACAATTTGATCGTCTTGGTGATCGTGGAGATACCCAAACAATTCAAGGCGTTATTGTACCTAAAGTTTCTGTCCCGGTTAAAACCGGTCGTAATTTAGCGATTATTATTGAGTCAGCCGCAATGAATTATCGGGCTGAGACAATGGGATATGATGCTACCGAAACATTTGATCGAAACCTTAACCAGTTAATTAAGCAGAATTCGGAACGTGATAGTAAGAATAATAAGGGGTCGGCAAACTAGATGATTAATCAAGGAATAAAAGCTGCCTTAAACCCAATTGCGTTCCAAGGTGGTCCGTTTACTATCCATTGGTATGGCGTAATTATTGCTAGTGGGGTAGTTTTGGCTCTTTTATTAGCTGTTCGTGAAGGAAAGAGACTGGGAATTTCTGAAGATGATTTTTATGATTATCTTCTATGGGCGCTTCCGATTGCGATAATTTGCGCACGGATTTACTATGTCGTATTTCAGTGGAGCTATTATTCCCAGCATCCAAGTGAGATTATTGCTATCTGGGATGGTGGGATTGCAATATATGGAGCAATTTTAGGGGGCTTTATTGTTTTACTTGGCTTTTGCCATTATCGGCACCTATCTAGTTGGTTGATGATGGACATTATTGCCCCGACCCTTATCATGGCTCAAGGAATTGGCCGATGGGGTAACTTTATGAACCAAGAGGCATTTGGTGATATAACGACGCGAGCGCATTTAATGGCTCAGCATATCCCGAATTGGATAATAAACCAAATGTATATTGGTGGTCACTATCGAATTCCAACGTTCTTATATGAGTCATTATGGGATTTAACCGGTTTTGCATTATTAATGTTACTTCGCCATCGCAAACATTTATTTCGTCGCGGTGAAATTTTCTTAACCTATGTAATGTGGTATGCGTTTGGCCGTTTCTTTATTGAAGGTATGCGAACTGATAGTTTAATGCTTGGAAGTATTCGTATTTCACAGTTACTTTCTGTAGTGTTTTTTGTTAGTGCATTAGTAATACTAATAATTCGACGTCATAAAAATATTCCGTGGTATTATAACGGAATAAACAAAAATTAATTGAATTGGAGAAGGAGAAAAAATTATGGCAGAAAAAATTGCTGTTTTAGGTGCTGGTTCGTGGGGCAGTGTTTTAGCAAACATGCTTACAGAAAATGGCCACGATGTAACATTATGGTCTCGTAATGAGAAACAAGTTAAGCAATTAAATACTGAACATACAAATCCTCGCTACATGAAAGATTTTGTTTATTCTACTAAATTAACAGCAACAACGGATATGAAAGAAGCTGTTAAGGATGTCAATGTGGTCCTGATTGTAATTCCAACAAAGGGTCTTCGTGAAGTTGCTAAGCAATTAAATGCAATTTTGACTGAATTACATCAAAAACCGTTAATTATTCACGCAACGAAAGGCTTAGAACAAAATACTTATAAGCGGCCATCGGAAATGCTTAGCGAAGATATTTCTCCTGAAAACCGTCAGGCAATTGTTGTTTTATCGGGTCCAAGTCATGCTGAAGATGTGGCGATTAAAGATATGACAGCTGTAACCGCAGCTTGTGAGGACCTGGCCAGTGCTAAAAAGGCGCAGAAGTTATTTAGTAATTCTTATTTCCGTGTGTACACTAACGACGATGTAATTGGTGCCGAATTTGGAGCAGCCTTAAAGAATATTATTGCAATTGGTGCTGGAGCTATCCAAGGCCTTGGCTACCATGATAATGCACGAGCAGCTTTGATTACTCGTGGGCTTGCAGAAATTCGTCGTCTGGGAGTTGCTTTTGGGGCCAACCCAATGACTTTTATTGGCCTTTCTGGTGTTGGTGACCTTGTTGTTACTGCTACCAGTAAAAATTCTCGAAATTGGCGTGCTGGCTATCAATTGGGGCAAGAAAAAAATCTTCAAGATGTAATTGACAACATGGGAATGGTTATCGAAGGTGTCTATACTACTAAAGCCGCTTATGAATTAAGTCGTAAACGACAAGTACAGATGCCAATTACCGAAGCTCTTTACCGTGTTTTGTATGAAGGCGAAGATATTAAAACTGCAATTTCTCAATTAATGGACCGAGATCTTACTTCAGAAAACGAATAAATATGGTAAAATGCTAGAGGATGGATATTGAGAGAAATTGAAACATGGAAAGGGTTTTATAAGTATGAAACGTGTTAGGAAAGCCATTATTCCTGCTGCTGGTTTAGGAACTCGTTTTCTTCCTGCAACCAAGGCATTGGCAAAGGAAATGTTACCAATTGTTGATAAGCCAACGATTCAATTTATTGTTGAAGAAGCGCGCAAATCAGGAATTGAAGATATTGTTGTTGTTGATGGAAAGAATAAGCGGTCGATTGAAGACCATTTTGACTCTAATCCAGAGTTGGAAGAGAATCTTCGTTCAAAACACAAGGACGAGATGTTAAAGATGGTTGAAGAAACAACCGATGTTAATATTTACTTCATTCGTCAATCTCATCCTCGTGGTTTAGGGGACGCTGTTTTAACTGCTCGTGATTTTATCGGGGATGAACCATTTGTTGTTATGCTTGGGGATGACCTTAATAACATTAACAACAAGAATGAAGCTTTAACAAAGCAATTAATTGAAAGTTATAACCAAACTGGTGCATCTACTCTTGCAGTTATGCGGGTTCCACATGAA
The DNA here is from genome assembly GCF_003072625.1 of Limosilactobacillus reuteri. Taxonomy (NCBI): domain Bacteria; kingdom Bacillati; phylum Bacillota; class Bacilli; order Lactobacillales; family Lactobacillaceae; genus Limosilactobacillus; species Limosilactobacillus reuteri. The sequence continues at coordinate 431,572 of NZ_CP027805.1, forward strand.
GATACTGCAAAGTACGGTGTAATTAACCCTAGCAAGGAAGTTACGCCAGGCCTCTATAACGTAACTAGCTTCGTTGAAAAGCCAGCTCCTAAAGATGCACCAAGTGATTTAGCAATTATTGGTCGGTATGTCTTTACTCCAGAAATCTTTGACGTATTGGCAAAGACTAAGCCAGGTAAGGGCGGCGAAATCCAATTAACTGATGCAATTGATACTTTGAACCAAACTCAACGGGTATTCGCTCGTGAATACAAGGGTGACCGTTACGATGTTGGTAATAAGTTTGGCTGGGTTAAGACAAACATTGAATATGGTTTGGAACACCCACAAGTTAAAGAAGAATTGCGTGAATACATTAAGGAACTAGGCGCAAAACTTGCTGCTGAAGATAAGCAAAATAATTCTAAGAAGTAGGACTAGCATTAGCCTTTAAAAAAATAAACTTTCAAGATTCGTTATAGGGATCTTGAAGGTTTATTTTTTTTTACATATCTTCAACAACGACATATTCCATATCAAGTGGACCGTGAACACCAACGATTAGTACCATTTCAATATCACCAGAATTAGATGGGCCGGTAATAAAGTTGATGTTTGATGTTTGTAAACTACCATCCTGAATTGCTTTTTGATAATAATCCATTGCTTGCCGTGAACGTGGTAAAATTTTGCTTTTCGGCACAATAGCTAGGTAATGGGTTGGAAGAAAATGAAACATCCGGCCTTGTTTTGGGTAGGTTGCAACTGTTACGGTCCCTGACTCGGCTAATAGAAAGTCCGCAAAACCAATTGCCCCATCACTGTCATTTGCATTTACAATGTTTTGCCGCCCAAATTCAGGCTCCCAATAGTAAATAGGATCTACTCGCAAATTATCCTGCCATTTCCCCAATGAATAATCTTGCCATTTTTCTTCATCAAAGGAGGGAAGCATTAAACTTTTAATCTCTTTTTCTTGGATAAAATCATTAAGAGTGTGGCCAAGATTGGCTGATTTAACAATATGGAAATCAACATGAACTTCTTCACTATTTTTGCGCGCAAGTTCAAGAAGTTCATCCTGACTTTTTCCAGCAAGGGTAGTTTCTGGCAGATCATTAACGGGGACAAATGGATCTTCACTGAGCGTATGACGTGGGCGGTTGGCAGCCTTTGCAATTCGATTTAAGAAGTCTTCTTGATTCTTAGTAGTGTTTGCTTCTTGTAAGTAATCAGTCATTTCCCTGTTCCTCCTCTTCTTCATAATGGTGGTACCAATGACAGAAATTTTGATGATACTTCGGCGGAACAGCGAGATCACGAACGTCTACCCAGCCATGAGCTAGTTTAGGAGCGATTGCGGGAAGGTGGTTAATTTTACCATCTGGATAAAGGTTCTTAATGTCTTCAGGAGTTGTTTTCTTGCCAAATGGCTCAAGAGCAATATGAGCAAATCGCATTGCATCATTAAAAGCGTAGGGGAGCTGGTCCCTTTACCAACTGCCTTCAAAAGAGCATTCGAAGGACTATGATCTAAATGAAGCTCATCCATTTCTACATAACGGTGATGACGGATTAACTCATGAAGAGGGATTTTAACAGGACAAGTTTCCGTGCAAGCAGCACATAGACTACATGCATACGGCAATTCCTTGAATTCTTGATAACCGCCTAAAATCGGGGAAAGGACTTCACCCATTGGTCCTGGATAAATCGATCCATAGCCCTTTCCACCGACTTGCCGGTAGACTGGGCAAACGTTTAAGCAAGAACCACAACGAATACATTGCAGCATTGGTTCAAAGTCAGAATTCAGCATCTTAGAACGACCATTATCAACAATGACAACATAGAAGTCATCTGGTCCATCAGCTTCATCGGCTTTCTTACCTTTCGAAAAAGTACAGTAACTAGTCAATTTTGTCCCACCGCGCTTCGACATAAAACGTTGTCAAGGACTTCGGCTTCTTTTAAGCTTGGTACAATTCGCTCCATCCCCATGACTACAACTTGGGTTTGGGGAATCGCCATACTTATATCAGCGTTTCCTTCGTTTGTGACCAGGTTAATCATCCCGTTATCAGCAATCGCAAAGTTACAGCCAGTAATGCCAAAATCTGCTTGCATAAAGTAATTACGGAGATAGTGACGGACAAACCTAGCTATATGTTCAGGATCATTGTCACCGTCATAGCCAAGTTTTTCAAATACTTTTTGAATTTGATTGCGGTTTTTATGCAGAGTGGGGAAAACAATATGTGTTGGTTCATCCCAATTATCTTCTTGCAAAATAAATTCAGCTAAATCTGTTTCTATTAATGAAAGTCCAGGGATCGTTAATAGTTCTTTATCAAGGCCAATTTCTGTAGTGACCATTGATTTTGATTTAACAACGTGATGAGCTTGCTTTTTGATTGCTAATTGTTTAATAAAGGCACTTGCTTCGTCGCCATCTTTGGCAAAGAAAACATGCCCACCATTTTTTTGAACGTTGTCACTGAATTCTTCCAAGTAGTCCGGAAGGTGCTTAATAACATGTTGACGAATTTCGGCAGAGAGATCACGCCAACCTTCCCAATGACCTAGCTGGCGGCGCGCTTCTGTTCGTTTTTGGAATTGAGCATCTTGTGCTTTAGCAACAGATGCTCGCATAAATTTATCGGCTTCTGCGTCTTTGATCCGTTCCGTAAAAGGCTTATTGCTTGTGGCTATTCCCATCTAAAACACCCCGTTTCCGTTTGCTGGTACCATTACATGATCCGTATCTTTGACATAAGTGATCCGGCTAGTGTCAACGTTATGGTTAAGAACCTCAGCAATATGCATAATCGTAATATGAGAGCCATCACGGCGACGGTTAATTCGTCCACCGATGTTCATTAAACATGTTTGCTCACAAGCGATAAGAATATGTGCTTTCGTCTTCAAAACATTATTTGCTTTATCATCAACCATCGCTTCAGAGAGAAGGGGTTCTTTAGCAGAAAATGTTCCACCAAAGCCACAACATAATTGAATGTTATGAAGGGGGATAAGTTCGAGCCCTTTAACATGTTCTATTGGTGCCGTACGTTCCCCAAGAAGACGAGTCATGTGACAAGAACGGTGAAAGGTTGCTGTATCATCCAGTTCTGCACCGCAATCAAGAATACCGAGAACCCGGTAAATAAATTGCGTTAGTTCAAAAGATTTATCATAAAGAATTTGTGCTTTCTTCGCATATTCTGGATCATTTTTGAAAATGTTTTTATATTCGTGAAGCATGGCGACATACGATCCAGATGGGCCAACAATATAATCAGCATCGATACTTAAAAGGGCATCGAGTTGATTTTTAAATGTAGCGATTGTTTCGCGATCATAACCACTATTATAAGTTGGTTGTCCGCAACAGATTTGTTTATCAGGGAAAAATGTTTCGCAACCAAAACGTTGGAGAAGTTCAACCGTTGCTTTCCCAACATCTGGATAAAGCAAATCAACAATACAAGTAGAAAAAATACAGACTTTCATACATGCGTGCATTAGTTGGATGCACTTCGCCTCCTTAAAAAATGAAAAAATATAATTGCTTATCATAATAAGTATAACTAAAATATGATAGCATTAGGTTTGGAAACGATTTAATTGTTTAAATATTCTATATAAAATCATAATATTAGTTATAGTTCGATAAAGAATATTGCTGATAAAAAGTAAGCTGAACAATAGACAAAAAGATCCAAAGTCGGTATGATATGGATAGTAAAAAAATTATTCGAGGAGGAAGAGAGAAATGGCTGAAAGTAAGCAATATGATGTTGTAATCATTGGTGCCGGCCCTGGTGGAATGACCGCAGCAATGTATGCCTCACGTGCAAACCTATCTGTCTTGATGCTTGATCGTGGAATTTACGGCGGAAACTTGAATAATACTGCTGAAATTGAAAACTACACAGGATTCAAAAGTGTTAAGGGTCCTGAACTTGCCCAACAAATGTATGAAGGTGCAACTCAATTTGGTGCAGAATACGCTTATGGCACAGTAACTAAAGTAGAACTTGATGGTGATTTGAAGAAGATAACTACTGACATGGATGAAACATATACTGCAAAAGCGGTTGTTATCGCTACTGGATCTGATCAGCGTCACCTCAATGTTCCAGGAGAAGAAGAATTTGGTGGCCGTGGTGTTTCATACTGTGCGGTTTGTGATGGAGCTTTTTTTAAAGGAAAGCATTTAATCGTTGTTGGCGGTGGTGATGCAGCTGTTGAAGAGGGAGTTTACTTAACGCAATTAGCTTCCAAAGTAACAGTGCTTGTTCGTCGTGATGAGCTCCGGGCTGAACCAATTATTCAAGCAGAAGCGATGAATAATGATAAGATTGAGTTTGTTTATAACACTAGTGTGACTGAAATTGTTGGGGATGATATTAAAGTAACAGGTGTTAAAACTCATAATAATAAGACTGGTGAAGATGGTGAAATGGCTGCAGATGGTGTCTTCATTTATGTTGGTAATTTCCCAATGACAGCTGCTTTTAAGAATTTAGATATTCTTGATGATCAAGGCTGGGTAAAGACTGATGAGCGAATGCGGACAGCAGTACCAGGTATTTTTGCCATTGGGGACGTTCGTGAAACACCATTACGACAGGTTGCAACAGCTGTTGGTGATGGAGCGATTGCTGGCCAGCAAGTTTACCAATACATTAAATCGATGGATTAATAAAAAAGGTGTTAGAGAAAAGCTCTAGCATTTTTTTTATTTAGTGGTATAGTTTTAATTAAAATTTAGTTAGAAAAGGAGGGCGATTACCATTGGAAAATGATGAAAAAATAAAATTATTACAGAAGTTAATTCAGATTGATACAGTAAATGGTAACGAAAAGGACGAAGCAAGTTATATTAAAAGGGTCTTAGAAGATCATCATATTTCCTGTGAATTAGTTCCTTTCGCACCCAACCGCACCAATTTAATTGCGGAGATTGGTGATGAAAAGGGGCCGGTACTCGCTCTTTCTGGACACTTAGATACGGTAGCTGCAGGTGATTTCCAAAAATGGACATATCCACCATTTGCTGGCCAATTAGTAGACGGTAAAATCTATGGTCGGGGAGCAGTCGACATGAAGTCAGGATTGGCAGCCATGGTAGGTGCTTTAATTGAGCTTCAAGAAGCAGATTTACTAAAACATGGTAAGGTGCGCTTGATTGCCACCGTTGATGAAGAGGTTGGAGGAAAAGGCTCTCTTGAACTTACTAATCAAGGATACGTACACGATGTTGATGCAATAATCATTGGGGAGGCTACTACTGGTCAAATTGAGTATGCCCACTGTGGCTCCTTTGATTATATTGTTGAATCTTATGGGAAATTAGCCCATAGTTCACAACCAGAATTAGGAGCAAATGCTGTTACAAATCTAGTGAAATTTATCAATAAAGAATCACGGGCATTTGACGATGCAGCAGTAAGTCTCACCCTAGGAAAATTAATTCATAGTGTGACTGTCTTTCATGGTGGTGACCAGTTAAACTCAATTCCTGATTTTGCCTATTTAAAGGGAAATGTGCGCACGATTCCAGAATGCGATAATGTGGCGACGCAAAAAAGATTACAGGGTATTATTGATGAGTTAAATAAGGAGCCTAAAATCCAATTGAAATTAAAGGTTGCTGCCAGCTTTATGCCAGTGGTTACAAATAAGCAAGATCGCTTTATTGCCCTTGCTCAAACAGCAATTAAAAAAGTTAACGGCAGGCAACCAGGTGTAGTCATTTCTCATGGTGCAACGGATGCATCTCGTTATGTTTTGGACAACCATAAATTTCCAATAATTGAATACGGACCAGGAATTGAAAAACTATCGCACCAAATTGATGAACATATTGCACTTGATGATTATTTAACTGCTCAGCAAGCTTATGTTGAAATTGCTAAACAATATTTGAATAATACTAAATACGATGAACAGGCTAGTAGTTAAGCATGATTGTACAGAGACTCCGGTTGGTGGAAAGGGAGCTTTTATGCTAATAAATCACACCTGGGAGTAAAGATTTTTTGATTGAAAGAAGAATCCGGGAGTCACCCGTTATCACAAAGAGTTTCGTCGCAAATGACTGAACTTAATGAGGCAGTTGCTGTGAGGTAGCTGTGAAAAAAGGTGGCACCACGCATACTAAATACGTCCTTTGAAGATTTATTCTTCAAGGGGCGTTTTTTTGATAAAGGAGAAGATAAATATGAAGGAAAAGATAATTAATTTCGGCTTAGTTTTGATATTGCTATTACCTTTATTTGTTTTTGCAAGTGGCTTTAAGATTCAAAACGAGAATTACCGGGCGAACCACACTGATACGTGGGAAAGAATAAAGAAGCGGGGAACATTACTTATCGGGGTTGATGATACTTTTGTTCCAATGGATTTTCGGAAGAAGAATGGTCAACTGGTTGGTTATGATGTTGATTTATCCCGCGCAGTTGCGAAAGTTTTAGGATTGAAAGCTGATTTTCAGTCAATTGATTGGTCAATGAAGGAAACCGAATTAAAAAATGGCACAATTGATTGTATTTGGAACGGTTATACAGCTACTCCTTCCCGACAAAAACGAATTGCATTTAGTCGGGTTTATGAACTCTCTGGGCAATCATTAGTGGTGCGGAAAAATAGTAAGATTAAAAATTTCAAGGATATGAAAGGAAAGGTATTAGGAATTCAAGAAAGTTCAACCGCTCAAACTGATTTTGACAAATATCCTCAAGTATTGAAGAGGCTAGTTAAAGGACAAAAGCCAATTCTTTATCAAGATAACTCAAGTGCTTTTATGGATCTGCAAGCAGGACGAACACAAGGCGTACTTGCCGGCACTGTCTATGCAGGCTATTACGCCACACACATCGCTAATAGCAATAATTATAAATTGATTTCAGCGACAAAATATCCTGCAGACCAGGTTGCGATTGGAATGAGGAAAGGAGACCGGACACTTATTAATAAAATTAACTACGCTCTTGGGGTTCTACAAAAAGATGGTACCTTACGACAGATTAATAAAAAATGGTTAGGGATTGATAGCGATTATCTTGGCCCGGTTAATGAATTTCAAAAATCCAACAATAATCGTTAATGATTTGCTAAAATTTAATATAACAAGGACTAAGGAGGTTTTTTAATGGGTGCAATCAAATGTAATGATACATTAGCGGTGTCAATTCATCGGATTCGTAATTCAGATTTAAACGAACACGGGACAGTATACGGGGGACGAATCTTGGAATTAATTGATGGTCAAGCCTCGGTAGCAGCAATGCGAGTAGCTCGGACAACAGTTGCAACAGTGTCAATGGATGAGATCCAATTTCTGCGACCATTTGACCTTCAAGATTCAATGTGTATGGAGGCATACGTTACCGGCTTTGGGAAGCGATCAATTGAAGTGTTTACAAAAGTAATTGGCGAGCACTTGATGACCGGTGAACGTTTCCTCGGCTTTTATTGTTTTATGACTTTTGTAATTCTTGATCCTGAAAAACAAACGGCATTTAATAAATTAATTCCAGAAACTGAAGAGCAAAAGACGTTAATGGCAACATATTCTCAACGTGTTAAGCAGCGCCAAATCCAGCGGCAAAAACAGCAAGAATTTCTGCCTCATATTTCAATTTCCAAGCCGTGGTAAAACTTTAGTAAAAATTTAAGTAAAAAGCGACAGATAGCATTTTATGCGGTATACTAAAAAGCAGAGTATGACATAAAGGAGACATTATTGTGAGCTGGAAAGATACTTATAAGGTTTGGCAAGAACGAACAGATCTTGAACCAGACTTAAGGCAAGAATTAGATGCAATGAGCGACGATAAAGAAATTGAAGATGCCTTTTACGGTCCACTATCATTCGGAACTGCAGGAATGCGGGGACTGATGGGACCGGGAATTAACCGGATGAATGTTTATACCGTCCGTCAAGCAACTGAAGGTTTGGCAACTTTAATGGATTCATTGGGTGACAATATTAAAAAACGAGGAGTCGCTATTGGTTACGATTCTCGTCACAACTCCCGTAAATTTGCTCATGATGCTGCTCGTGTATTAGGTGCTCATGGGATTAAGGTTTACATCTATGACAATTTACGCCCAACACCTGAATTGTCATTTGCAGTTCGTCACATGGGGACTTATGCGGGAATCATGATTACCGCTAGTCATAACCCTAAGGAATACAATGGTTACAAGATTTACGGTGAAGATGGTGGACAGATGCCACCTAAAGAATCTGACATGATGACAGGTTACATCCGTAAGATTGATGATATTTTTGACATTGCTTTAGCTGATGAACAAGAAATGCTAGACAATGGTTTGGAAACAATTATGGGTGAAGATGTCGATGCTGCATACCTTGCTAATGCTAAGGGCGTAACTGTTAACCCTGAATTAGCTAAGGAATACGGTAAAGATATGAAGTTTGTCTTTACCCCATTATGTGGAACTGGTCGAATGCTTGGTGAACGGGCATTGCGGCAAGCTGGTTTTACAAATTATGAAATGGAACCAACTGAAGCACAACCAAATGGTGACTTCCCTGGTTTGGAACATCCTAATCCAGAATTCCCAGAAGCATTTGTTCGTTCCATTGCCCTTGGTAAAAAGGTTGGTGCAGATGTGTTGATCGCGACGGACCCTGATGCTGACCGGCTTGGATGTGCAGTTCGTCAACCAGATGGTGAATATCAATTGCTAACTGGTAATCAAATTGCTTCTATCATGCTTGCCTACATTCTTGAAGCGCATAAACAAGCGGGAACCTTACCAAAGAATGCTGCTGCGGTAAAATCAATTGTTTCTACTAACTTCGCTGCTAAGATTGCAGAAAGTTACGGCGTTGAGATGATCAATGTTTTAACTGGTTTCAAGTGGATCGCTGACCAAATTCATCAATATGAGACTGGAAAAGCTGATCATACCTTTATGTTTGGCTTTGAAGAAAGTTATGGTTACCTTATTAAGCCATTTGTTCGTGACAAGGATGCTATCCAATCCTTAACTTTACTTGCTGAGGTTGCCGCTTATTACCGTAGTCGTAACATGACCCTTTACGATGGTTTACAAGAATTGTTTAAGAAGTACGGCTACTTCCGCGAAAAGACAATTGCTAATACTTATGCTGGTGTTGATGGCCCAGCTAAGATTAAGGCTTTAATGAAGAAGTTCAGAGAAGAAGCCCCAACTCATTTTGCCGGTCATCAAGTAGTAGTTACTGAAGACTTCGCTAATGGGACTAAAACTACAGCTGATAGCAAAGTAAGTGAATTAGGTATCCCAGAATCAAATGTATTGCGTTACATTCTTGATGATGATACTTGGATTGCTATTCGTCCATCGGGAACTGAACCAAAGCTTAAGTTCTACATTGGTACAAGTGCTGATACCTTAGATAAGGCAAATGAAAAATTAGCTGATTTCGAAAAGGCTTTACAAGAGTTTGCTGAATAATAACTGAGAGACTGTTGAAAAACTTTATTTTTTTCAACAGTCTCTGTTTTTAGTGCGCCCGGCATGGGTATTAGCTAGGTGGTGAAAGTCCGCTATGGGCCGTAGTAGTCGGAACCATGAGCTGAGGACAAGGGTGTCCACCGTGAGGTGGAATCTGAAGGAAGTCTAAGGCAAAGTACTGCATCGATGAACAAGAAGTAGCTATAAGGCTGAAATTAACTGGATAAGGCTGCTAGACAAGTTGAAGTCCAATACTACTCGAAATTGGTTTCAGTAAAGCTAACGATGACATGGTACGAAAGCTAATATTCTTACCCGGGGAGATCTGGCCTACACGTTTCCGACAAGAGGAATAAGTTTAATTTCCACAGAAACAAGCGATGCAGTGATGCAGTGTTGAGTAAGCCAGAAGTCAGCCGAGGTCATAGTAGTTTGAATAATCGGATGAAGGACTGAACGACAATAACTTGTAACTTATATCGGAGGTGTAATCAGGTGCGACAATCGCAGAAAACAGAACAACAAGCTGACCGCTTGTCGAGGATAGGTTTGGAAAACCGAAAGTACACAAGGGCGCGTAGTACCGGTTATGGTGAAGGTAAAGGTATGAGTGTCACTATCCAAGACCTGGTCTTGGATCGCAATAACCTTAATCAGGCTTATTTGCGAGTTAAGAGAAATAAAGGAGCAGCAGGCGTTGATGATATGACAGTCAATGACCTTCTACCATATCTCAGAGAAAATAAGACGGAACTGATCGCTAGTTTGCGTGAGGGCAAGTATAAACCAGCTCCAGTCAAACGGGTAGAAATTCCGAAGCCTAATGGTGGAGTAAGAAGACTTGGAATACCAACGGTGGTGGACCGAATGGTTCAACAAGCTGTAGCCCAAATTCTTACGCCTATCTTTGAGCGTGTTTTCTCTGATAATAGCTTTGGCTTCCGTCCCCACCGTGGGGCCCATGACGCTATTTCGAAAGTAGTAGATCTTTATAATCAAGGTTATCGAAGAGTTGTCGACTTAGACCTAAAAGCCTATTTTGATAACGTTAATCATGACTTGATGATTAAGTATCTCCAACAATATATTGATGACCCATGGACACTAAGACTCATTCGTAAGTTTCTAACTAGCGGAGTCTTAGACCATGGGCTTTTCGCTAAGAGTGAAAAAGGAACCCCACAAGGAGGGCCATTGTCACCACTACTGGCGAACATCTATCTAAATGAGTTGGACAAAGAGTTGACTAGACGTGGTCACCACTTTGTGCGCTATGCGGATGATTGTAACATCTATGTTAAAAGTCAACGAGCCGGAGAACGAGTAATGCGAAGCATTACCCAGTTTCTAGAAAAGCGCTTGAAAGTTAAAGTGAACCCAGATAAAACCAAAGTCGGTAGCCCGCTACGGTTGAAGTTCCTTGGCTTTTCGTTGGGTGTAGACCACAATGGGGCCTACGCCCGTCCAGCTAAACAATCGCAACAACGAGTAAAGAAAGCACTGAAGTTATTAACTAAACGTAATCGTGGAATATCTCTGACAAGAATGTTTGAAGAAATTCATCGAAAAATGCGTGGGTGGCTTCAGTACTACTCAATTGGGAAACTAACTAACTTTATTCAACGCCTTGACAAGTGGTTGAGGGTCCGAATAAGGCAGTATATTTGGAAGCAATGGAAAAAGTTTAAAACTAAGGTAACTAACTTACAGAAGTTGGGGCTGTCCCAGCATGATGCATATGTCTTCGCTAGTACCCGAAAGGGCTACTGGCGAACTGCACATAGTAAGACCTTGAGCTATTCTCTAACTAATAGAAAACTGGAACAACTCGGACTTATGAATATGTCCAAGACGCTCCAGTCAATTCAATGTGATTAAGTTGTCGAACCGCCGTATACGGAACCGTACGTACGGTGGTGTGAGAGGTCGATAATTGAACTAATCAATTATCTCCTACTCGATTATACGATATCGGGGATGTCACTAAGATTAAATTTTTCCTCACCTTTCTTGAAATTTCGCCAAAAAATTGTATGATTGTACAAATTAATTATTTTTTGGGAGGAATTCATCATGGGAATGCATGAATATTTGAAAAGTTTAAGTGACCTTGAAATGATCAACCGGGCTCCAGGATATTTTAAATTTGAAGAACACAATGTGGCTGCCCATTCCTTTAAAGTAACGCAAGCAGCACAAATGCTTGGTGATATTGAAGAACAAGCCGGAAATGAAATCGATTGGCGTTCTTTATATGAAAAAGCCCTTAATCATGACTATACAGAACGTTTTATTGGTGACATCAAAACGCCGGTAAAGTATGCTACCCCTGAATTACGCTCAATGCTGGCACGGGTTGATAAATCATTAACAGAAAACTTTATTCAATCTGAAATTCCGGCTGAGTTCCGGGCTGCTTATGAACGACGATTTGCGGAAGGGAAAGATGATACTTTAGAAGGTAAAATCCTCGCAGTTGCTGATAAGATTGATCTTATGTATGAATCATTTGGTGAGATTCAAAAAGGTAATCCTGAACCAGTTTATATGGATATTTATAAGTCGAGCTTGACAGCAATTATGGATTTTCGTGATATGGCTAGTGTCCAGTATTTCCTTAAGAAGATTTTGCCAGAATTATTAAAAGATAATGCAGATGGTAATGCGAAAAACCAATTAGCGATTATTACTACGCAAATTATTCAACAATAATTTATGCTTTTAGGCTTCCTTTTATCAAATAGTTGATTTTTGCAAACGCTTTCTTATAATAGAAATAGAAGGTAAAAACTAACAAGGTAAAGGGAGGCGGCAAGGATGACACCAAGTTTATTTGCAGGAACATTTGCAATTTTAGTATTATGGTTAATCGTTGATATTATCTGGGAATTGAGTCGACCAAGAGACATTGTAATGCGGCGCCTTTGTGCTTGGCTTAATCTTATTGCGATTATTGGTGGTTTTTCCGTATTTTATGGAGTAACTCATTTTGATAATGCTAACCTTGTTCCATGTTTTATTTGTTTGAATTGGATTAATGTTGTTGCCGCGGGTTTACAATTTTACTTTGGTTACTTTCGGCATAGTTAAATGACAAATAAAATATTTTAAGAAGTGAGTGAAAATGGTCTTGTTTGGAGAGATTATTTTCTACTCACTTTTTTACTGTAAATTTATAGACGAATACATGTTTGGGTGATAAACTAATAACAGTAAATAATAAATAGTTAGTGATAAGTGGGATGCGGTAATTTATGAAGTTGCGATTCCACTTTATTTTATTTAACTGCGACGTAAGGGAGGAAATTCTTTTGATTTACCGGCAACCAGATAAAAAATTTGAACTAGTGTCAGAGTACAAGCCAACCGGCGACCAGCCCCAAGCAATTAATCAATTGACAAAGGGGATTGAAGATGAAAAAAAAGCTCAAATCTTATTAGGGGCAACAGGAACAGGAAAAACATTTACGATCTCAAATGTGATTGCTAATGTCAATAAGCCAACTTTAATTCTTTCCCATAATAAGACCTTAGCTGGGCAACTTTATGGTGAAATGAAAAAATTCTTCCCTCATAACGCGGTTGAATATTTTGTTTCCTATTATGACTACTATCAACCGGAAGCATATGTTCCATCAAGCGATACTTATATTGAAAAAGATGCGTCAATTAATGATGAGATTGATAAGTTGCGGCACTCTGCCACCACTTCCTTGTTGGAACGAAATGATGTAATTGTTGTTGCCTCTGTTTCTAGTATTTTTGGATTAGGAGATCCTCGTGAATACCAAAATAGCGTCCTTTCTTTGCGTGTTGGTCAAGAGATTGAACGTGATCGATTGTTGACCGAACTGGTTAATATTCAATTCGATCGCAATGATATTGATTTTCAACGGGGACGTTTCCGCGTTCGTGGTGATGTAGTTGAAATCTTTCCGGCGTCGCGTGATGAACGGGCATTGCGAATTGAATTCTTCGGGGATGAAATTGACCGGATTCGTGAAGTTGATGCGCTGACAGGCGAAGTGATTGGTGACCGGGACCATGTTTCTATCTTCCCGGCGACTCACTTTATGACTAATGAAGAAGTCATGGATCGGGCATTACCACAAATTGAAGCTGATATGAAGAAACAGGTAAAGAAGTTTACTGATGAGGGAAAGCTTCTTGAAGCAGAACGGATTCAGCAACGGACAACTTATGATATTGAAATGATGCGTGAGATGGGCTACACCAATGGAATCGAGAATTATTCGCGTTATATGGATGGTCGAAAGCCCGGTGAACCTCCTTATACCTTATTGGATTTCTTCCCTAAAGATTTCTTATTAGTTGTTGATGAGTCCCACCAAACTATGCCGCAAGTACGGGGAATGTATAATGGGGACCGGGCGCGGAAACAAATGTTAATTGATTATGGGTTCCGCTTACCGAGTGCGCTTGATAATCGACCATTAAAACTACCAGAATTTGAACAACATGTTAATCAAGTTGTATATATGTCTGCAACTCCGGGCCCATATGAAATGGAACAGACAAACCACGTTGCTCAGCAAATTATTCGACCGACTGGGTTGCTTGACCCAACAGTTGAAGTTCGCCCGGTAATGGGACAGATTGATGACCTAGTTGGTGAAATTAACAAACGTATTGAGAAAAATGAACGTGTTTTTGTTACGACCCTGACGAAGAAGATGTCCGAAGACCTTACGGATTATCTAAAGGATATGGGGTTAAAGGTCAAATACCTTCATAGTGATATTAAGACTCTTGAACGGACGCAAATCATTCGTGATCTTCGTCTTGGCAAATTTGATGTTCTTGTTGGAATTAACCTTTTGCGGGAAGGTCTAGATGTTCCAGAAGTATCCTTGGTCGTCATCCTTGATGCTGATAAGGAAGGCTTTTTACGTAATGAACGTTCCCTTATTCAGACGATTGGTAGGGCGGCCCGGAATGAAAACGGGGCAGTAATTATGTATGCTGATACTGTCACTGACTCGATGCAAAAGGCAATGGATGAAACAAAGCGGCGACGGACGATTCAGATGAAATACAATGAAGAACATCACATTACGCCGCATACAATCATCAAGCCAATTCAAGAAGCAATTACTGTTACTAAGAAAGCAACGGATGAAACTGAAACAGATAACAGTGCTGAATTTACTGACAAAGATTTTGCAAAGCTAGGTAAAGAGGCCCAAGCAAAGATGCTTGATGAATTAACAGAGCAAATGCGCTCTGCTGCTAAACGCCTTGACTTTGAACAGGCTGCTACGCTTCGTGATACAATAATGGAATTAAAGACAAAAGCAAAAAAATAAAGGAGGGATTATTTCGTGGCAAATGATAAGATCATAATTCATGGGGCACGGGCTCATAACCTAAAAAATATTGATATTACTATTCCGAAAAACAAGTTAGTTGTTGTAACTGGTCTGTCAGGTTCGGGAAAGAGTTCTTTAGCTTTTGACACCTTATATGCAGAAGGGCAACGGCGTTATGTGGAAAGTTTATCAGCTTATGCACGACAATTTTTAGGCCAGATGGATAAGCCGGATGTGGACTCAATTGACGGTCTCTCCCCCGCAATTTCAATTGATCAAAAAACGACTTCCCATAATCCACGCTCAACGGTCGGAACGGTGACTGAAATTAACGATTTTCTACGTTTGCTATGGGCACGGGTTGGGACGCCGATTTGTCCGAATGATAATATTCCAATTACTAGTCAGTCACCAGAACAAATGGTGGATCGGGTACTAGAATTGCCTGAACGGACACGTCTTCAAATTCTTTCGCCGGTTGTTCGTGACAAAAAGGGAACACAAAAGAAAGTCTTTGAAACGATTAAACGTGAAGGATTTGTCCGCGTTCAAGTAGATGGCGAAACTTATGACCTAGATTCAGTCCCAGAGCTAGATAAAAATAAAAAACATACAGTCAATGTTGTGATTGATCGAATCATCATTAAAGAGGGGATTAGGTCGCGGCTATTTGACTCCTTTGAATCAGCTCTCCGCTTAAGCGATGGTTATGCGATTGCTGATGTGATTGGGGGAGAACCAATTCCATTTTCTGAACAATATGCTTGTCCCATTTGTGGTTTTACAGTTGGTGAATTAGAGCCACGGCTATTCTCCTTCAATGCTCCTATTGGTGCTTGTCCAGAGTGTGAAGGCTTAGGGCTAAAACTTGAAGTAGATATTGATTTAGTGGTTCCTGACCAAACAAAAACCTTAAAAGAAGGTGCAATTGTTCCTTGGAATCCAATCTCATCGCAATACTATCCCCAAATGTTGGAACAATTCTGCAAGTCGGTTGGCATTGATATGGATACTCCTTTCAATAAGTTGTCAAAAAAGCAACAGCAACAGATTTTGTACGGTAATGGTGAAACACCATTCCACTTCCATTATGAAAATGACTTTGGAGGCATTCGGGATGTCGATGTGCCATTTGAAGGTGTCATCAATAATATCAGTCGACGATACCGGGAGACTAACTCAGATTTTACAAGGGAACAAATGAGAAAGTATATGACTGAGCTTCCATGTCCGGTTTGTCATGGTTATCGGTTAAATCAGCGGGCCTTAGCGGTAAAGATTGATGGGCGAAATATCGGTGAAGTTTCTGCTTTACCAATTAGTGATTCTCTTGAATTCTTCAAGAACATCAAACTTTCTGCACAAAAAAATGAAATTGCTAAGCCGATTTTAAAAGAAATCATTGATCGATTAACCTTTATGAAAAATGTTGGAGTTGAATACTTAACTTTAAGTCGTTCAGCTCGAACTCTTTCAGGAGGAGAAGCTCAGCGGATTCGGTTAGCAACCCAAATTGGTTCTAATTTATCAGGAGTAATGTATGTTCTTGATGAACCGTCAATTGGCCTTCATCAACGTGATAATGACCGTTTGATTGAATCGTTAAAGGCCATGCGTGATCTTGGCAATACACTTGTTGTTGTAGAACATGATGAAGATACCATGCGTGCAGCCGATTACATTGTCGATATTGGTCCTGGAGCTGGTGAAAATGGAGGCCAAGTGATGGCTGCCGGAACTCCTAAGCAAATTATGCGATCACGGAAGTCGTTAACTGGCCAATACTTATCAGGGAAAAAATTTATTCCAGTGCCTCAAGAGCGTCGAGTAGGTAACGGTAAGAAAATTACTATTACAGGAGCGGCAGAAAATAACTTAAAGGATATTACAGTTGATTTTCCGCTTGGTGAGTTTATTTGCGTAACGGGGGTTTCTGGTTCAGGAAAGTCAACCCTTGTTAATATGATTCTCAAAAGGGTCTTGGCACAAAAATTGAATAATAATTCAGCAAAACCTGGTAAGTATAAGTCGATTAGTGGGGTTGAAAATATTGAGAAAGTTATCAATATTGATCAATCGCCAATTGGTCGTACTCCACGAAGTAATCCTGCAACTTATACGGGGGTCTTTGATGACATCCGTGAATTATTTGCCCAAACCAACCAAGCTAAAATGCGCGGCTATACTAAGGGGCGTTTTAGTTTTAACGTTAAGGGAGGACGCTGTGAAGCCTGTCGTGGGGACGGAATTATTAAAATTGAAATGAACTTCTTGCCAGATGTTTATGTACCATGTGAAGTTTGTCATGGGACACGTTATAATTCTGAAACACTTGAAGTTGAATACAAAGGCAAGAATATTGCTGAAGTTCTTAATATGACTGTTTCGGAGGCTCTTGACTTCTTTAGTGCGATTCCGAAAATTAAGCGCAAATTGCAAACTATTGAAGATGTTGGGCTTGGCTATGTTCACCTTGGCCAACCAGCCACTACTCTGTCAGGTGGAGAAGCTCAACGAATGAAATTAGCAGCTGAGCTTCACCGGCAATCTCACGGGAAGAGTTTTTATATTTTGGATGAGCCGACTACGGGATTGCACATGGACGATATCAAACGCTTATTAGCAGTCCTTCAACGATTAGTCGATGCTGGAAATACTGTTTTAGTAATTGAACATGATTTAGACGTTGTAAAATCAGCGGACTGGTTAATTGATCTCGGCCCTGAAGGAGGAGCTGGTGGAGGTAGTGTTGTAGCCACTGGCACTCCAGAGCAAGTAGCAGAAGTAAAGGGAAGCTACACTGGTAAATATTTAAAAGAGATGCTCAAACGTGATCAAAAATGGGCAGAAGAACGAGAAGCTAAGCAAAAAAAGTAGTTGAAATCTAATTCTTCTAATGGTATTCTAATAAAGATCAAAGTACACGAAACGAGGGAAAAGAAATGTTATTTTTTAATAATCAAAACCAACAATTTTCTTCCTCCTCAGCCTCTAACTCTATTAAGGCTGAGTGATTTTGGTGTACCCAATCAATAGGTTTATATAGACTCGGGTTCTCTACTAATCATTTGGCATGACCAAATTGCATTAATAGATGGTACCCGGGTTTTTATTTTGCCTAATATTAAGAATGGGGGAATGATGATGAATCAACAACCAACAGATGAACTAAAAAGGTCGCTTGGATTTTGGTCCGCTATTTCGATTGTTGTTGGGACAATTATTGGATCGGGGATATTCTT
Source organism: Limosilactobacillus reuteri (assembly GCF_003072625.1). NCBI lineage: Bacteria > Bacillati > Bacillota > Bacilli > Lactobacillales > Lactobacillaceae > Limosilactobacillus > Limosilactobacillus reuteri. Next base: position 449,603 of record NZ_CP027805.1, read on the forward strand.
TAAACAAGGATCTGTTCTTGATAGTGCTGGTACATCTACGCTTGCAATTGCCGCTTGGGTATTTGGCGGAATTATTACTTTAACTGGTGGATTAACAGTGGCGGAAATCGGTGCTCAGATGCCATATACCGGGGGACTATATGTTTATATTGAAAACTTGTATGGTCGCCTTTTGGGATTTTTAGCTGGGTGGATGCAAGTAATTGTTTATGGACCAGCAATTATTGCTTCGGTTGCCGGATTTATGAGTATTTTAATGGCAAACTTCTTTGGCTTAGGCCCCCAGTGGCGGATACCTTTAGCAGTGATTACTGTGATTGCAATTGGAGTAATGAACCTTTTTGAAAATAAAGTTGGTGCAATTTTTTCGATTATTACAACTGCTGGAAAAATGATTCCAGTTGCGGCAATTATTATCTTTGGTTTGTTCTGGGGACATCAAGATGCTTTTGGTCAAACAGTTACCGAAATTCATCAATCAACTGGTGGCTTTGGGGTAGCAGTTTTAGCAACCTTATTTGGTTATGATGGTTGGATTTTGATTGCAAACCTTGGGGGAGAAATGAAAAATCCTCAAAAATTATTGCCACGAGCTATTATTTTAGGGATTACTGCTGTTCTTATTATTTACACTTTAATTACTGTTGGAATTCTTAAGTTCCTTCCGGTTAATACTATTCATCGGTTAGGCGAAAATGCAACTGCATATTTAGCAGTGAAAGCCTTTGGCGCAATTGGAGGAAAATTGCTGTCAGCCGGAATTATTATTTCGATGATGGGAACTTTGAACGGAAAAATGATTACTTTTCCACGGATTGTATATGCAATGGCGCGTCGTCATGATTTGCCATTCTCGCGCTATCTCGCATATATCACGCCAAAGGGTAAGTCACCAGTAGTCGCAACGATGTTTATTATTGTTCTTGCAACGATCATGATGTTTTTCTTTGACCCTGATCACTTGTCAGATTTATGTGTGTTTACTGTTTATTGTTTCTACCTTTTAGCATTCTTTGGGATCTTTATTTTACGACACAGAAATAAGGGACCACGCCCATTCAGCACGCCCCTTTATCCCTTAGTACCAATTATTGCGATTGCTGGTGGAATCTTTGTCCTCGTAAGCGAAGTTATGAATGATCCAGCTGGTGTGATTCTTTTTATCGGAATTGTCATAGTAGGATTGCCAATCTTATATATTGTTAAACGAATGGATCAACGACGGATGCATTAATTTTTGAGGCTAAGTTTAACTTGGCCTTTTTTGTTGCTTAAACAAGACACACCCGGCTTGATGTGATAAAATAATTGGGTAGCTGTATGCGAAAAGAGGAACTAGTGATGGTAGATAAAAAATTAAAAGTAGTAATTATTACAGGGATGAGTGGTGCGGGGAAAACCGTTGCCGTTCATAGCTTAGAAGATTTAGGATATTTCGTAATTGATAACATGCTTCCTGGATTAGCAGAACATTTTGTTGATGTGATAGAAGATTCGGGCGAGTTTGATAAAATCGCAATGGTAATGGATATGCGTTCACGCGGATTTTACGATGCGGTTTTACCAAACTTTGAAAAACTGAAAAAGCTGGATGATTTAGATGTGAAATTACTCTTCTTAGATGCTAATGACGTCACGTTAATTTCACGTTATAAGGAAACAAGACGTTCTCATCCCTTATCTCCACAAGGTCGGATACTTGATGGAGTAGAATTAGAACGGAAGCTTTCAACTGATCTTAAGAGTCAAGCAGATATAGTAATTGATACCACTAACGTAACGCCCCGAAATCTAAAGTTAAGGCTCGATAAATTATTCGGACATGGTGAAGGTAATGACTTTTATGTTGAAGTAATGTCATTTGGGTTTAAATATGGGTTGCCACTTGATGCGGATATCGTAATGGATGTTCGTTTCCTCCCTAATCCGTTCTATATTCCAGAATTAAAGCACTTAACGGGAAATGATCCATCTGTTCAAAATTATGTTATGCAGAGTCCGTTGGCTAAGGAATTCTACCAGCATTTACGTTCTCTCTTAGAAATTGCTCTTCCGGGTTACATTAAGGAAGGTAAGAGCAGTTTGACAATTGCAATTGGGTGTACGGGCGGTCAACATCGGTCAGTAACTATTACTAACAAATTATCTGCTGATTTAAAAGAAAAGGGATATAAAGTAAATACTTACCATCGCGATATTGAGAAGGCAAAGTAAAGAGGAGTTTTAATTATGTTGCATAAACCAAAGATTGTAGTGATTGGCGGAGGAACTGGTCTACCGGTTGTCCTTCGTGGATTGCGCGATCAAAATGTTGATGTTACGGCAGTCGTAACAGTAGCTGATGATGGTGGTTCTTCAGGAATTTTACGAAACTATATTAACGTGGTTCCACCTGGTGATATTAGAAACGGTTTAGTTGCGTTATCAGAATTACCTGATCTCGAACTTGATATTTTTCAATACCGTTTTAAGACTAGTGATCAGTTCTTTGCTGGTCATGCGATTGGTAATTTGATTATCTCTGCTTTGTCTGAAATGAAGGGTGGTATTTTTACCGCTGTTCAAGAACTATCAGAAATGATGAAGATTAATGGACATATTTATCCTGTTGCTAATGAGCCGTTGACCTTAAATGCTGAATTTACAGATGGGACAAAGTTAAGTGGTGAATCGGAAATTACGGCCGCCCATAAGCAAATTAAGCGAGTCTGGGTAACACCTTCTAAAGATAATGACGGTCATCCCGCTCGTCCTGTATCAGAGGTCATAACAGCAATAAAGAATGCAGATCAAATTGTTCTTGGCCCTGGAAGTTTATTTACTAGCATCCTGCCAAACTTGATGATTTCTGAAGTAGGGCAGGCCGTTTGCGAAAGTAAGGCTGAAGTTGTCTATATTTGCAATATTATGACGCAAAAGGGTGAAACGGATAACTTTACTGATGCTGATCATGTTCGGGTATTAAATCATCACCTTGGGAAGAATTTTATCAATACGGTCTTAGTCAATATTCAACCTGTTCCCGAAAATTACCTTGATTTTCAGGAATGGAATGAAATTTCTCAACCAGTTAAGCATGATTTCCAAGGGCTCCGAGCACAGCATTGTCGCGTAATTAGTTCGAATTTTCTGCGGCTAAAAGACAATGGTGCCTTCCATGATTGCGATAAAGTTGTAGCAGAATTAATGAATCGAATTCACCAGGTTCACGAGTAGTTAGGAGACTGATGCTAGATGTCATATGCAAGCGAAGCAAAGAAAGAATTAACGGGAATCACTGTTCATCGGGATAATGCAAAGGCGGAATTGATGGCCCTTATTCGGATGAACGGGTCGATTGGCATTGCTGACCACCAGTTGGTACTGAACGTTCAGACCGAAAACCCAGCAATTGCACGGCGAATCTATTCACTGTTAAAACAATTTTACGGGGTAGAAAGTGAAATCGTGGTTCGTCGTAAAATGAAATTAAAAAAGAATAACCAATATATAGTTCGCTTACGCTATCATGCACAACATGTCTTAGATGATCTTGGTATTTTACAAAATTATCAAATTAAGGAACAAGTACCCGTAGAATTGCTTAAGGATGAATGGATGGTCCGTTCATATCTAAGAGGTGCCTTTTTGGCGGGGGGATCAGTAAATAATCCTGAAACTTCTCGTTATCACTTGGAAATATACTCTCTTTACGAGGAACATAATGAGATTATTGCTCAGATGATGAACAAGTTTGGTCTAAATGCCCAAACAACTGCTCGTCGTAGTGGTTTTATTGTTTACTTAAAAGAAGCCGAAAAAATTGCTAATTTTATGTCGTTAATTGGTGCAACTAACTCAATGCTTCAGTTTGAGAATGTTCGAATTGTACGGGATATGCGGAATTCAGTTAATCGATTAGTAAATTGTGAAAATGCTAATCTGAATAAGATTGCAAATGCCTCAACACGCCAAATCGAAAATATTGAATTCATTGATTCGCGAGTAGGGCTTAGCAGCTTACCTGATAAGTTGCGGGAAATTGCAGAAACGCGATTAGCCCATCAAGAGGTTAGTCTAAAGGAATTAGGAGAATTAGTTCCTGGCGGTCCGATTTCCAAGTCTGGTGTTAACCATCGCTTACGCAAATTGAATGCTTATGCTGATGAGTTGCGTGCATCGCAGGTTAAATAATAAAAATCTTTGAGGCTGAGAAAAAATAAGCTTTTTCTTACCCTCAAAGGTTTTATTTTATCTTTTTAATTGAAATTTATTTCTTATTGATACTTTCGCTAATTAGTGCCAATTCGGTTGCTGCACATTCTTGATCTAATTCATTCCAGTTGGTGGTAACGTTAAAAACGTTTAATTTGTTTAATGACATTATAAAATCCTCCTTGACCTTATACCTTTCTTTTCTCATCTACACCTTGTATCATATCACAATTGGTCTAAAAGTCAATTGCTGTAAGTACACACTTTTTATAAATTTTATCTTAATTGGTATAGGCTTAATTTTTAAGATGGTTAATGTAATAGTAAAGATAATCGTTTATCAAATTTGGATAAATTGTTAAATTTTGAAAATTGCATTCACGGGATAGTTGTTTTGGGTTAAGGGAGACTTGCTTTTTAAAACAATGACCGGTATAATTGGAATGTTAATTAATTTACGTTTAATATTAAAGGAGGCAAAGTAACATGCGTAAAGCACACCCATACGGCGTACAAGGCCGTCGCCCAATAGCTTCAAAGTACAAGCGAGCATTAAAAGAAAAGAAGATCGAAGCTATTCGTAAGTGGGCTAAAGAAAAGCCAGCTGAAGAAAAGTAATTTATTCTATAAAAAAAGCTATGCAATCCAGTGCATGGCTTTTATTTTTGGCAGATTGCAAGAAATAACTTGAACGAATTTAGTGACGTAGATTAAGCAAGAAGATCTCGATTGGTGTGTGCCAGTTAAGACATTTAAGTGGTCGGGAATTCAGATACCAATTGATTTGAACCAGCTGGCGATCGCTCAGCTCTTCAATGGCTTGTCCCTTGGGAATAAACCGTCGCAAAACTCGGTTACGGTTCTCATTACTACCGCGTTCATGTGGTGAATAAGCATGGGCAAAATAAACCTGAGTACCTGTTAGCTGTTCAATTGCCTGATAGTTAGCGAACTCTTTCCCATGATCCACGGTAAGCGTCTTGAGCTTGTCTTGAAGTTGACTAGCTAGTTCAAGTACGGCTTGAGTCATGGACTGACTGTCGCGACCATGGAGCCGTTTAACAATTGTCAGGCGACTCTTACGCTCCACAAAAGTCGCCACAGCTTGACCTTTACGTTTGCCAGAAAGTACGGTATCAGCTTCAAAGTGGCCGAATTCTTGGCGAGTTTCGACTTTATGAGGACGCTCCTCAATGGAGCGGCCGTGACTGAACGTACCACGCTTTTCTTTAGCACGATGACGACGAATTCCATGATCAGGCAAATCGGGTAACTGTACATCAAGCCATCCTTGATCAATCCAGTTATAGACCGTCTTGTAGGCAATCCCAACTACATGGGCAACTTGTTCAGGGGACCACTTCTGGACTTGAATCTTTTCCTCAATCAAGTGCTTAAGGCTTTTAGTGAGTGAAGACTTCCGCCCCCGTTGACTAACCTTGCGTTCAAAGTCAGTTTGCGCTAGTTCAGCTTGATACTCACCGTTGAGCCGGTGAAGTTCGTTAAAGACTGTGGTTTTACTAAAGCCTAAGTAATTAGCGATGTATCGTAAGGAACGTCCTTCATTATGAAGCGTTTCAATGACAATGCGGTTCTGGAATGATAAAATAGTGGTGCCCATTAAGGTCCTTCTTTCTAATGGAATGTTGTGGTAACACCATTAAAGGCCTTGATGGGTTTTTCTGTCCACTTAAATGTTCAACTCAAATTTTACAATCTGCCTTTTTAATAACGTCGTTTGTAAAATTAAGTTAGAAAAAGTAAAAAGCCATTTGTGATAGACTTTTGAATATCCCTAATCAAAAGAAAGGCAATCACAAATGACCTATAAACATCTTACCACACGTGAATTAACTCTCATAGCTGATTTTTGGTATCAAGGTCCTAAAGCTTATTGGGCTGCTAAATTACTTCAGCGTAGTCAAGAAACCATCTATCGTGTTTATCGTTTCCTCAACGACGGTAAAACCATCGACCAATATCTTCAGACTTATCAGCGACATAAGCGTCATTGTGGTCGGAAGCAGACCCAACTGTCAACTATCGAAGTTAACTATATCCATGTGCAAATCAAGGCAGGTTGGACTCCTGATACTATTATTGGTCGTCATGAACACCCAATTAGCTGCAGTATGCGCACCCTTTATCGCATGTTTGCCCGCAATCAGTATGGCTTTTCCGTTAAACAGCTACCGATGAAAGGGAAATGCCATCCCAATGGCTATGTGGAACATCGTGGTAAAGCTGGCCAATTAGGACGCAGTATCTATCAACGATATCGTGATTTTCCGCATTACCAACATGAATTTGGGCACTTTGAAGCTGATACAGTTCAAGGTAAAGCTCACCGCGGAGCGGTAATGACGCTAGTAGAGCGACAATCCAAAGTAATGATTGTCCTTAATATTCATCATAAAACAGACGAAGCAGTGAATTGCCAGCTTGATCAATGGCTCGCTAAACTGCCACGTCACTTTGTTAAATCAATTACTTTTGATAACGGGAAAGAATTTGCTGGATGGCGAGAAATAGCCAATAAGTATGATCTTCACACCTATTTTGCGGAAGTCGGTGCTCCCAATCAACGAGGGCTAAACGAAAATAATAACGGCCTCTTGCGTCGTGATAGTCTTAGTAAAAAGCTAGATTTTCGCGATTTACCAGACGAACTAGTCACTCAGCTAATGCATCGTCGCAACAATATCCCACGAAAATCTCTTAATTATCGTACACCATTAGAAGTATTCTTGAGTCATGTCACAGAAGAACAACTTTCACCTTTTTTCTAATTTAAATTGACATTTCAGGTAAAAAGAAAAAACTGAAGCATTAATTAATAAGATGCCTCTTTATAAAAATAACGTTTTAATATTTTACACACCAATGCTATATATTGTATGTTAAAACACAAGTGAGTGCTTACAGAAAGTGCCATTTATAAAAGAGGTGATAGTATGTTTGAGTTTTTAAAACCAGCGCCAGTGGCAAAGCAAAAAGTTCCTGCTAATAAGGTTAAAAGTTCGTATCGTTGGCATCAATTAGGAGTATTACTTGCAATTTGCATCGGTTATATTGGCTGTTATATTATTCGTTTAATTTTTACGACCGAGCAAAATGAATTATGAAACAGTATGGTTTTACCACGGCTGATATCGGAATGGTGCTTTCATGTTTTGGGACTGGTTATGGGATTTCAAAATTGTTTATGGGAGCATTAAGTGATAAAAGTAATACTAACCGTTATTTAGCAACCGGATTGATTATTTCTGCACTGCTTAACTTCGGCTTAGGTTCTACCCGTAGTCTATATATGATGATGTTTCTAATGCTGATTATGTCGATTGCTCAAGGGATGGGGGCCGCGGCATGTCAACGTTCTGTTCAATTATGGTGAGGGAAGAAACACCGGGGAGCAATTTACTCGTTTGGTCTTCCGCTCATAATGCCGGGGTCTTTGCTTGTGTTGCCGTTGTACAATTAGCAACGTTCATGTTTTCACGTTCCATTTCTGCTGTCTTTTATACTTCCTCAGTAGTTTCGCTGATTATTGCGGCTTTTGTATTATTAGTTGGTGCTGACCGACCTGTTAGTGTTGGGTTACCAAGCATTTCTGAATATACTGGAGATGAAGTTGTTTTAGAAAACGGAACTGAATCTGATTCAGAAGAAACAAGTCTGACTTTACCACAAATTTTTGTTAAATATATTTTGACGAATAAAGTTGTGTGGGCCATTACTCTAACATCAATGTCCTTGTATTTTGTTCGTTATGGGATTATGAGTTGGATTCCGAATCAAAAGGCTTTACGACTAATTTTGCAAAATGGTTAGTGGGAATTTTTGAACTTGCGGCGGTTCCTGGAGTAATTATTATGGGAGTAATTTCCGATGCATTAAAAGGACGTCGAGCTATTGTTTGTATTTTATGTGTAATTGGTTTATTTATTTGTTTGACAACGTATTTCTTTAGTACCAATCACGTTTTGATCGTAAGTGTTCTTTTTATTATGGGAACTTTAATTTATGCTCCATTAACATTGGTTGGATTAATGGTTAATGAAGCAGTTCCTAAATTTGCAGTAGGTTCATCAACTGGATTTATGGGCTTTTTCCAATACATTTTTGGTGAAACATTAGCAACTGCTTTAATTGGTATTTTAGTAGCGAAATATGGCTGGCTTGCAAGTAATATGGTTTTATATACTGCTTCAGCGCTAGCATTTCTGTTATTAGTTTATATTTTTATTGCTGAGCGTCGTGCTGAAAAGATAGCCGATGCTGACAAAAAGAATTAAATTTTCACTAAAACAAGGCTTTGAAGAACTTTTAGCCTTGTTTTTTGTGATTTTATTATAATAATCAAGAATATTTTGCAAAAAAATATTAAATAATAGTTAAAACATTTGACCTTTTTTGACCAATCGAGTATAGTATTATTATCCGTTAGCATATAAGACTAACGAGTGCTAATTTACTAAGGAGGCCATATTATGAATTTAGTACCTACTGTCATTGAGCAATCATCTCGTGGTGAACGTGCTTATGACATCTACTCACGGCTTCTGAAGGACCGTATTATTATGCTCTCTGGTCCAATTGAAGACGAAATGGCAAATTCAATTGTTGCGCAACTTTTATTCCTTGATGCGCAAGACTCAACTAAAGATATTTACTTATACATTAATTCACCTGGTGGAGTTGTTACCTCAGGAATGGCAATTTATGACACTATGAACTTTATTAAGGCTGATGTTCAAACTATTGTAATCGGAATGGCTGCTTCTATGGCTAGTGTATTAGTATCATCTGGTGCTAAGGGTAAGCGTTTTGGATTACCACACTCACAAGTTTTGATTCACCAACCATCTGGTGGGGCTCAAGGTCAACAGACTGAAATTGAAATTGCTGCTACTGAAATTTTGAAAACACGGAAGATGCTTAACGGTATCCTTGCTAAGAATTCTGGTCAACCTATCGAGAAGATCCAGGCTGATACTGAACGTGATCATTACTTGACAGCACAAGAAGCAGTAGATTACGGCTTACTTGATGGTGTAATGGAAAATAATTCCAAATTAAAGTAAAGTGATAAATAAAAAGATCTCCAATTATTCGATCGATTTCGAATTATGGAGATCTTTTTTGAATTATCGAAAAGGTGAGTAGAAATAAACAGCCTTGTGGCGACTGTAATATCTTAAAAAATGAAAAAAGGCTGTCGAAAAAATTCAACAGCCTTATAAAAAATGCGCCCCCCGAGAGTCGAACTCGGATCTCGAGAACCGGAATCTCACGTGCGATCCATTACACTAAGGGCGCGTCAACAGATACTATATTATCTTAAGTTAATATGAATTGCAAGTATTATTTGAAAATTTTAATTAAAATAACGCTTACATCAGAAAAATGTTGTGATTGAATAGACAATTTTTTTGAAGATGGTATCATAAGTATCGTAGAAGTTGTATTATTGCTTAGACCTTACCACTGCGTCACTTACAATGGTTGAGAGTTGCGATGCTGATGTAATGTGATAAACTAAGCAAGTACACTAATTATGTTTTTTCCTAAAGGAGGAATTTGCAGTATGACTGTAAAAATTGGTATTAACGGTTTTGGCCGTATTGGTCGTTTAGCATTTCGTCGGATTCACGAACTTAACACAAATGATATTGAAGTTGTTGCAATCAACGATTTGACTACTCCTTCTATGTTGGCTTACTTACTTAAGTATGACTCAACTCATGGTAAGTTCCCAGGTGAAGTTACATCTACTGATACTGGTATTGTTGTTGATGGTAAGGAATACCCTGTATACGCTGAACGCGATGCTCGTAACATTCCTTGGGTAAAGAACGATGGCGTTGACTTTGTTCTTGAATGTACTGGTTTCTACACTTCTGCTGAAAAGTCACAAGCACACATTGACGCTGGTGCAAAGCGTGTATTGATTTCAGCACCTGCTGGTAACATCCCAACTGTTGTTCCTGGTGTTAACCTTGACACTTTGACTAAGGATGACATTATCGTATCAGCTGGTTCATGTACTACTAGCTGCTTGGCACCAATGGCTAAGGTCTTAAATGACGAATTTGGTGTTAAGGTTGGTACTATGACTACTATCCACGCATTTACTTCTACTCAAGCTATCCTTGATGGTCCTCGTGGTAAGAAGATGCGTAACAACCGTACTGCAAGTGTAAACACTATTCCTCACTCAAGTGGTGCTGCTAAGGCTATTGGTTTAGTTATTCCTGAATTAAACGGTAAGCTTTCAGGTCACGCACAACGTGTTGGTGTTGTTGACGGTTCATTAACTGAACTTGTTTCAATCTTAGACAAGAAGGTTACTGTTGACCAAATCAACGATGCTATGAAGAAGGCTACTAACCCAGCATTCGGTTACACTGAAGATGAAATTGTTTCAACTGATATTATCGGTTCAACATACGGTTCAGTATTTGATCCTTCCCAAACTGAAATTATGGAAGGTGACGATGGCTCACAATTAGTTAAGACTGTTGCTTGGTATGACAACGAATACGGTTTCACTAGCAACATGATCCGGACTTTACTTCACTTTGCTACTCTTTAATTTGAAGTAAAATTAAACTAATTTGATTAAGGTGGGAGGAGGACTACTCCGCCCACCTTTTTTTACCAAGAGAAGAGGAGACATAATACAATGGCTAAATTAACTGTTGAAGACCTTCCTTTGGAAGGCAAGAAAGTATTAATGCGTGTTGACTTTAATGTTCCAATTAAAGACGGCGTTGTTGGTGACGATAATCGAATTGTTGCTGCTTTACCAACAATCAAATATGTTATTGACCACGGTGGTCGGGCAATCTTATTCTCACACCTTGGCCGAATTAAAAAAGAAGAAGATAAGCCTGGACTTTCACTTCGTCCAGTTGCAGAACGCCTTTCTAACTTAATAAATAAGCCAGTAACGTTTGTTCCAGTTACTGAAGGTAAGCAATTAGAGGATGCTATCGATAACATGAAGAATGGTGATGTTTTGCTCGTTCAAAATACCCGTTATGAAGATGTTAAGGATGGCGAATATGTAAAGCGTGAATCTGGTAATGATCCTGAATTAGGTAAGTACTGGGCATCTCTTGGTGATGTATTTGTAAATGATGCCTTTGGTACAGCTCACCGTAAGCACGCTTCTAATGTTGGTATTGCTACTAACATGCCAGGTAAGGCAGCAGCTGGTTACTTGATGGAAAAGGAAATCAAGTTCTTAGGTGATGCAGTGGATAATCCTGAATGTCCATTTGTTGCCATCCTTGGTGGTGCAAAAGTTTCTGATAAGATTGGTGTTATTGATAACCTTCTTGACAAAGCAGACAAGATTATTATCGGTGGTGGAATGGCTTATACATTCTACGCTGCTAAGGGAATCAAAGTTGGTAACTCACTTGTTGAAAAAGACAAGATTGACGTTGCTAAGCAAATCTTAGACAAAGCTGGCGACAAGCTTGTATTGCCAATTGATAATGTAGTAGCTGATAAGTTCAACAATGATGCTGATACAAAGGTTGTTGAAGGCGATATTGACGACGGTTGGATGGCCCTTGATATTGGTCCTAAGTCTGTTGAAGAGTTTAAGAACGTATTAAAGGATGCCAAAACTGTTGTTTGGAATGGACCAATGGGTGTATTTGAAATGCCAAACTTTGCTAAGGGTACGCTTGAAATTGGTAAATTCCTTGGTACATTAACAGATGCTACGACAATCGTTGGTGGTGGGGACTCAACTGCTGCTGTTAAGGAATTGGGTGTTGCTGATAAGCTTACCCATATCTCAACTGGTGGTGGTGCATCATTAACTTACCTTGAAGGTAACGAATTACCTGGAATTGCCGCAATTTCTGACAAATAATTAATGTTTAACTACTATTTATAAATGCTATATAAGGGGCTGAGAAAACTTTTGTTTTTCTCAGCCTCTTACCATATCTTGGTATTAACACTAAAATAGTAGATGGGAGGGTCAAATAATGAGAGTACCGATTATTGCTGGCAATTGGAAAATGCATAAGAATGTACAAGAAGCTGTCTCTTTTATTGAAGAAGTAAAAAATCAACTTCCACCTGCCGACCAACTTGAAACAGCAATTGCTGCTCCTACTCTTTGTTTGGTACCAATGGTTAAATCAGCTGAAGAATCCCCGTTAAAAATAATGGCAGAAAACTGCTACTATAAAAATGAAGGAGCCTATACTGGCGAAACAAGTCCATATGCTTTATACCAAGCAGGAATTCATCATGTGATCCTAGGTCATTCTGAGCGCCGAATTTACTTTAATGAAACTGATGAATTAATTAATAAAAAGGTGAAGGCGGCATTAGCAAATGGGCTATGTCCGATTGTTTGCTGTGATGATACCATGCGTCGACGAGTTGCTGGAAAGAAAGTTCATTGGGTGGTGAGCCGAATCCTTGCCGATCTTTACGGCTTGACCAATGATGAAATTTGTCATGTTACGATCGCTTATGAACCTAGTTGGGCGATTGGTACGGGTGAGAGTGCGGATCCAGACCAGGCAGCAGAAGGTTGCTACCTAATTAGGCAAACAATTAGTGATATGTATGGGGATGAAGTTGCAAATAATGTTCGAATTCTATATGGAGGAAGTGTGACAACTTCTAATGTCAATGCACTAATGGCAAAAAATGATATTGATGGTGTCTTAGTTGGAGCAGCTAGCCTAAATCCGGAAACATTTTTACAATTAGTTCACCATTAGGCGGTTAAATGCTTGTTTTTAATTGTGTAAAATAATACAATGTTAAGTGGAATTGCTTTCCAAATAAATGACAGAGGAGAGATTCATCAAATGTCACTCATTACAGATATTTATGCACGTGAAGTCCTTGATTCACGTGGTAACCCAACAGTTGAAGCAGAAGTTTACACAGAAGCCGGTGGTGTAGGCCGTGGTATCGTTCCTTCAGGTGCTTCAACTGGTGAACACGAAGCGGTTGAATTACGTGACGGCGACAAGAACCGTTTTGGCGGTAAGGGTGTTTTAAAGGCTGTTTCAAACGTAAACAACATTATTGCTAAGGAAATCGTAGGGATGGAAGTTACTGACCAAATCGCTATCGATAAGGCAATGATTAAGTTAGACGGTACTCCAAACAAGGGTAAGTTAGGTGCTAACGCTATTTTAGCTGTTTCATTAGCTGCTGCTCGGGCTGCTGCTGACGAATTACAAGTACCTCTTTACAACTACCTTGGTGGTTTCAACGCTCATGTATTGCCAACACCAATGATGAACGTTATTAACGGTGGTGCTCACTCAGATAACAAGGTTGACTTCCAAGAATTCATGATTATGCCAGTTGGTGCACCAACTGTACGTGAAGCTATTCGTTGGGGTTCAGAAACTTTCCACGCCTTGAAGAAGGAATTGGAAGCTGCTGGTAAAGTAACCTCTGTTGGTGACGAAGGTGGATTTGCTCCTGACTTTGCTAACAATGAAGAACCATTCGAATACTTAATTAAGGCTATTGAAGATGCTGGTTACAAGCCAGGTAAGGACATTGCTATTGCCTTTGACGTTGCTGCTTCAGAATTGTGGAACGACGAAGACAAGAAGTACAAGCTTCGTTGGTCAACTGGTGAAGAATACACCACTGAAGAATGGATCAACTACTTATCCGGTATTATTGAAAAGTACCCAGTAGTATCTGTTGAAGACCCAATTGATGAAAACAACTGGGATGATTGGGTAACTATTACTGATAAGTTAGGTAAGAAGGTTCAACTTGTTGGTGATGACTTCTTTGTAACTAACACTGATTACTTGAAGAAGGGTATCCAAATGGGTGCTGCTAACTCAATCTTAATCAAGCTTAACCAAATTGGTACTTTAACTGAAACTGTTGAAGCTATCGAAATGGCTAAGGAAGCTGGTTACACTGCCATCGTTTCCCACCGTTCTGGTGAAACTGAAGATACTACCATCGCTGACTTGGTTGTTGCTACAAACGCTGGACAAATCAAGACTGGTTCTATGAGCCGGACTGACCGTCTTGCTAAGTACAACCAATTAATGCGGATTGAAGATCAACTTGGTGATGTTGCTCAATACAAGGGTATTCACTCATTCTACAACTTGAGTCAACAAGCTCGTCAAGACATCGAAAATCGTTAATTTTAAGCATTAGTTAAAAATCAAAAGGACTATGGATGAAATTCCATAGTCCTTTTTAGTTACAGATTATTTAATCAATCTCGAAAACGATTACATTACTTATATTAAAAAATAATGAGAAAGAAGCGTTGGAATTTAGTATGAAATATAATATAATCTTTAAGAGTTGGCAGATTGTAAAATTTGAGTTGAACATTTAAGTGGACAGAAAAACCCATCAAGGTCTTTAATGGTGTTACCACAACATTCCATTAGAAAGAAGGACCTTAATGGGCACCACTATTTTATCATTCCAGAACCGCATTGTCATTGAAACGCTTCATAATGAAGGACGTTCCTTACGATACATCGCTAATTACTTAGGCTTTAGTAAAACCACAGTCTTTAACGAACTTCACCGGCTCAACGGTGAGTATCAAGCTGAACTAGCGCAAACTGACTTTGAACGCAAGGTTAGTCAACGGGGGCGGAAGTCTTCACTCACTAAAAGCCTTAAGCACTTGATTGAGGAAAAAATTCAAGTCCAGAAGTGGTCCCCTGAACAAGTTGCCCATGTAGTTGGGATTGCCTACAAGACGGTCTATAACTGGATTGATCAAGGATGGCTTGATGTACAGTTACCCGATTTGCCTGATCATGGAATTCGTCGTCATCGTGCTAAAGAAAAGCGTGGTACGTTCAGTCACGGCCGCTCCATTGAGGAGCGTCCTCATAAAGTCGAAACTCGCCAAGAATTCGGCCACTTTGAAGCTGATACCGTACTTTCTGGCAAACGTAAAGGTCAAGCTGTGGCGACTTTTGTGGAGCGTAAGAGTCGCCTGACAATTGTTAAACGGCTCCATGGTCGCGACAGTCAGTCCATGACTCAAGCCGTACTTGAACTAGCTAGTCAACTTCAAGACAAGCTCAAGACGCTTACCGTGGATCATGGGAAAGAGTTCGCTAACTATCAGGCAATTGAACAGCTAACAGGTACTCAGGTTTATTTTGCCCATGCTTATTCACCACATGAACGCGGTAGTAATGAGAACCGTAACCGAGTTTTGCGACGGTTTATTCCCAAGGGACAAGCCATTGAAGAGCTGAGCGATCGCCAGCTGGTTCAAATCAATTGGTATCTGAATTCCCGACCAATTAAATGTCTTAACTGGCACACACCAATCGAGATCTTCTTGCTTAATCTACGTCACTAAATTCGTTCAAGTTATTTCTTGCAATCTGCCAGTTAAATACAATGAAAGGATAATGATACACATGAAAAAATCGGCACCAGAACTTAATCGTTCGATGACTGCTGGTCAGATGGAAATGATTTCCCTTGGTGGAGCGATTGGTGTTGGACTGTTTATGGGATCAACATCTACAATCAAGTGGACAGGGCCATCTGTTATTCTCGCATATGCGTTTGTTGGCTTGATTTTATATATTGTTATGAGAGCGTTAGGAGAGATGATTTACATTAATCCTGGAACTGGTTCTTTTGCAGATTATGCAACTGAATATGTTCATCCAGTAGCTGGATATCTTGCTAAATGGGCTAACGTGTTTGAATATATTGTTGTCGGAATGTCTGAAGTAGTAGCTGCAACTGAATATCTTAAATATTGGTGGCCTCACCTTCATACTTGGGTAGCCGGAGTTGTTATTATTATTTTCCTGGTCCTCGCTAATTTAGCAAGTGCAAAGGCATATGGATCCCTTGAATTTTGGTTTGCGATGATCAAAGTTGTTACTATTATCTTTATGATCTTACTTGGATTTATGATTATCTTCTTTGGATTTGGTAACGGCGGCCATCCAACTGGTTTCAGCAATCTTTGGTCTCATGGTGGATTCTTCACTGGTGGCTGGAGTGGTTTCTTCTTCTCAATGTCAATTATCGTTGGATCTTATGAGGGAATTGAATTGCTAGGAATTTCTGCCGGTGAAGTAGCAAATCCGCAAAAAGCAATTGTTAAATCTGTTAAGTCTGTTTTATTCCGGATTTTAATTTTCTACGTTGGTGCAATTTTTGTAATTGTAACAATTTATCCTTGGAATGAATTAAGCAGTGTTGGATCACCATTTGTATCTACTTTTGCTAAGGTCGGAATTACAGCTGCAGCCTCAATTATTAACTTTGTGGTTTTAACCGCTGCATTATCAGGTGCTAATTCAGGTATTTATAGTTCAAGTCGGATGCTGTTTAAGTTATCGCATGAAGGGGATGCTCCTAAGATTTTTGGTCGTCTTTCAAAACGGATCGTTCCTGATGCTGCTATCCTTGGTATTTCCGGTGGTATTTTGATTGGCTTTATTATTGATATGATTTCGGCAACTTATAACCACTCAACTGCTGATATGTTCGTGGTTGTCTTCAGTTCTTCTGTTTTACCTGGAATGATTCCATGGTTTGTAATTTTACTAGCAGAATTACGGTTCCGTCGTAATAATAAAGACTTAATGGTTGATCACCCATTTAAATTACCACTATATCCATTTTCAAATTACTTTGCATTTATCATGTTGATTGTGATTGTCATCTTTATGTTTATTAATCCTGACACACGAGTTTCGGTTATTGTTGGTGCTGCAGTGTTGATCCTAGCAGTCGCAGTATACCTTGTTCGGCATGGTTTTAAAAACGAAAAAGCATAGGATAAATAAGAAGCTAGGAAAAATCCCTGGCTTCTATTTTATTTTAAAATTAATTTCGTCCTGCTAAGCTCATGTAGTACAATTGCATGTAGACTTTTAATAAATTGGAGAAAAACAATGGAGAGTAGAAAAGAGGCATTTCATCGCTATAATCAGTTCAATCAACTAATTCGGGCGATCATTATTGGAATATTGACTGGTTTAGTAGTTAGTGTATTTAGACTCATAATTCAACACTTTTTACAATTAGTAACAGCAAGTTTTGCATATTTTCATTCTCATCCATTATGGCTAATACCATGGACGATTGGATCAATTATTTTAGCATTATCGTTAGGATGGTTAGCCCAATCCTATCCTGATATAAAAGGTTCAGGGATTCCACAGGTTGAAGGACAATTGACTAATCAGTTTGATGAAAAATGGTGGCCAGTGTTATGGCGGAAATTTCTTGGCGGAATTTTCGCCATTGGATCCGGATTATATCTCGGACGTGAAGGACCATCAATTCAACTTGGGGCAACTATTGGTCAAGGAGTAGAGGAAAAAGCCAAAGTAGGACACCTTAATCGTCAAATAGGAATTGCAAGTGGGGCCGCAGCAGGACTATCTGCAGCCTTTAATGCGCCAATCGCCGCGACTATCTTTATTTTGGAAGAAGTATATCATAATTTTTCACCGGTAATTTGGTTGGCAACATTTGTGAGTTCGCTTTGTTCTAATATGGTTTCGATGCAGTTTTTTGGCTTACGACCGGTTTTGAATGTTCCTTATAATCATATGCTTCCTAATAATCTTTATTGGCACTTGATTGCGCTTGGTATTTTATTAGGTATCTTAGGGCGTCTTTACCAAATTGTTATTTTGCATTTGAATGGTTGGACAGCACGGATTCCTAAACTTTCCCCGATCGCCTACCCAATTATTCCGTTTTTGCTGGTTATTCCCATTGCTTGGTATTTTCCAATCACACTAGGCGGAGGAAATGAATTAATTATTATTTTGCGTTCCTTACCATTTTCTTTAGCACTTTTTGTGGGACTTTTTGTCCTTCGCTTTGTATTTTCAATGATTAGTTATGGTTCGCAATTACCAGGTGGGATATTCTTGCCAATTTTAACTCTTGGTGCTATTTTAGGCGCGGTTTATTGTGCGTTAATGGTTCGCTTGGGATTAATACCAGTTCGATATTTGCCGAATTTTATTATCTATGGAATGGCAGGCTACTTTGCATGTATTAGCAAGGCGCCATTTACTGCTATTTTATTAATTACTGAAATGGTTGGCTCACTTGCGCATTTAATGCCATTAGCCTTGGTAGCCGTGGTAGCTTATCTTGTTGTAGATGTGTTACATGGTGAACCAGTATATACAGCGATGTTTAATGCTTTTATTGGCAACAATCCGCAACCGGCACGCCATAAAGAGGATGTTACAATGTCGATTACCATTTACGCTGGAGCACGGTTAGATGGTTGTAAAATAAAAGATTTTCCATGGCCAACTGATTGTATTGTGATGGTTATTTATCGGGGAGAAGAAAAAATTATTCCGAATGGCCAAACAAAGCTGCAAGCGGGCGATACATTAATTTTACGTGCTAATTCAGCGACTACTAGACAAGCTTACCATGAGATAAGTCGAGCCGCGCATTATGCACAAGGATAGCAATAGAACAATAAATATGATATGATAATTAGGATAAAAGCGTGAAAGTATTAGGAGGAAAAATCCTTGTATAACACATTAATGACTTTATTCTTAATTGATTGCGTTGTATTAATTGCGTGTGTAATGATGCAACCAGCAAAAAACGATAATGATGCAATGTCAGCTTTGACAGGTGGTGCGGGTGACTTATTCTCACGTCGTAAAGCGCGGGGATTTGAAGCTGTTATGCAGATTGTTACAACAATTTGTGGAGCACTCTTCTTTATTCTGGCATTAGCGATGATTTACGTTTCGTCACATTAAATTTAAAGTGCCTCCTGAAATTATTGTGATTCCAGGAGGCTTTTTTGACGCTACGGTTGGAGTGTAGGGGATGATGTAGTGATAACGTATACTGGTGAGTCTTTTTTCTTTCCCCATAGTGGACGCCGTGGAGTTATTTTGCTTCATGCATATACAGGAAATACGAATGATGTTCGAATGTTAGGACGTCAGCTTAATTGGCAAGGGTATACAGTCCTCGCACCGCTTTTGAGTGGGCATGGCGGTGATCCACGAAAAGTACTAGAAAGCAATGGTCCAGGTGATTGGTGGGATGATACCCGGATGGCAATTTTTCGTTTACGAGGTGCCGAAGTTGATCAAATTGCAATTTTTGGTTTATCGCTCGGCGGTTTACTTGCCACCAGGGCTCTTGAGAGTGATCCGCAATTATTAGGTGGTGGTGTTTTTGCATCCCCAATTACCACCTGGGGACAATCAAATGTTCCGGAATACTTCCCTAAAATTGCGGCAAAGTATTATCGTCAACAAAAAATTAACCCCTTAATCACTAAGAAAAAGGTTGCTAAATTGACTGAACAACTCCCCAAACAACTAGCACAAATTCAAACAATGGCGCATCAAATTTGTGACCAATTAGATCAGATTCGTCAACCTTTCTTTATTGCACAGGGAGGCGCGGATGAAATGATTGATCCAGCGTCTGGCCTGCAATTAAAAGCAAGATTACAAGCAAATGGGGTTGCAGTTGATTATCGTTATTACCCAACCGCTACTCACTTATTAACAGTTAATACCGCTCATCGTCAATTATTTGCCGATGTAGAAAAATATTTACAAAATTTATTCGAGGTGTCTTCTAATGACAACAAATAATTTAAAAGAAAAAATATTAACACATTTAACAGACAATGCAGGTGTGAGTTACTCAGCAGAAAAACTTGCTCACCAATTAGGAATGGATGATGCTGAGTACTTTACACCGATTGTTCAATCTCTTGCTCAATTGGAACGAGAGAAAAAAGTTCAAGTAACTGATCGTGGCGAATTCGAGGCAGTTATTAAACAACAACCACTTATTGGGACTTTCCATGGTAACGATAAGGGCTTTGGTTTTGTAGACTATGACCCGGATCTTCCAGACATGTATATTAATCCTGATCATACTTTGCATGCATTAAATGGAGATCAAGTAGAAGTTAAAATATTACGACCAGCAAAAGCAGGTAGTGATCAGGGTCCAGAAGGTCAAGTAACCCGGATTGTTGAACATAAATATGAAAATGTAGTTGGTGAATTTAAGCAAGAGACTGTTGGTGATGATTACATTGGCGAAATTTTGCTTAAAGATAAGAAATTGTCGCAGTATTATTTCTATGTAACGGACAAGGGATTGAAACCACTTGACGGCCAAGTAGTAACGGCTACTGTTGAGACTTATCCTAGTGATGAGGCACCAGAAGTAATGACGGGTGCTGTTACCGAAGTTATTGGTGATAAGGATGAACCGGGCATTGACATTATGTCAGTAATTTATGCTCACGATGTTCCTCATGAATTCCCCAAAGAAGTGATGGATCAAGCTAATAAGATTCCGCTTCATGTTCTCCCGGAAGAAAAAAAGGGACGGGTAGATATTACTGACCAACCACTTGTTACCATTGATGCAATTGAATCAAAAGACTTGGATGATGCGGTGGTAGCATGGAAGATGGATAATGGGCATTACCACCTTGGAGTCCATATTGCTGATGTTACTCACTATGTAAAACCAGGTACACCGCTTGATCAAGAAGCATTTAAGCGTGGTACATCTGTTTATCTAACTGATCGGGTAGTTCCAATGCTTCCTAAGCGGCTTTCTAACGGTATTTGCTCTTTAAATCCTAATGAAGAACGTCTTGCCATGAGTTGCGAAATGGAAATTGATGAGCAAGGAAAGATCGTTAATCACCGAATCTTCCAGAGCGTTATGAAATCACATGCCCGAATGACTTATAAAGCAGTTAATAAGATTCTGGAGTCGCATGATGCTAAAACGATGAAACAATATGAAGACCTCGTTCCAATGTTTGAAACAATGGGCGAGATTCACAAATTATTGCTTAAAAATCGAAAAAAACGTGGTTCTATTGACTTTGAAGCGCCTGAAGCAAAGATTATTGTGGATGAAAAGGGGCACCCAACTGATATTCAACTACGGAATCGAGGACTTTCTGAACGGATGATTGAATCCTTTATGTTAGCTGCTAATGAAACAGTTGCTGAACACTACTTCAAAGAACGTGTTCCATTCCTTTATCGGATCCACGAGACACCAGATAGTGACCGGATTAAGTCATTTGTGGACTTTTTGGCTGTGTTTGGGATTGATGTTCATGGTGATATTAAAAATGTTAAACCAGGGATGCTTCAAAAAGTATTAAAGGATGTGGCTGGTACTCCTGAAGAGCAAATGGTCCAAGTGATGATGTTACGTAGTATGCAACAAGCTAAATACTCGGATGAAGAGCTAGGTCACTTTGGTTTAGGCGCTAAATACTACACACACTTTACTTCACCAATTCGGCGATACCCCGATGATACAGTTCACCGCTTGATTAAGTGGTACGAAGAACATGGTAAAAACGAACCAACTAAGGATCATTGGCGTGACAAGCTTCCTGAAATTGCTGAACATACTTCCGTTACCGAACGACGGGGAATTGATACAGAACGTGATGTTGACAGTATGAAGAAAGCCGAATACATGGAAGATCATGTTGGTGAAACCTTTGATGCCGTCGTAAGTTCAGTAATGAAGTTTGGTTTGTTTGTCGAATTGCCAAATACAGTTGAAGGGTTAGTTCATATTAGCGTCATGAAAGATGATTATTATGAATATTCAGAGAAACACATGGCTCTAATCGGACGAAACTCTCACCGAATTTTCCAAATGGGGCAACCAATTAAGATTAAGTTAGTTCGAGCAGATAAAGATCTTCGTGAAGTTGACTTTGAAATTGTTAACCCTGAAGAGGCACCAAAGACAAAGATTCGGGTTCCACGTAATGATGAGTATCGGGGTCGTGGCCGCAAGGGACGTACCAATAATAATTCTCGTCATGAGAATAATAATGGTAACCATTACCGTAATACTCAAGGAAAATGGCGTCGCACTCATCAAGAAAACGGACATCAAAATAATCGTCAAATAAATCGGGGACAAACTCGTCACCACAATAATTCACGTGATCATGAAGGCGTTCGTCGCCACCATTAAGAGCGGGGAGGGATATTATGGAAAAAAAACCCCATCAAGAAAATAATGACAATTTAATTGCGCAAAATAAAAAAGCACGTCATGATTATTTTGTCACGGATACCGTTGAAGCAGGATTAGTTTTAACGGGGACGGAGATAAAATCTGTTCGTGCTCACCGGGTTAATTTGAAAGATGGATTTGCCCAAGTTCGTAACGGTGAAGCTTGGCTAATGAATGTGCATATTAGTGAGTATGATAATGGGACTTACTTCAATCAAGATCCATTAAGAAATCGCAAGTTGCTATTGCACAAAAAGGAAATTAATAAGCTTGTAGGAGCCTTACAGGATAAGGGGGTTACGCTTATTCCCTTAAAAATGTATATTAAACACGGCTATGCAAAAGTTTTATTAGGACTAGCCAAAGGTAAACACCAGTACGATAAACGTGAAGCAATTAAGCGTCGTGAACAAAACCGTGAAATTGAACGAGTTATGAAACATTATTAAAACGAAAAGCCTAGGTGAAAATCACAAATTTTCACCTAGGCTTTTCACCTTAAAATCTACTTGTTTCTACGTTCTTTACAGTTTAAGTTTAACTGGTTGCTAATTGAAAATGACATGCTGGTATTGAGATTAGGAGAACGCTTCATTAATCGTGCTAATAACGGTTCTTGTTCACTTCGTCGAGCCCAATGGTTGAGAATACTAGCAATTAGAATTGCTAGAGGTTCATCTTCTTTTTTATTTATTTTTAATTCATGACAATATCCACTTGATAGTTTAACAGGTTGGATTGAAAAAACTAAGTGACTACCGGAAAAAACACGGTAACGGCTTGTTAATGGTGAACCAACAACGATCCAGTTAATACCACGTATATAAATAACCTGTTGAACAAATCCAAGACCTTTCCCAATTGTTCCAACGCGTTGCCGATTAACATATAATGCGAATTTGGGTAACAGTCCAAGAGTTAATTGCTTTACTTCAGCTAATAAGGCTCCATCAATTGCATACAATGATAGGACATCGTACCTCATTCCCCACTTACCGACAAGAAGATAGCACGATTTACCATTCTTATCGCGAATGACGGTCGTTCCATGTAAATCACTTGAACGATCGCGAATATATAATTGTCGCACTTTGCCACCACCATTCTTTGATAATCTACCTCTTATTTTACCAGCTTCTTAGCAAATTTGGTGAAGAAACTTCTAAGTTAAAAAACGCTTCCAATTTATCCCATGATGATGTTTAATTATGCTAAAATAATAGGCGAGGTGCTAATAATCGTGAAACAATTAATTCATAACGACTGGTGGGAAGTTTTAAAGCCCCAGTTTGAAAGTGCGTATTATGCGCAATTGCATAATTTCCTAAAAGAAGAATATACCCATCAAACGATCTATCCAGAAATGCATCATATTTTTGAAGCATTTGAATGGACTCCTTTTAGTAAGGTTAAGGTTGTTATCCTTGGTCAAGATCCTTATCATGGACCAAACCAAGCTCATGGGTGTAGTTTTTCAGTACTGCCTGGGGTACCGGTCCCGCCTTCATTACAGAATATTTACAAAGAATTGCAAAGTGATTTAGGTTGTACACCGGTAAATCACGGCTATTTGAAGAAGTGGGCTGATCAAGGCGTCCTGTTGTTAAATTCGGTTTTGACAGTGCGAGCAGGACAAGCATATTCTCACCGTGGACATGGCTGGGAACAATTAACAGATGCGGCAATTCATGCTTTATCTGAACGTCCTAAACCAGTTGTGTTCATCTTGTGGGGACGGGCTGCCCGAAATAAGAAACAGTTAATTAATACGAAGACAAATATCGTTCTTGAATCAGCTCATCCGAGTCCGTTATCTGTTAATCGTGGATTTTTTGGGTCTCGACCATTTTCTAAAACAAACGAAGCACTTCAGGCAATGGGAGAACAGCCAATTGATTGGCAACTGCCTGCCGAACCAAATTATCGTTAAAGATGTGATTGTTAGTCACAACTTTAAAATGTTTAGTGACTATAAGGAGGTACTTGCATTATGGAATTATTTGATGAGATTGCTGCAAAGATTAAGGGACAAAACAAGACAATTGTTTTCCCTGAAGGTGAAGATAAGCGGATTTTAGGAGCTGCTGTCCGCTTAAAGAAAGATAATTTAGTAGAGCCAATTTTACTTGGTGATGAAGAAGCGATTAAAGAAGTTGCAAGTAAAAACGGTTTTGATCTTGCTGGCCTTCAAATTATCGATCCAGCAACTTATCCGGAAGACGATAAGCAAGCAATGTTTGACTCATTAATGGAACGGCGTAAAGGAAAGAATACTCCTGAAGAAATTCAAAAGATGCTTGAAGATGTGAGCTACTTTGGAACGATGCTTGTTTACGTGGGAAAGGCTGATGGAATGGTTTCTGGTGCTGTTCATTCAACTGGGGCAACTGTTCGGCCTGCATTACAAATCATTAAGACTAAGCCTGGTGCCCATCGAATTAGTGGGGCTTTCCTTATGATTAAAGGCGATCAACGTTATATCTTTGCTGATTGTGCAATTAATATTGAATTGGATGCTCCAACAATGGCCGAAGTGGCAATTCAAAGTGCAGAAACAGCTCGCTTATTTGAAATTGATCCTAAGGTTGCGCTTCTTAGTTTTTCAACTAAGGGTTCTGCTAAGGGCGAAATGGTTACCAAGGTTGCGGATGCTGCTAAGCTAGTTCATGAATTAGATCCTGATTTACCAGCTGATGGTGAACTACAATTTGATGCTGCTGTTGTTCCATCAGTAGGTGAACTTAAAGCCCCTGATTCAAAAGTTGCAGGTCATGCCAATGTCTTTATTTTCCCAAGTCTAGAAGCAGGTAATATTGGTTACAAGATTGCGCAACGATTTGGCGGGTTTACAGCAGTTGGTCCTATTCTTCAAGGACTTAACGCACCGATTGCAGACCTTTCACGGGGATGCAGTGAAGATGATGCTTATAAGGTTGCAATGATTACCGCAGCACAAGCATTATAAATATTGATGAAAAGAAAGTGGGACTAAAAACTCGCAAGCGAGTTTAGTCCCACTTCCTTTGCTTTTTAAACATGAGATGGGTACAATAAGGCTAGTATTTTAAACTTGGAGAGAGTACTATGGAGAGCTTAACGTTAACGAATCGTGATGCAACAATTTCCCTGGGAAAGAAAATTGGTCAGCAATTAGTTGCCGGGGATGTGTTAGTCTTAGATGGCGATTTAGGAGCAGGCAAGACTACTTTTACTAAGGGGTTAGCTGCAGGGTTAGAAATCCCTGATATCATTAAAAGTCCTACTTTTACAATTATTCATGAATACCAAGATGGCCGTCTCCCGTTATATCATATGGATGCATATCGTCTAGAAAATGGGGGAGCAGAAGACCTTGGACTTGAAGAATACTTTGATGGTGATGGAGTTTCAGTTGTCGAGTGGGCTGAATTTGTTGAAGATGAATTGCCAGCTGATTTTTTAGCTATTCACTTTAAACGAACAGATGATGATAATACTCGTATTCTGGAATTTGAACCCCATGGCCAGCATTTTGACCAGATTGTAAAAAGTGTGGTGAAATAATGGCAGATGACATTTCAATAAAGTTAGCAACGAGTGAGGATGCCGGAGCTGTTTTGCAATTTTTATGGGCAACTGCAACTGAAAGTGACGCGGTATTAGTTCCGCATTTAAATGAGATTAGTGAAAAGACAGAAGCAAAAAATATCGATTTAATAAATCAATTTGATGATTGTGTTATTTTACTTGCGATGCTCGGCGAAGAGATTGTGGGAATGGTTACTGTAATGGTATTAGATCATCAACCGACAACCGGTGAACTAGGAGTTGTGGTACGAAAAAAGTATTGGCGAAACGGAATCGGTCGCTTATTAGTCGATGAAGCAGAGTATTGGTTTAATACTTATAGTAGTTTAGAAAATTTGGTCCTAACAGTTTTTGAGGATAATATTCCGGCAATTAAGCTTTATCAGCAATTACACTTTGTTACAACAGGAAAAACGGTTGAGCAGGGTCGTAATGTCTTGCAAATGCAATACGATAATAAAAAAGAGGAAACAATGGAAAAGTAAGCCATTATTTCCTCTTTCTTTGTACATATGTTTATTTTTTATGTAGTACTTGCATAATGTTTCGCCAAAAGGATCCCTTTGTTTGCTGTTTACTAACGTCTTGCGTTACCTCTATACATCCAAGGTATTTATTTTGATCATCACGTAAGGCGTAAAAAGCAATATTTACAGGTTGACCATGATGCTTGATCATAATGCTAATTGAATCACGGTCTCCGCTATGCATATCATGAAGTACTTGCTTAACATGATTTTGACTATGCCCGGGATGAACCTCAAGCACATGTTTACCTAGATCTGCATCAGTTCGCTTGAATAAACGATGTCGATTAGCTGATGACCAGCGAATAGTATCATTTTCATCAATGAAATCGAATTCTACGGGGATGGTTTCGAAAATAGTATTAAGTTGTTCAATACTTAGTTTTCCACCTTTAAGATTAATATCTGTCATGGTTCTCTCCTTTAGCCGATTAAATTAATAAAGGGCTGAATTTGTTGCGGGGTAAAATGCTTACTTTGATAAAGCAGAATGTTAGCGCAAGCCTGGGCATCATCAAGAGCATTATGGTGGTGATGAAGGTCAATATTTAACGCGTCACAAACAGTATTAAGTTTATAATTTGTTAGGCCTGGAATCAACTGACGGCTTGAAGCAACGGTGTCGAGCGTCTGGTAGGCGGGGACTTCGATATTGTAATGTTCTAACGTATTCTTTAAAACACTATTATCAAACCGATTGTTATGGGCAATAACCAGTTTATCAGGAGTGTAGAATTGGTTGATATGTTCCCATACTTCTGGAAAATCAGGCGCATTTTGGACATCACGCTCATGAATACCGTGGATCTGGGTATTACGCCAAAAAAATTTAGTATGAGGATTAATTAGGGTATAAAATTCGTCGGCAATTTGTCCATTCCGAACGATTGTGAGTGCAAGTGAACACGCACTGTAACGCTTGCCATTAGCAGTCTCAAAGTCCATTGCTATAAAATTCATCATACATTCTCCCTTGCAAAAGTCGATAATTTTATTTTACAATCAACTAATCATTTTTCAAAACTTTTACTTTTGAAAAATGATACAATAGCTCTTGAAAGTAAATATAAAAAGGAAGAAATAGAGAATGGCTAATTTGATGAACGAATTTCCTGATATTGAAATTAAGCAAGATGAACCATTAATGAATTACACCTACACTAAAACAGGAGGTCCAGCTGACTGGTTGGCTTTTCCCAAAACGATTGACCAGGTAAAAGAATTGGTTGATTATGTTCGTGAGCATGAAATGGGCTTAACGGTTTTGGGAAACGCTAGTAATTTAATTGTTGGCGATGGCGGTATAGATGATTTAACAATTATTCTTACGCGGCTTAATAAAATTGAAGTTCATGATAATAAGGTAACTGCACAGGCAGGAGCATCTTATATTGCAACAACCGAGGCAGCTCGTGATAGTGAACTTACTGGATTAGAATTTGCTGCTGGTATTCCGGGCAGTATTGGTGGAGCAGTCTTTATGAATGCTGGTGCATACGGTGGTGAAACTAAAAATGTCGTTTCTGAGGCAACTGTAATGCTTCCCGATGGAACAATCAAGCATCTTACCAATGAAGAATTAGACTTTGGGTATCGGCACAGCAGTATTCAGGATAATAATGGCGTTGTGTTAGATGCTACGTTTACTTTGGAACCGGGGAAGTATGATGAGATTAAAGCAAGGATGGATGATCTGAATGAACGGCGAGAAGCTAAGCAACCATTAGATCTTCCATCTTGTGGAAGTGTCTTTAAACGGCCAGAAGGATATTACGCTGGAAAGTTGATTCGTGATGCTGGCTTGCAAGGCTATACTTCAGGTGGAGCTCAAGTTTCAACTAAGCATGCTGGCTTTATCGTTAATATTGACCACGGAACTGCAGCAGACTACGTAAATGTTATCCATCATGTCCAAAAGACAGTTAAAGAAAAATTTGGTGTTGATCTTGAGACCGAAGTAAGGATCATCGGTCGCCAGGATTAATATTATAAAGTGTGAGCTTGTTAAAAGGTTATTAATGAGCTTGCACTTTTATTATTTTAAAGATAGTGAAGTAATGAATGAATTTAACCTGATAGTTAGATACTATCAACAAAGGAAAAAGTAATTTAACTCATCTTATTATTTGTTAATTATGAAAAAATCTCACAAATTGCTCATTTAAAAATTATTATTATGAATAAAAAGCGATTTCAAGGGCTTTTGAAGTATATCGATTCACTGACTGATAAAAATAACTTTGTAATCACTTTCAAAATATGATAGTATATTTAAGTCTCATTCTTGAAAAAATTCACAAAGTAAGGAGTATATTTATGAGCAATAATGTAGTTGTTTTAGGAAGTATTAACGTCGATACCACTTATCACGTCGATCGCTTTCCTCAACCTGGTGAAACCATCTCAGCAGTAAGCAAGAGTTCTGCTCCTGGTGGTAAAGGTGCCAATCAAGCAGTTGCAGCAGCCCGTTCTGGTGCCAAGACCGCCTTTATTGGTGCTGTTGGTTCTGATAAAGAAGGGGCCTACATGCTTGAATCATTGGCTGATGATCATATTGATACACATCACATCATGACTGATGAATTGCATGGTACTGGTAGTGCTGCGATTACTTTAGATGCTAATGGTCAAAATGACATTATGGTATACGGTGGTGCTAATCAAGCAATGACCACTGATGTTCTTGCAGGTATTGATGATGTTTTAGAAGATGCTGACTTTTTAATTAGTCAATTTGAAACACCACAAGAAGTTGCTTTAGATGCGTTTAAGCAAGCTAAAAAACACGGTGTTACTACTCTTTTAAATCCAGCACCAGCTCATGAGATTTTAACAGAGTTATTAAAATATACAGATGTTATCACTCCCAATGAAAGTGAATGCGCCTTATTAACAGGTATTGAAATTACTGATGAAGAATCGATGTTAAAAAGTGCTGATTACTTCCGTGAACGGGGAGTTAAGCATCTTTTGATTACTTTAGGCTCAAAAGGAGTATTTTACTCCACACCTACAGCTCATGGATTAGTTTCAGCATTTAAGGTTAAGGCAGTTGATACTACGGCAGCTGGTGATACATTCCTTGGTGCATTGAGTTCACAACTAGAAAAGGACTTGTCAAATGTTGATAAAGCCCTTGTCTACGCACAACGAGCATCTAGTTTAACTGTCCAACAAATGGGAGCAATGCCTTCTATTCCAAATCATGATGCAGTTATAAAAGCGTTAGCAGAAAATTAAAGAGAATTATTATGAAGAAAACAGGGATTATTAATTCAGAAGTTTCAGCTGTCGTAGCTAATATGGGACACATGGATTGGTTATCAATTGGTGATGCAGGAATGCCCGTTCCATTTGGTACGAAGAAGATTGATTTGGCTGTAGATAAAGAATTACCAAGCTTTATGGATGTATTGAATAATGTTCTTAAGGAAATGAAGGTTCAAAAAATTTATTTAGCTGAAGAAATCAAGGACCAAAATCCAGAACAGCTTGAAAACATTAAAAGGGCATTGCCAGATGTTGAGGTTGCATTTATGCCTCACAGCGAGCTTAAAAAGAGTCTCGCCAAGACGCATGCCTTTATTCGGACAGGGGAAATGACGCCATACTCAAACATTATTCTTGAATCAGGCGTAACATTTTAATATTAGGGGTTAGTTCTTTTATGGAAAATGAAGTAAAAAAAGAAAATGGACAAAGTTGGGTTCAGCTTTCAGATGGTTATTTAAGCCGGACACCAATGTTCCAATTTGTTATTTTATGTTTAATCTTCCCATTATGGGGAGCAGCGGCCAGTCTTAATGATATTTTGATTACACAGTTTAAGACTGTTTTTACCTTAAATGATACTGCAACTGCCTTTGTTCAAAGTGCCTTTTACGGTGGTTATTTCTTAATGGCGATTCCAGCATCAATTCTTATTAAGAAGACATCTTATAAGTTAGCAATTCTTATTGGGCTATTATTTTATATTATTGGTTGTGGAATGTTTTTCCCAGCTTCACATGTTGCTACTTATAGTATATTTTTAGTTGCTATTTTTGCTATTGCCATTGGTTTGAGTTTTCTTGAAACTAGTTGTGATACATATGCAACGATGTTTGGACCAAAAGAAACTGCTAACAAGCGATTAAACGTTGCTAATGTTTTGATTCCTCTTGGCGATATCATGGGAATCGTTCTTGGTAAGTACCTTATTTTTGGTGAAGGTGGAAATATCGCCGATAAGGTTGCTAAAATGTCAAAATCTGAGGCAGAAGCTTACAATGAACACTTGCTTCAATTGACTTTGCAGCCTTATAAGTATATTTTGATTGTTTTAATCATCATCTTTATCGTGTTGGCAGTTACTAAGATGCCTCGTGCTAAAGCCTTCTCAACTGGTTCTGAAACTAAAGAAGATCAACCATCACTTGGCGAAACTTTCAACTACTTATTCCACAATAAGCGGTACATGAAAGGGGTTCTCTGTCAGTTTATTTATGCTGGTATGCAAACGACTGTATGGTCATTCACTATTCGGTTAGCATTGCGTCTTGATTCTCATATTTCTGATGCAGCTGCTTCAACTTTCATGATTTACAGTTACATTGCTTGGTTCTTTGGTAAGTTAGTTGCAAACTGGTTCCTTGACCGTTACTCAATTACTAAGGTATTAACTTGGTTCTCATTACTTGGAACAATTTCATTGGTAATTACCTTTACTGTTCCTAACATCACAGCGGTAATTGCGGCGATTGCAACTAGTTTCTTCTTTGGACCAGAATGGCCAACGATCTATGCTCATACCCTTGATCAAATTCATGAAAAGAAGTATACCGAAACTGGTGGAGCATTTATCGTTATGTCCTTAATTGGTGGCGCAATTGTCCCAACGATTCAGGGACGGGTATCAGACTTAACTGGTTCAATGCAACTATCATTCATTGTCCCAGCAATCTGTTTTGCACTTATCACTATTTACTTCTGGACAGAGCACCGTTGGGAAAAGGCTCATCCAAATGAAGTTCAAGAACACTAAAATTTCCCAGGAAATAATCTAATATTAAAGGCCCAGCGGTTATTTAATCAGCTGAGCCTTTATTTATTTCCAAAACTTTAAAGTAATTTTTTTCTAGATTAAGCTAAATACGAAATGAAATGATATAATATGAACGTGATTTAGAGGATGGTGAATGCGATGCAATTTATAATTTCGCTTCTAACATGGCAGAATCTGATTCACTTAATTGATATCTTAGTAATTTGGTTTTTAATCTACGAGTTATTAATGTTGATTCGTGGTACAAGAGCTGTCCAACTATTTCGTGGAATTTTGATCATTATTTTGGTTAAGATTGTTAGTTGGTATGTTGGTTTAAGTACTGTTTCGTGGGTAATGGACCAGATTATCAACTGGGGTGTTATTGCAATTGTTATTATTTTCCAGCCAGAGATTCGGCGCGGATTAGAGCACCTTGGTCGAGGAACTTTCTTTACTCATAATCAAACCGCAAATGAGAAAGAAGAAGATATGATTAAGCAATTAGACCAAGCGATTCAGTACATGTCAAAGCGAAGAATTGGTGCTTTAATGAGTATTCAAATGAAAACTGGTCTAGAAGAGTATATTGAAACTGGTATTCCACTCGATGCTGATATTTCGGGTGCATTGCTTATTAATACTTTTATTCCTAATACGCCCTTACATGATGGGGCAGTGATCATAAAAGATAATCGAATTGCTGTAGCGGCTGCCTATCTTCCTTTGTCTGATAGTAAATTGATTTCTAAAGAATTAGGGACACGTCATCGGGCAGCAGTTGGAATTAGTGAAGTGACAGATGCATTGACAATTGTTATTTCAGAAGAAACCGGCGAAGTTTCAATTACGAAAGATAATGAATTGATTCGAAATATGTCGCGAGATGAATACCTAAAGTTCTTGCGTGCTCAGTTGTATACGCATGAGCCTCAACACGAAAACTTGGTAACAGAACTTTATGCTAAGTTTCAACGTAAAGGAGGTGGCCGGCATGGGCAAGGACACTAAAGGCTTTTTTCGCCGGAAATGGTTTTTAAGAATTATTTCATTAATCCTGGCACTTTTTTTATTCATGTATGTAAATGGAAGCAAAAGCGGCTTCCTTCGTCAAAATACTCGGAATAATAACCAGAGTAGTGCATTGATGTCAAATAAATCAGTTACCCTTAGAATGCCCCTTGATGTAACAATTGATAATAATAAATATATTGTTAGTGGGTATCCTCAATACGTTAAGGTTAAGGTAACCGGTCCTTCTGCATTGGTTACAACCACCTCTAATACTCAAAATTTTAAGGTATATGCGGATTTGTCTGACTTGACTCCTGGTAAACATCGAGTAAAGTTAAAAACAAGCGGGTTAAATTCAGAATTAACTTCTAAAATTGAGCCACAGTACATTAATGTTAATATCCAACCACGTAAGACAATTACAATGAAAGTAACTGTTCGTTTAAGTAACAAGGATTTGGATAATGGCTATAAGCTTGGACGTCCACATAGTGATATTCAAACTGTCCAAGTTACTGGTTCACGTGATGAAGTTAATAAAGTAAATCGAATTATTGCTTTTGTTGCAATTCCACATGATGCAAAGGATAATATTGCACGACAGGTAACACTACAAGCAATTGATCGGAATGGTCAAACACTTAATGTTGTGATTTCACCAACTACTACTAATGTTTCAATTCCTATTTCTGCGGGTTCACAGAGCAGCAGTTCGAGTGATAGTTCATCAAGTAGTAGTAGTGAAGAGAGTGAAGAAACAAAGAGCAGTTCAAGAACATCTTCGCGAAATGACTCTTCAGATTCTTCATCTGAAACATCCCAATCTTCAAGTAGCATAAGCAATGAAGATTCAAGTTCAAGTAGTCGAAATCAATAATAAAGATATACATAGAGGAGAAGTGAAATGAAGTTAAAATATTTTGGAACTGATGGAGTTCGTGGGGTTGCAAATCAAGATTTAAGTCCAGAATTGGCGTTCCGTGTTGGTCGTGCAGGTGGATATGTCCTTACTCGGCATTCAGAACGGAAACAACCTCAAGTATTAGTTGCTCGTGATACACGAATTTCTGGTGAAATGCTAGAAAATGCTTTGATCGCTGGATTATTGTCCGTTGGGATTGAAGTTTTACGACTAGGCGTAGTAACTACTCCTGGGGTTGCTTACCTTGTTCGGGCACAAGAAGCTGATGCGGGAGTAATGATTACTGCTAGTCATAACCCAATTAAATATAACGGGATTAAATATTTTGGTGGTAATGGATTTAAATTATCCGATGAATTGGAATATGAAATTGAACAATTACTAGATGCTGAAGAAGATACGTTGCCACGACCATCTGATGCGGGCTTAGGAACAGTTGCTGATTATCATGAGGGAGCATTAAAATATACTTCTTTCTTGGAACAAACTGTTTCAAGTGATCTTGAAGGGTTAAAAGTGGTAGTTGATGCTGCTGATGGTGCAACAAGCGGCTTCATCTCTAATCTTTTTGCTGATATGAATGTTGACTTTATTCCAATTAATGATCAACCAGATGGCTTAAATACTAACCTAAATTGTGGATCAACTCATCCAGAGAGTCTCCAAAAAGCAGTTGTGGAAAATGATGCTGATCTTGGAGTAGCATTTGACGGGGATGGTGACCGTTGTATTGCTGTTGATAATGAGGGAAATATTGTTGACGGTGATAAGATCATGTATATTTGTGGTAAGTACATGGATAAGAAAGGATTGCTTAAGAAAGATACAGTGGTTACAACTGTGATGAGTAATCTGGGAATGTACAAAGCCTTAGAAGCACACAACTTAAAGAGTGTTAAGACTAAGGTTGGTGACCGTTATGTTGTTGAGGAAATGCTGAAAAATGGTTATAACCTTGGTGGTGAACAATCAGGACATATTATTTTCTTAGATCACAATACAACTGGGGATGGAATGCTTACCGCACTGCAACTCTTGTCTGTAGTTAAAGACTCGGGGAAGACACTCGCTGAATTGGCAAATGATGTAACAACTTATCCACAAGAGTTATTGAATATTAAGGTGGCAGATAAAACTACTGCAATGGAAAATCAAAAATTAAAGGAAATTATTGCGCAAGTCGAGAAAGAAATGAACGGGGATGGACGGGTTCTTGTTCGTCCTAGTGGAACTGAACCTCTTTTGCGCATTATGGCTGAAGCAGCTACGCCAGAATTAGTTCATGAATACGTTGAACGGATTGGTGATGTTGCCCGCGCGGAATTAGAAGTAGAATAACTTGAAGAGTGAAAAAGCGAGGCTGGAAGAAAATTTATTCTTCTAGTCTCGCTTTTTAATCTTTTAATAAATTTTGAATCATATAGACCAATCGAATAAAATGATTGACAAAATAATCTAAAAACTGTACTATACAATACAGTTGATTAGATTTAGTGATAATCACTAGTTATCTATACCAATTTTATTTAAAGGATGGAATTTAATTATGTGTGGAATTGTTGGAGTTACAGGAACTGACAAGAGTTTGTCAATTTTAATTGATGGATTAAAGCGTCTTGAATATCGTGGATATGACTCTGCAGGAGTTTACGTTAATGATCAACAAGGACATGATTACCTTGTAAAGCGGCCAGGTCGGATTGCTAATCTAGAAGCGGCCCTTGGAGAAGAAGTTCATGGTTTAGCCGGTATTGGTCATACCCGGTGGGCTACTCATGGTGAACCAAACGAAGCCAATGCTCACCCTCAATACTCTCAAGACGAACGGTTCTACTTAGTTCACAATGGTGTAATTGAAAATTATGCTGACTTAAAGAAAGAATACTTATCTGACGTTAAATTTGTTAGTCAAACTGATACAGAAGTAATTGTTCAATTAGTTGATAAATTTGTAGTTGAATCTGGAATGTCAACAGAAGCAGCCCTCCTTAAGGTTCTTCGTTTAATCAGCCCTGATTCTTCATATGCATTTGTATTGATGGATAAAGAACAACCAGATACATTATTCGTTGCTAAAAACAAGAGTCCATTATTAGTCGGTATTGCTGATGGTTACAACATGGTTGGTTCTGATGCAATGTCAATGATTAAAGAAACTAATACCTTTATGGAAATCGGTGACCACGAGTTGGTAATCGTTAAGCCAGATCACGTTACTGTTAAAGACTTTGATGGTAATGAAATTGATCGGCCAACATTTAAGGTTGATATGGATGCTAATGCCGCAGATAAAGGTGCCTACCCATACTATATGTTAAAGGAAATTGACGAACAACCAGCTGTTATGCGGAAGTTAGTTCAAGAATACTTTGGTGACAATGATGTAGCACAAATTAATGAAGAGATGTTAAAAGATATGGCAAATGCTGACCACCTTTACATCGTTGGTGCTGGTACAAGTTATCACGCTGGCTTAGTCGGTGCGCGCATTTTTGAAAAACTTTGTGGAATTCCTACATCTGTTCATATTTCATCAGAATTTGCTTACGAACAACCACTTCTTTCTAAGAAGCCGTTCTTTATCTTCTTAAGTCAAAGTGGGGAAACTGCTGATAGTCGGGAAGTACTTGTTAATGTTAATAAGCATAACTGGCCAAGCTTAACAATTACTAATGTTGATAAGTCGACGCTTTCTCGTGAAGCAACTTACACTGAATTACTTTACGCTGGTCCAGAAATTGCCGTAGCCTCAACAAAGGCTTACACTGCCCAAATTGCTGTCGAAGCTATTCTTGCTCAAGCATTGGGTGTCTACATGGATAAGCAAGCAGCTAAAGACTTTGATGTTAAGCACCAATTAGGATTAGTTGCTAATGGTATGCAATCAATTACTGATAGCAAGAAGAAAGTAGAAGAAATTGCTTCTCGTTATCTCTCTAAATCCCCAAGCGCCTTCTACATTGGCCGGGGAATGGATTGGTCAGTTTCACTTGAAGCTGCTTTGAAGTTAAAAGAAATTTCATATGTTCAAGCGGAAGGTTTTGCATCTGGTGAATTAAAGCATGGAACAATTGCTTTAATTGAAGATCAAACTCCAGTGATTGGGATCATTACCCAAGATCGGACTGCTGGTTTAACACGGAGTAATCTTGAAGAAACACAAGCTCGTGGGGCCAATGCAATTACAATTGTTTCACGGCACCTTGCAAAAGAAGACGATACATTCGTTCTTCCCGATGTCGATGAAGTGTTGACACCACTTCTTAGCGTAATTCCAGCACAATTGTTGGCTTACTACACTAGTCTTGGTAAGGGACTTGATGTTGATAAGCCACGTAACCTCGCAAAATCTGTTACAGTTCAATAAAATTATAAAGGAAGTTAGAAATGCCTTAGTTGGTTTTTCAACTTCTTTCTATTTTTAAAGTAATTTGATGTTTTCTTTGAATTTGTTTAATAAAAGGGTTGACTTACATTTATGGAAACGCTATCATAATAGTTGCAAGGTATAAAGTAATTACCTTCTAATCAATTCTCTTTCTCTCTTATGCCGATCATCGTCTTTTAGACGGTGATTTTTTTATTTAAACTCGCTATAATGATAAGGATTGAAAGGGGAAGAACAACGTGGAAGAACAACACGAAACGTTAACATTAATTGAGGAAATTACCCGTAATGATGGCTCAAAATATTATGAAATTGGGAATATGGTTCAAAATGGTCGTGCGGAATTAGCAGCTGAACGGAATTTTATTAAAGAGGTTCGTATTTTAGAATTAAATATTCCTCATTCTAAAAATGTTATTAAATATGAGCACTTTATAAATACTCACTATAAGATGCAAACTGAGGCAATGGATCATTGGGAAGAATGGAAGCGTCCTCCAGAGATTGAAGAGGTTGTTCAAACGATCTTAAAGGAAAATCATATTGGGTAAAACAGGAAGCTGAATTATTTGGTAGTACTAAAAATGGATATAAAAATGTGGAGGTTAGGCAATGAAGCCAAATTTTAATCCATCACAAGGGATAAAGTCGCACTATTTCGTTACAGGGATAGACGGCTTACGAACATTAGCTGTCTTAGGAGTTATTATTTACCACCTATTGCCCAATGCTTTAATGGGTGGTTATTTAGGAGTGCCGCTTTTTCTATTAGTCTCTGGATATTTTGTAACCTATCAATTTAGTCGGCAGCTTAAATATGGTGGTCATATTAATTTAGGGCATTTTTATCTAAAAAGGTTTCGGAGACTATATACGACATTAATTGCGATGTTAATTTTAACAACAGCGTACATTACATTATTTGCACGAGAGCTACTCCATAACATTCGGGCGGTAATTGTTACTAATTTAACTTGGATATATAATTGGTGGGAAATCAGTCATGGCCAGTCCTACTTTGATCAGTTTGGTGGCGTTTCACCTTTTACCCATCTTTGGACATTAGGGGTTGAAGCGCAATTTTACCTTTTGTGGCCTTTGATTATTACGTTATTGTTTGTGGTTTTTAAAAAGTTGCAGAATGTGCGGCGGGTAGTTTTTATTTTGGCTGTATTATCAGCAATAGAAATGGCTCTTCTTTACGACCCGGCAAATATCAATCGGGTTTATTATGGAACTGATACACGGGCCTTCTCACTTTTACTTGGCTCATGGTTAGGGCTTGCGTGGCCATTAAATCGACTTCGACCTAATTTACAGGCAAGTAGTCGCCGTTTACTTAATATTATTGGAATTATTGCAACAGTATTGACTATTGTTGGCTTTTTCTCATTGAATGGGCAGTCATCTTTTACTTACCGCGGAGGAATGTTTCTCTATAGTTTTATTGGAATGATATTAATGGCTACTATCATTCACCCAGGTGCGGGGATGAACAAGTGGTTTACAAATCCGGTTTTTCATTGGGTTGGGCAGCGTTCTTATGGGATTTATGTTTATCAATATCCCGTTATGGTTTTTTATGAACGATTAATCAATGTCGGCAATCATCCACTTCTCAATGCATTCGTGGAAATTATTATTATTTTAGTAGTAAGTGAAGTTTCTTACCGGTTAATTGAACGACCATTTGCCCAGTATCAGTGGTCAAAATTACCGGCTGATCTTCAGCATGTGTTAGAAACGCATCACTTTAGTTGGCAAAGCGGGGCTAAAATGATGGTAAGTGCATTAGTTGTTGTTATTGCATTTATCGGTTTTTGCCAGCCAAACCGTGCACCAAAGAAAACAGCGGTTCAGCAACGGATAGAGCAAAATCATCAGGCTGCTGAAGAACACAATGAGAAGATTGCAAAGGGTGATAATGTTGCAGAAGCTAGTGGTAATACTTCTAAGCTTCAGAAACAGTATGATTTAACCCCGGCGCAAATAAAAGCAGCACAGAAGTTAAAGGTAACGGCCATCGGTGATTCGGTGATGGCTGATGCCGCAGATAGTATTCAGAAATTAATGCCAAATGCTTATGTTGATGCACAAGTTGGGCGTCAAGGTTCTGCGGCTCCTGATGTTATCAAACAATTAAAGGCAGATTGGCATTTAAACAAGATTGTTATCTTAAATTTGGGAACAAACGGCCCGATGACTCAAGATACGTTGGATGATATTTTAAGTGCAATTGGCTCTGGACACCAAATCTATTGGGTAACTGCCCATGTTCCAACAAAGCCATGGCAGCAAACAGTTAATAACAAAATTAAAGATTTAGCCAAGAAACATAAGAATATCCATGTGGTCGATTGGAATAAGGCAAGTCAAGGGCACTCTGATTGGTTTGCAAGTGACAATGTACATATGGGATCAAGCGGAAATGATCATTTTGCACGGTTAATTGCAAAAACGATCTTGACAAAAAAATAGGAGGTTAGTAATGACACATGAAGATCAATTATTAGACAAAGCTATCAATATTTACTTGACGGGACTAAAGGGCATCGAAAGCTTTATTTCTGAACCAGCGAGTGAATATAATTTATCTTTTGAACAATTTTTGATTTTACGAAAAATCATTAACCATCCTAATATCAAGCTAATGGATATTGCCGAGCAACGGCAAGTAACAAGGAGTGCTGTCTCTCGCCAATTAAAAGTCCTTTTTCAGCAAAAATATGTTGAACAAAAAGCTGATCCAGCTGATCGACGTCGGATGTTTTTGGTTGCAACAAAAAAAGGTAAAGATGCTGAAAGTGAGATTTGGCAAAGGATTAATCACCGCTTTGCCAATTGGGTTCAGATTTATGGTGAAGATCGTGCTGATCAGTTTTTAACACTTTTTGAAGACTTTAATCAACAAATAATTCAGGGGAATATCCGAAAGAAGGAATAAGAAAATGATTAAGATGGTTGCGCTAGACCTAGATAATACGCTTTTAAATAGTAATAAAGAAATTAGTCAACGTAATGAACATGTCCTAAAGCAATTACATCAAGAGGGAATTAAGGTCGTGCTTTGTACTGGCCGCCCAATCAATGCAATTTGGCCATATATTGAACAACTTGGTTTAACTGATTCAGATGATTACACAATTACGTTTAATGGCGGATTAGTTATTAATAATGAATCACGTGAACATCTTTTTGAATTAGGAATGAAAAAGAGTGATTTACTGCCACTATTTTCTTATGTTAAAAGAAAAAAGATTCCCCTCAATGTTTTAGACTTTGAACGGGTATACGAATTAAATGATTATCCAGGATCTATTTATCGGACAGTGTTAAAGAATATTGAATTCCAATCTTTGCCAATGAGTGATGTGCCGGAAAAAACTTATAGTAAAGCTGTAATGGCAATCACCCCTGAAAAATTATCTACTATTATAGGAGAACTTCCAGCTGAGCTTAAAGCGCAGTATAATGCAGTTCAATCCCAACCAATGATAATGGAATTTTTACCTAAAAAATTAAATAAGGCGGTTGGACTGAAGGCACTACTAGATCATTTTGGGGATGATTTTAGTAATTTGATGACATTTGGGGATGCTGATAATGATCTTGAAATGATTGAAGCAGCTGCCCAAGGAATTGTAATGGAAAACGGGCTCCCTAACGTTAAAGCAGTGGCAACAGCAATTACAGATACAAATGATAATGACGGGGTTGCAAAGTATTGTGAACGTTATTTTGCAACAGTTTTGTAATAAAGATTGTTATAAAAAGTAAAATAAAGGGTGTTTTTGGCGCAAATATGAATTTTTTGCTAAAAAAACACTCTTATTTATGTATTATTTAATGACTTTTTGAGAAAAGTTATGACTCCCTAAAAGTCAACTAGCACAAGGGATTGCAAATTTTATAATCATATTAATTGACAGCTTATATTACAAAATATTACAAAAAGCCGACGAAGAGTAGTAAATAGAAATGGTGCTGTTACAGCTTAGTAATATTAAGAGTGTAATATATAGGGCGTTGAAACGGAAAAGATAATTTGCTAAATAATAAAGGATGGTTGTTTAATTTATGATTTCTAAGAAAAACTTTGCTAAAGTATCTGCTACTCTTGGTGCAGTGGCCTTAGGTGTTAGTGCAACGGCTACTGCTGCTAATGCCGACACTATCTACACCGTACAAAGTGGTGACACACTTTCAGGTATTTCTTACAAATTAGCAAAAGACAACAGTATGGTCAATGATCTTGCTAAGAAGAACAATATTCAAGATATTAACAAGATTTACGTTGGTCAAAAGTTAATCATCAAGAGCGATGGTGAAATTCAAGAATACAACGCTCAAAACGCAGCTAATGCAAATGTAGCTGACAATAATACTCAAGCTACTCAAGCACAACCTCAACAAGCTCAAGGTCAAGCTAGCCAAAGCTATACTTCAAATGCTTCAGGTTCAGAAGCTGCTGCTAAGGCCTGGATTGCCGCTCGTGAATCTGGTGGTAACTACGGTGCTACTAACGGTCAATACATTGGTAAGTACCAATTATCAGCATCATACCTTAACGGTGACTACTCAGCAGCTAACCAAGAACGGGTTGCTGACCAATATGTTGCAAGTCGCTACGGTTCATGGCAAAATGCTCAGGCTCACTGGCAAGCTAACGGCTGGTACTAAAATTTAACCTGAATTATTAAGACAAAGCAAAACGAGACTAAGAAGCTGATCTTCATAGTTTCGCTTTTTTGTACAAATGTGGTATAATGAGTATACCTCTTATGGGGATGTTTATGGATTCGACAGGTATAGGTCGAGTTTCAATTGCGTTTCGAAGGTTGCGTCTTCGTAAAAACGCTCAGTTTTAAATTATAACTGCAAACAATAATTCAAACTCTTACGCATACGCTGCCTAACAAGTAGCGCGCGTAGATCCATTCCGGGTTCGTCCATGATGCGGCAATGGGTTTTATACTTAGTGGACTACGCTTATTACTCCCGTTTGAAGTAATAAGAAGAGATTAATCAAGCTAGCTAACCATGGTTGCCCTGATCAACGGCGTTTTGGTTAGTGAAATCTAAATAGTTGAGATATGAACGTAGAGATTGAAATGGCGATATGCCTGGACACGGGTTCGACTCCCGTCATCTCCACTATATGCCTATAAGGACTGCCGTTGGTTTATGGCAGTCTTTTTTAATGCTAAGAATATTAGGATAATTAGTGGGTTTCATAAGAAGTTATTCCCATGTAAAAATTAGTAAATAGAGTTCAGATAAAATATAAAGGAATGAATTAAATGGAAATATTAATGATTGAGGATAACCATTCTGTCTGTGAAATGATGGCAATGTTTTTCAAAAAAGAAAAATGGCAATACGAATTTGCCTATGATGGTGTTGAAGCAGAAGAAAAGTTTAATGCCGATCCTCATAAATGGGACATTATTTTATTAGACCTTAATCTTCCTAAAAAGGACGGGATGCAGGTCGCTGCTGACATTCGACGGGGATTACCAACAGTTCCTTTAATTATGCTAACGGCTCGTGATACTGAAAGTGATCAGGTATTAGGATTGGAAATTGGTGCTGATGATTATGTAACCAAACCATTTAGCACAATTACTTTGATTGCACGAATCAAGGCCCTTTATCGGCGAACGCATTTAAACAAGCTTGAGGATGTTCAAGATATTGATAGTGATGATACATTCGATATTCAAACAAAGAACTTTAAGATGAATACTAAGACAAGAGAAGTATTCTTATATGGGAAACCGGTCGGCGACTTGACACCTAAAGAATTTGACTTATTAAAGACGCTTGCCTCTAAACCACGTCAAGTATTCACCCGTTCACAACTTTTACAATTAGTATGGGACTATGAGTATTATGGTGATGAGCGAACTGTTGATGCTCATATTAAAAAGTTACGGCAAAAGCTAGAAAATATTGGACCTCAAGTAATTAAGACTGTATGGGGAGTCGGCTATAAGTTTGATGACGAGGGTAACGACTAATGAAATTAATGTATCGGTTGATGCTTTCATTTTTTGCGATTATTCTGACGCTAATGGTGATTGTTAGTATTTCGTTTATAAATGTAACTAATAACACTATGTATCATAATACGTGGCAACAATTGAAAAGTTATTCTGATAGTTTAATTCAGGATTCTATTCGTTACAATATGGCAACCCAAAGTTTTGAGGGGTTTGCTACAGAATCATTAAATAGCAATGCCAATCTTTTAACACGTCAAAATGTTCACTTTGCAATCTATGATACAACTCACCGGAAAATCTTTGCCAGTAATGGCTTTGCTCCGAGTATGAGTAAAAGTGATTGGAAAAAATTAAAAAAGGGAGAAACCGTCTGTACTAAACTAATTACTCCTAAAATTA
Source organism: Limosilactobacillus reuteri (assembly GCF_003072625.1). NCBI lineage: Bacteria > Bacillati > Bacillota > Bacilli > Lactobacillales > Lactobacillaceae > Limosilactobacillus > Limosilactobacillus reuteri. The sequence goes on from NZ_CP027805.1 coordinate 492,708, forward strand.
ATTCACGAGTATCGAAAGGTGCCTCCCCGCGAATGACCGAAGTTTCACGACCATACTTCTATAAAGGAAAGATGATTGCGGTAGTCTCGATTGCAACTTTCGTCTCGACAATTGAGCAAAATATGCATCAAATAAAGATTAACTTAATAATGGCATTACTGACTGCTAGTCTTGTAACGCTTGCAGTTAGTTACTTCTTGGCACGGTCAATTACCAAACGAATTGATCGATTGCGGATGGCTACTCACCAAATTGCGCAAGGAAATTACAATGTTGAAGTGGACGATAATGGGCGTGATGAAGTGGCAGACCTTGGTCGGAGTTTTAACCAAATGACTGCTTCGTTACGTGAATCACAACAAGAAATTCGCCGGCAAGAGGAGCGAAGACGCCAATTTATGGCCAATGCAGCCCATGAAATGCGGACGCCATTAACAACCATTAATGGAATTCTTGAAGGGTTACAGTATGATGCGATTCCAGAAGAGGATAAAAAGCATAGTATCCAGTTAATGCAAAATGATACGCGGCGTTTAATTCGCCTGGTCAATGATAATTTGGATTATGAAAAGATTCGCACTAACCAGATTGCTATGGAACGGAAAGTATTTGATGCATCCGCAGTACTCGAAAATTTACGAGAGCAGTTAGCGAAAAAGTCAAAAGAGAAAAAGGATACTCTGCACTTGGATGTAGAAAAGAATTTACGAGTATATGCAGACTATGATCGGTTTGTACAGATTATGTTCAATATCATTCAAAACGCAATCCAATTCACTGATAACGGAATTATTGACATTCGGGGAAAACGTGTGGAAAAGGGAAGTCAATTTGAAGTTCAAGATAATGGAATTGGGATGACTCCCGAACAACTTGAAAACATCTGGGAACGATACTATAAGGCCAATCGATCACGGATGAATACTAAGTACGGAGAATCTGGCTTGGGACTTGCGATTGTGCGGCAGTTAGTTCTCCTTCATGGAGGAAAAATTGACGTAAAAAGTCAGTATGGTAAGGGGACAACATTTACGATCTTTTTCCCTGATCGTGAATATGCTCCTCATAATATTCAACCTACAAATAATAAAGATAAAAAGTAAGCCAATAACTCAAGTGAAACGCTTTAACTGTGACCGTTAAGCGTTTCTTTTTAATAGACCAATTTTTATAATCTAAATAAATTTAAGGAAAGCGCTCGCAAAAGCGTTTGCCATATGATACACTTATATCTGGTAATAATATTACGGATTGATAGGAGAGAATTTTTTATGAACTACTTACTTGCTTTAATCCCTGCGATTGGTTGGGGAATTATGCCGCTGATCACTGGTAAGATCGGTGGTTCAACGATTAACCAAATGTTTGGTATTGGTGCCGGTGCTACGATTGTTGGGTTGGTTGCATTTATTATCGGTCATCCAACTGTTACAACGACTGGATTCTGGTTCTCAGTATTGTGTGGTGCTTTATGGACAATTGGTCAAATTGGACAATTCGTTTCATTTAAGCGGATGGGTGTTTCAAACACGATTCCCCTATCAACAGTACTTCAATTAGTTGGTAATTCTTTAATTGGGGTTATTATCTTTGGAGAATGGCGTGGAGCACGTGCCCTTACTGTTGGTTTTATCGCCTTAACAATCGTTATTGTGGGTGCTTTAATGACGTCAGTTACTGATAAGAGTAGCGGAAAGAAAATTACTGTTCAGAATTTCCTTTTTCTATTAATTACTTCTATTGGTTACTGGGTTTACTCAGCATTCCCAAAGATGCCAATGGTTGCTAATGATAGTTCTTTAGGAATCTTCCTTCCAGAAATGCTTGGTATTTTACTTGGATCTGTTATTTATGCTATTTGTTCAGGTAATATTGACTCCTTTAAGCAAAAGGAACAATACCTCAATATCTGGGGTGGTATTTCTTGGGGAATTGCTGCCTTAGCTTATATCTTTGCTGGACGGGCATTAGGAATTAATACGGCCTTTGTCTTCACGCAAATGAACGTTATCATTGCTACGATTGGTGGTATCTTAGTTCTTCGTGAACACAAGACTCGGCGGGAAATGTCATTTACAATTGCCGGAATCATCTTTATTGTTGCCGGAAGTATTTTAACTATTTTTGCTTAAATTATATTAAAACCCGAAATGTCAATTTAAGTTAGAAAGAAAATAGTTGCTCATCAGTGACGTAAGACATGAATACTTCATATGGAGTTCGATAGCCTAGTGATTTACAGGGCAGGTTATTTCGCTTACTCATCAGTTGGGTTACCAATTCATCAGGAAGATTGCGGGAATCCAGCTGTTTCGTTAAGCCATCCCGGCGTAAAAGACCGTTGTTGTTTTCGTTCAGCCCTCGTTGATTGGGAGCACCAACCTCGGCAAAGTAAGTGTGAAGGTCAAATTGATTGGCAATCTCGCGCCAGCCGGCGAATTCTTTTCCGTTGTCAAAGGTAATCGATTTGAAGAAGTGCCGCGGGAATTTACGAAGCCACTGACTTAAGTGTTGGTTAATCGCATCAGCCGTCTTTTCGTGCACATTGAGTACAATTTCGACCTTCGATTGGCGTTCGGTCAGGGTCATTACCGCCCCTTGGTGCTTTTTGCCTTGGACGGTATCAGCTTCAAGGTGCCCAAATTCAGTGGCATAGTGCGGAAAGTCCTTGGCACGCTCGTGAATACTTCGCCCCAATTGGCCAGCCTTCCCGCGGCGCTCGACATAGTCATTCGGGTGCCGCTTACCTGGAACGGACATCGAAGCCGAACTGGCCACGTTCAAACATCCGGTAAAGAGTTCGCCGGTTACAACTAATTGGGCGCTCAGCGCGCCCAATAATGGTATCAGGCGTCCACACCTGGGCAATTTTGTCGTTGATATAAGTGAGTTCAGCCAGTGACAACTGAGTACGTTTTCGGCCACAACGTTGCTTATTGCGCATATAGTGATCTTGATAATCAGCAATTGAGGCACCGGTTTCCAGGTAACGATAAACGCGATAAACGGTTTCGGCGCAACGGTTGATCATTTGGGCCACTCGGTACGCTTTAAGCTTTTGCACGAAAGAATGGGCGATGATTGTCAGCTCGTTTGTGGTAAGATGGGTGTAAGTCATTTGTGGTTTTCTTTCTTTTGTTTAGGGGTATTCAAAAGTCTACCACAAATGGCTTTTCTATTTTTCTAACTTAATTTTACAAACGGCGTAACTAAACTTAAAAAGACCTTCATCGGATTTTGATGAAGGTCTTTTAATATCGGAATTATTATTTAATAAGGAAAATTTTCCAAGCGATCTTTTTCAGTAATAGGACGAATCACTTTGCCTGGGACTCCAAGGACAAGGGAGTTATCAGGAATATCTTTAGTAACGACAGTACCTGCTCCGATAACGCAACCATTGCCGATTATTACACCCGGACAAACTGTTACATTGCTTGCAAGCCAACAGTTATCGCCAATTGTAACTGGTTTTCCATATTCAACGTCATCGAACTGACCGTCAGCTTGTTGCCGAATATTACGTTGCTGATACATGAGGGGATGCATGGCTGTAATGATCGAGACGTTTGGACCGCACATTATATTATCTCCAATAGTAACAGGACATGTATCTAAAATGGTAAAGTTAAAATTAGCATAGAAATTCTTATCTATTTTAGTAAAACGACCGTAATCAATATGAATAGGTCCTTGAAGATATATTCCGTCGTCATGCTGAGGAAATAGGCGATCAATAATCATTTCTCGTTCAACAGTATCTTCATCGGTTGTTAAATTATAGTCACGACAAAGACGATGAGCAAGGTGAGAAAACCTATTTAATTCTGGTGTTCCAGGACGATAAGGCTTCCCAGCTAACATATTTTCAGTATTTTTATCCATGAATAATTATTCCCTTCAAATTATGTAAGCGGATACGCTGCGTATTCCCAGTATGCCTAATTAACCTTAAATTGTCAATTTTCATTAATGAGAAAAAATTGCTAGTTCTGATTGAAACCGACTTCATTATCCGCTATCATTTAAATGTCTAAAAAATAAAAATAGAAAGAAGCTATTGGAATGACACACATTAAATTTGACAGTAGCGCATTAAAGCAATTTGTTCATGAAAACGAACTTGGTGAAATGCAAGCAATGGTTAACGCCGCTAATGATGAATTACGGAATGGGACTGGTGCTGGCGCCGACTTCCGTGATTGGCTCCATTTACCAACTGAATATGATAAAGAAGAATTTGCCCGTATTAAGAAGGCAGCTGATAAGATTCAACGTGATTCAGATGTTTTAGTTGTTATTGGGATTGGTGGTTCTTACCTTGGTGCCCAAATGGCAATCGACTTCTTACACAATACTTTCTATCAAGCTCAAAAGGCAAAAGACCGGAAAGCTCCATTAGTAGTCTTTGCTGGTAACTCCTTGAGTTCAACCTATGTTCATGACTTGATCCAATTAATTGGTGACAAAGACTTTTCCATCAATGTTGTTTCAAAGTCAGGAACAACCACTGAACCATCAATTGCCTTCCGAATCTTTAAGGACCTTTTAATTAAGAAGTATGGTGAAAATGAAGCTAATAAGCGGATTTATGCTACTACTGATAAGGCTAAGGGTGCCTTAAAGACTGAAGCAGATGCTCATGGCTATGAAACCTTTGTTATTCCTGATGGGGTTGGAGGACGTTATTCAGTTCTTTCTGCGGTAGGTCTTTTGCCAATCACTGCTTCTGGTGCGGACATTGATAAGCTGATGGAAGGAGCTGCACAAGCGGAAAAGGATTATGTTGATCCTGATCTAACCAAGAACGAAGCCTACCAATACGCTGCTTACCGGAACATTCTTTATCGTAAGGGCTATGAAACAGAATTACTCGAAAACTACGAGCCTAACATGCGGATGTTTGCTGAATGGTGGAAACAATTAGCTGGGGAATCAGAAGGAAAAGATCAAAAGGGAATATATCCTTCTTCAGCTAACTTCACAACCGACCTTCACTCACTTGGTCAATACATCCAAGAAGGTCGCCGTTTCTTAATGGAAACCGTTGTTAAGCTTGATAAGCCAAATTATGACATGGAAATTCCAACAGAACCGGATAATCTTGATGGTTTAGGCTACTTGGAAGGTAAGACAATGGATTACGTTAACACCAAGGCTTATGAAGCGGTAGTTGCTGCTCATACTGATGGTGGGGTACCAGTGATGACTGTTCATATCCCACAAGAAGACGAATATACTTTAGGTTACCTTATTTACTTCTTTGAGGTTGCGATGGGAATTTCAGGTTACTTAAACGGTATTAATCCATTTAACCAACCGGGTGTTGAAGCTTATAAGACTAACATGTTTGGATTGCTTGGTAAGCCAGGATATGAAGAAATTGGTAAAGAATTACGAGCTAAGATGGATAAGAACGATTAGAATAAATTAAATATAATCAAGAGGGGGAATAGCTGTTACGACATAGCTATTCTCTCCTTTTATCTGGAGTATTTTTATGAAAAAAGAAGAATTAATTGAACATCGGGATCGGGTAAAAGATCATTTAGTAGTATGGATTGTTTTAACAATTTGTCTGCAAATATTAACTGTTTTTCATATCTTGGCGTTCTTAAAATATGTAGTATGGCTTTCTGCCGCTTATAGTATTTTACTAATTATCTTGTGGTGTTATTTAGAATGGCAGATTGCAAGAAATAACTTGAACGAATTTAGTGACGTAGATTAAGCAAGAAGATCTCGATTGGTGTGTGCCAGTTAAGACATTTAAGTGGTCGGGAATTCAGATACCAATTGATTTGAACCAGCTGGCGATCGCTCAGCTCTTCAATGGCTTGTCCCTTGGGAATAAACCGTCGCAAAACTCGGTTACGGTTCTCATTACTACCGCGTTCATGTGGTGAATAAGCATGGGCAAAATAAACCTGAGTACCTGTTAGCTGTTCAATTGCCTGATAGTTAGCGAACTCTTTCCCATGATCCACGGTAAGCGTCTTGAGCTTGTCTTGAAGTTGACTAGCTAGTTCAAGTACGGCTTGAGTCATGGACTGACTGTCGCGACCATGGAGCCGTTTAACAATTGTCAGGCGACTCTTACGCTCCACAAAAGTCGCCACAGCTTGACCTTTACGTTTGCCAGAAAGTACGGTATCAGCTTCAAAGTGGCCGAATTCTTGGCGAGTTTCGACTTTATGAGGACGCTCCTCAATGGAGCGGCCGTGACTGAACGTACCACGCTTTTCTTTAGCACGATGACGACGAATTCCATGATCAGGCAAATCGGGTAACTGTACATCAAGCCATCCTTGATCAATCCAGTTATAGACCGTCTTGTAGGCAATCCCAACTACATGGACAACTTGTTCAGGGGACCACTTCTGGACTTGAATTTTTTCCTCAATCAAGTGCTTAAGGCTTTTAGTGAGTGAAGACTTCCGCCCCCGTTGACTAACCTTGCGTTCAAAGTCAGTTTGCGCTAGTTCAGCTTGATACTCACCGTTGAGCCGGTGAAGTTCGTTAAAGACTGTGGTTTTACTAAAGCCTAAGTAATTAGCGATGTATCGTAAGGAACGTCCTTCATTATGAAGCGTTTCAATGACAATGCGGTTCTGGAATGATAAAATAGTGGTGCCCATTAAGGTCCTTCTTTCTAATGGAATGTTGTGGTAACACCATTAAAGACCTTGATGGGTTTTTCTGTCCACTTAAATGTTCAACTCAAATTTTACAATCTGCCGAATTTAAAATTTTGCATCGCCGTTTGTAAAATTAAGTTAGAAAATAAGTTAGAAAAATAGAAAAGCCATTTGTGGTAGACTTTTGAATACCCCTAAACAAAAGAAAGGAAACCACAAATGACTTACACCCATCTTACCACAAACGAGCTGACAATCATCGCCCATTCTTTCGTGCAAAAGCTTAAAGCGTACCGAGTGGCCCAAATGATCAACCGTTGCGCCGAAACCGTTTATCGCGTTTATCGTTACCTGGAAACCGGTGCCTCAATTGCTGATTATCAAGATCACTATATGCGCAATAAGCAACGTTGTGGCCGAAAACGTACTCAGTTGTCACTGGCTGAACTCACTTATATCAACGACAAAATTGCCCAGGGGTGGACGCCTGATACCATTATTGGGCGCGCTGAGCGCCCAATTAGTTGTAACCGGCGAACTCTTTACCGGATGTTTGAACGTGGCCAGTTCGGCTTCGATGTCCGTTCCAGGTAAGCGGCACCCGAATGGCTATGTCGAGCGCCGCGGGAAGGCTGGCCAATTGGGGCGAAGTATTCACGAGCGTGCCAAGGACTTTCCGCACTATGCCACTGAATTTGGGCACCTTGAAGCTGATACCGTCCAAGGCAAAAAGCACCAAGGGGCGGTAATGACCCTGACTGAACGCCAATCGAAGGTCGAAATTGTACTCAATGTGCACGAAAAGACAGCTGATGCGATTAACCAACACTTAAGTCAGTGGCTTCGGAAATTCCCGCGGTACTTCTTCAAATCGATTACCTTTGACAACGGAAAAGAATTCGCCGGCTGGCGCGAGATTGCCAATCAATTTGACCTTCACACTTACTTTGCCGAGGTTGGTGCTCCCAATCAACGAGGGCTGAACGAAAACAACAACGGTCTTTTACGCCGGGATGGCTTAACGAAACAGCTAGATTTCCGCAATCTTCCTGATGAATTGGTAACCCAACTGATGAGTAAGCGAAATAACCTGCCCCGTAAATCACTAGGCTATCGAACTCCATATGAAGTATTCATGTCTTACGTCACTGATGAGCAACTATTTTCTTTCTAACTTAAATTGACATTTCGGGTATCTAAATTATCGGTATTATCTTTAAGATAGGCATTAATTATGATTGAAGCCATTACATGTTTAGGAACAGAAAATATTTTAATATCCATGTATTTAGGGTTTTCAGCGGGAATATTTTCAAAAGTGAGAACAATATCCTTACCATTAACACTAATTGTTGTTTTCCCGCCCTTCCCAACTGTGTAGTCAAGTTCGTTAGGGGTACAATTTTTATATGCGATCATAATGGTTATCCCTTCTTATTATTAATATTATTGTTAGTATAACGTAATTTAAGTTATAATCGATGATTGTAAATTGTGAAGAGAAGAATGGTAAGATAATTGAAAATAAAATTGGTTAAGAAGAAAATGAAATTATAATGAACGAATATGTAATTGGGGTTGACCTAGGTACAAGTGCAGTCAAGGTTTCAGCGATGGACCGTGATGGCAAGATTGTTGCCGCAACAAAGCTATGGCTGTGATCTCCATTAGCCTCATCCTGGCTACAGCGAACAAGATCCGCGAGATTGGCTTTATGGAACAGATCGATTAATTTTTAAAAGAACTTAGATAATGTAAATAACGGAGAAAACAACCGTCTTAAGGTTATTTTCTCCGTTATTTTATTGTTAATTTATTTCTTGAATCAATCCATTAAAGAAGTGTTTTAGTGACACTTGCCCACCATTAGTACGCTCTCCTTTGAGAAATGAAATTTCATTGTGGACATTTTTATATTCATATAAGTTATTCGCATATTCCAAAATAATGTCGTTTTCTGGATAATCCATACACATATGTGCGAGATTATTAAGACCAGTTTTTATATCGCGTCGAATCCGTTGGAAAATTATCTTTTTGCCATGCTCATCACACTGGAAAAATTCTTCAAAATTAACCTCATCAAAACTAATTTCCCGTTCAATTATCGTATTAATAAGTTTGTTAATTGCAGGAGCACCATTTCCAGCTGTAATACCGAGAAAACGTAAGATGGACTGAGCATTTTCTTTTTTCTTGTTTTTTCCGCTAATCGTAACTGTATTATTATTCGTCGCAGCACCGCTCACAAGGTCCAAAACTTGAAGAAGGCGGTTAGACATATTAATATTTTGCGCTGCTAGTTTAATAACTGACTTAACTTCTGCAATGTTTAGTGGTTTTTCAATAAAAAAATCAATCCCATGTTGATATGCACTTGTTTTGACAGAGGGCAAAATTGCTTGAGCAGTCATAATGAAGTGTGGATAATGATGACTGTCCTGAATTTTTTGAATAAGTTGAACTCCATCCATCGCTGGCATTGCATAATCAATAAACATAATATCAATTCCTAGACGCATTGCATCATCATAGGCCTGTTGCGGATTAGAGGTTGTTCCGACAACAATATTGTTGAAATCATTTTCAATAATATTGGATAATAAATGAATAATTTTACTATCATTATCTAAAATATAAAAATTCATGTATTTTCACCGATTTCTTGATGTTCTTTGAAGTATTATGAAACACTATTTCATTTTACTATTTGGGAAGATAATAGACAATAGAGTTGATATTTTACAAATGTGTAGGTGTTTCCGCTTATATCATTGTGAATAAGGAGATTGTTGTAAAAAAATCGCTAAATTTTTTCTGTTATTTATGGAATCTTTTTGAAGTATTATGAAACTTTAGCCTATTATAGTACTTGTATTAAGACCTTAGGAGGAAATAAAAATGGCTTTTAATTTACGTAATCGTAGTTTCTTAACTCTTGCAGATTTTAACACTCGGGAAATGGAATACATGCTTGATCTTGCTGAAGATTTAAAGAAGGCAAAATATGCTGGTTATGAAGGCAAGAATCTTGAAGGCAAGAACATTGCTTTGATTTTTGAAAAGAGTTCTACCCGTACTCGTTGTGCATTCGAAGTTGGTGCTAAGGATGAAGGTGCTCATGTAACTTACCTTGGCCCATCAGGTTCTCACATTGGTCACAAGGAATCTGTTAAGGATACTGCACGTGTTCTTGGTGGAATGTTCGATGGTATCGAATACCGTGGATTCTCACAACGTAATGTTGAAATTTTAGCTAAGTACTCTGGTGTACCAGTTTGGAATGGTTTAACTGACGAAGACCACCCAACACAAGTACTTGCTGACTTCTTAACAGCTCACGAAGTATTGAAGAAGCCTTACAAGGACATCAAGTTTGCCTTTGTAGGTGACGGTCAAGACAATGTTTCAAACGCATTGATGCTTGGTGCCGCTGTAATGGGTATGGAATACCACGTTGTTACTCCTAAGGAATTGGAACCAACTAAGGAAACCTTAGATAAGGCTAACGAAATTGCTGCCAAGACTGGTGCTAAGATTGTTGTTACTAATGACATCAAAGAAGGTGTCAAAGGTATGGATGTAATCTATGCTGATGTTTGGGTATCAATGGGTGAATCTGATGACATGTGGGAAAAGCGGATCAACCTTCTTAAGCCTTACCAAGTAACAATGGATGTTATGAAGGCTACTGAAAATCCTAATGTTCTCTTTGAACACTGTCTTCCTGCATTCCACAACCTCGACACTGAAGTTGGTAAGGAAATTGAAAAGAAGTTTGGCTTAAAGGAAATGGAAGTTACTGATGAAGTATTCGAAAGTGAACACTCAGTTGTCTTCCGTGAAGCCGAAAACCGGATGCACACTATCAAGGCTGTAATGGTTGCAACTTTGGGTGAACAAAACTAATTAGGAGGCATTTGCCATGGCTAAAGTAGTCGTTGCTTTAGGGGGAAATGCATTAGGCAAATCACCTGAAGAACAATTAAAGTTAGTAAAAAATACTGCTTCTTCATTAATTGGGTTAATTGCTGCAGGAAACCAAGTAGTTATTAGTCACGGTAATGGTCCACAAGTGGGTGCCATTAATTTAGGGATGAATTTTGCTGCTGAACACGGCAAGACTGCTGCTTTTCCTTTCCCAGAATGTGGTGCAATGAGTCAAGGATATATTGGCTACCATTTGCAACAAAGTTTAGAAAATGAATTACACCGTCGTTGGATGAATAAGAGTGTGGCAACGATTGTAACGCAAATTGCAGTTGACCCTAATGATCCTGCTTTTGAAAATCCGTCAAAACCGGTTGGTGACTTCTACACTAAAGAACAAGCTGATGAAATTGCCAAAGAAAAGGGCTACACTTTTAAAGAAGATGCGGGACGTGGATATCGTCAAGTTGTTCCTTCTCCACTACCGATGAAGATTATGGAACTTGATAGCATTAAAACATTGATTGACGCTGACAAGCTTGTTATTGCCGGTGGTGGTGGTGGTGTACCTGTAATCATCACTGATAAGGGACTTGAAGGAGTTCCAGCGGTTATTGATAAGGACCGTTCAAGTGCCTTGCTGGCTGACAAGATCGATGCAGATAAGTTGATTATTTTAACTGCCGTTGATCATGTTTATGTTAACTATGGAAAGCCAGATGAAAAAGCTCTTAAGACGTTAAACGTTGCAGAAGCTCAGAAATACATGGAAGAAGGACAATTTGCTGCTGGTAGTATGTTGCCGAAGATTGAGGCATGTCTTTCATTTGTTGAAGGTCATCCAGAACGAGAAGCATTAATTACTTCATTAGATGGTCTTGATGATGCTCTTGCCGGTAAAGTCGGGACAGTTATTCGTGATAACTAAAAAGAAGATGGTTAGGAAAATAAAATCCTGACCACCTTCTTTTTTTAGTTACTCTTTAAATTTTTTGCGGAATACGAATATTAATCGCAAGTACTGCAACGATAACTAAAATCGACCCAAGAATATCTGCACCCGTCATTTGTAAATGAAAAATCAGGACTGAACCGATTGTTGCTGATAAAGGTTCGAATGCATCCATTAAACTAAATGTAGTTGCATCGATATATTTTAATGAGTTATTAGCTAGCTGAAAGGGAATTAAGGTCCCAATTACTAGAATACCTAACACATATAACCAAACTGAGGGAATGTTGGGGATATGAGGCTGACTAGGGTGAATAAGCACTAAGGTTAATCCAGCAAATAGTAGCCCCCATCCCGTAATAATTAATGAGGGAACCCGACCTTCGCGAAGCATGTTTTGTGGAATTAAGGTATTCGTTGCAACACCAATTGCAGAAATTAATCCCCATATTAGAACACTAAGCGTCATTGCTAAATGGTTAAATTGACCATGAGTTGCGATAATAAAAACACCCAAAAAGGCGATAATTGCACTAATAATTTCAATTCGTCGTGGTGGCAGGTGTCGAAACATAGCTTGATAAGCAATGATAAAAAAGGGCCCGATGAATTGGAGAATGGTTGCGATCGAAGCATTCCCATATTGGACAGCCATAAAGTAAGCGTACTGAACCGGAACTAACCCAAAAACACCATATGCAAAGATAATCCATGCAGAATGAAGATCTTTAAAAATTTGAAAGGGATTCTCCCCACGAATTAGACTTAATAAGACTAAAATAATTCCAGCTGAAACCATTCGAACCTGCGTTAACCACATTGATGTAATCGAACTACTAACATTAAAAAGGACCTTCGCAAAAAGCCCTGAAATACCCCAAAAGGTACAGGCAGTAATAATCATTGCTGTACCTAAAACTTTTTTATTTGACATAAAAATACTCTTTCCAATTAGATTTGCTATTTTATTTTACCATACCAATTCTATGAAAAGTGAGCTCGACCTTTTAATTATGACTACCTGTTGGAATTATCTTCAGCAATGATTGGTTGTGGAGTTCGTGAATATAAAGCCTTTACAGCCTGTATATCCCGTGATTGAATGGGATAATATGATCCAGCTGGCTGCATCACAGAAATCTTGTTCGTGTGCTGTAGACCAATTGCATGTCCTAATTCGTGTTCAGCAGTATTTACGATTCGTTCTTGTGAGTATCCAAAGGCAGGATTCAATAGGTAGTAAGAATTTAGTTCTACTGTTGCGTGCAGATAATATCCGGTTGCGGAATTCATGCTTGTATTGGTAAGCCCCGCTGCCCCGTTATTTGGATCATTAACAGCGGAAACACTAATATTTGCATTCTTATCATTAACGATTTTAAATGTGAATGCTTTCGTGTTATTCCATTGGGCAATTGCGGTTTCTGTTGCATTCTTTAATACTGGATTACTGATATTAATATAGATCGTTGCAGTGTTTTGTTCCCAGCGTGCATCAGCAGGTGTATCTTGAGTCCCGGTTTGCTGGTCAGCGTTTTGTTTAGTTGGGGTTGCAACTTCTTTACCAGTTATTCGGTGTAACCACGATTGAGTAAGCACTTGTGCATTATGAATGCCGATATTAAATTGTTCTTGAAAGGTAGAATTATTTTGATAAAACCAAATGATTCCGCCAAAGAGTAATAAATAAAATAAGGTTAATAAGAAATTGGACTTCTTAATCGGTCACACCCCCTAGTATTCAAATTCTAATTAAAAAAGAGGAAAACGTCCATTATTTAATATTTTTTCTTTATTGTTGACGATTGTAAACTTTAATAGTATGCTGTACCTATAATATGATTACAGTTGTAAACTAAAAGAAGGTGGAAATATTGAGAATTGCCGCTATAGTTATTGCACTGATTTTAATTGCATTTATTGTTTGGTGGTTCTTTGGAAAACATACAGAGTCGGCGGGAAAATCAACTATTGTTAATGATGAACAAACTGCAACAATTGTCGTTAATGGTGGTTATTCTCCATCAACCGTTATCTTGAAAAAGGGAATTCCGGCTCAAGTTAACTTTGATATGCATGACTCGACGGCTTGTTTATCACATGTGGTGTTTGAGCAGCTAGGAGTTAATAAGGATTTAACAAAGCAAAAGATTACAACGATTAATATTCCAACAGATAAAGCACAGACTTTTAATTTTGCTTGTGGGATGGATATGTTTCATGGAAAGGTGATTGTTAAATAATGAGTATTTTTTCAAAAAATCAAACTAAAAAAGTTGTTGTTAATGCAGAAAATCATGGCTACAAACCAGAAACGGTTACTTTCAAACAAGGAAAGCCAGCGCAATTAAAATTTATCCCTTCTGATAACATGGGATGTATGAATGAAGTCGTCTTTAAGGAACTTGGTATTGATGAGAAGTTAGACGGAAAAAAGGAAGTTACTGTTGATATTCCAACTGATAAGCCGGGAACTTATAACTACGCTTGTGGAATGGATATGTTTCATGGAAAGGTTGTTGTAAAGTAATGAAGCTTACAAACATTCAGCGATTTTGGATTTCATTTGTATTATCAATTCCAATGTTAATACAAATGCTTGCGATGCCTTTTCACTGGATGATGCCTGTCTATAATTGGATAGCACTAATTACTACTACTATTATTATGGCAATTTCAGCATTTCCATATTGGAAAAGTGCGATCGCTGCATTTAAGAAACATAGTGCAAATATGAATACCCTCGTCGCTACAGGAACGGCTGTCGCTTATTTTTATAGTATTTTTGCAATGATAACTGATAGGGCAGTTTATTTTGAAAGTGCTGCTTTTGTTACTGTCTTTGTTTTACTGGGGGATGCGATGGAAGAGAAAATGCATAACAATGCTTCCAATGCTCTTGGTAAGTTGATGGGACTTCAAGCAAAAGATGCTGAAGTCTTAAAAGATGGCAAATTTGTCAAAGTACCACTCGATCAAGTCCAAGTTGGCGACCTTGTTCGGGTCAAGCCGGGTGAAAAAGTACCCGTAGATGGAACAATTCTGGAGGGGGTAACTTCTCTGGATGAGTCGATGGTTACTGGTGAAAGTATGCCGGTAATGAAAAAAGTTGGCGATACTGTTGTTGGTTCAACAATTAATAATAATGGGACGATTACTTTTAAAGCCACAAAGGTTGGAGCGGATACAATGCTTGCCCAAATTGTTGACCTAGTAAAAAAAGCGCAAACCAGTCATGCTCCTATCCAGAACTTAACAGATAAGATTTCAAATGTGTTTGTCCCAGCAGTAATGATTATTGCTATTTTGACATTTATGATTTGGTATTCCTTTGTTGGCGCAACATTTGTTCAAGCATTATTATTTGCTGTTTCAGTAATTGTCATTGCCTGTCCGTGCGCATTAGGTTTAGCAACTCCAACAGCATTAATGGTTGGTACTGCAAGAAGTGCTAAGATGGGTGTCCTTATTAAGAATGGTGAAGTCCTCCAAGAAGTAAGTAATATTGATACTGTTGTGTTTGATAAAACAGGGACAATTACGGTCGGCAAACCAGTTGTAACTGATATTGTTGGCGATGCTAAAAAAGTATTAACAATAGCTGCTAGTCTTGAAGAATCGTCTGAGCACCCGTTGGCATCTGCAATTCTTCAAAAGGCAAAAAATAAAGAGATCTTACCAGTAAAGGTAGATAAATTTGAAGCAATTGAAGGTAAGGGTGTGCGTGCAGATTATAATGGGCAAGTAGCATTTGTTGGTAGCAATCGGCTTTTGGTTGATGTAAATATTTCCCGGGAAATGGCATCACGTGCAGAAAAATTACAGAACGAAGCTAAAACAGTTGTTTATGTTGGTCTTGATGGGGAAATAATCGGCTTACTTGCCATTCAAGATGTTCCGAAGTCGAGTTCAAAAGATGCAATTGCGGAGCTAAAAGCACGTGGATTAATGACTGTGATGTTAACTGGTGATAATAAGCGAGTAGCTCAAGCAACCGCTGGTGAAGTTGGTATCGATAAGGTGATCGCTGAAGTAATGCCGAATGACAAAGCTCAACAAATTAAGGAACTTCAGAACAAGGGTAAAAAAGTTGCTTTTGTTGGTGATGGAATTAATGATGCCCCTGCTTTATCGACAGCTGATGTTGGAATTGCGATGGGATCTGGAACTGATATCGCAATTGACTCTGGTGGAATTGTTCTCGTTCAAAACGATTTGCGAGGAGTTGTCCGGGCACTTGATATTTCTAAGAAGACCTTTAACCGGATTAAATTAAATCTCTTCTGGGCGCTCATTTACAATGTCATTGGTATTCCAATCGCTGCAGGGCTATTTGCATTTGTGGGCTTTACGCTTAGTCCGGAGCTTGCCGGCCTAGCAATGGCCTTTAGTTCTGTTTCTGTTGTTAGTTCTTCTCTGCTGTTAAATAAAACTAAGATTGCGGGAGACCATGTTGTTCAAGCTTAAACTAAGATTATAAGGAGTTAAGAAATATAATTCTTAGCTTCTTCTTGTTATATTCTGCACAAAGTAAAAGGATTTTGCGGTAAAATATTAATAAAAATAATGATGGAGGGGTATTTAAAATGGCAACTGCATTTTTAGTTCATACTCGATTAAGCTGGGGAAAAACGTGCGATTATTTAATTGCTAATGATGTTGAGCCGGGGTTAATGCATCGTTATGAGACACGAGAAGATTGGCAAGAGGTGATTCTTGATGCATTGATCAATGTTCCCTTAGCACCATACTTGCCAAGTGGTCAGCCCATTCCGCCAATTGGAACGGCAAAAGTAATAGGGGTAGAAGCAGTTGATCCGGCACAGGTTAAAAAAACTGTGCAACGAACACGAAGCCAATTTATAATGGCAACTATCTGGAAAAAGCAGTCAGCCTTAAAAAACTATAATTTCTTACATCATGATTATGACAAGTGGACGCAAAAACAAATTTGGGCCGATGTTGATTATTGGTGTGACTCTAAAAAGCATCCCGTTATCGATTTGATTACAAAATGGCGTTGTGCCCGTCAACACCAACGATTTCGTGCTGAAGAGAAATGATAAAAAAGAGTTGACTATTAAGCCACTTCCATGTATAGTATATATCGTTGTAAGTTTATTTTATTGGGCATTCGCCAAACTGGTAAGGCAGTGGACTCTGAATCCATAATTTACTGGTTCGAGACCAGTATGCCCAACTTCTAACAAAAGGCCTGCTAGATTAGCTAGCAGGTCTTTTGTTGATAAAAAAGTTATTTGTTATAATTACAGTCAAGTGAGGAGACGAATATGGCTAGTAATTCTGATTCAATTTATTATGTTTTAACAAAACTAAAGCATCATCCAGAGTTAATCAAAAGCATTAGACCACGTTATACTAATACGGTTCTGATTCTTTTTGATGACTCCTTAAAGATAGCCGATGCTTCATTTTATTTTCCTGTTGATCGTTTTATGGTCAATCGTTTGTCAAATGATTTTGTGGCAAAGAATGGCGACCTTCTTGATAGTTATTTTTCAATGACCAATGGAACGAAGAAAAATTACCATGATGTTTGGGCGACGACCTGTCATATTCCAGAAAAGAAAGTATATTTATTAGAATTATCATTTGAATAACGCGATTTAAGCTGCGACAAAAGGTGTCACAGCTTATTTACTATAAAGGGAGAGTTTTGTAGTGCTGTTTCAACGATTGTTTTAATGGTAGCGGCAGTTTTAAGTAGTATTATTTCCAGCTTCTTTCCGCACTTCTCAATTAATTATATTAGTATTTTCGTCGGCCTAATTATTGGTTTAGTTCCTTTTTTGAATGGTCGGATTCTTCCCTTCCACATAGAAGTATTTATATATATAGTAGCTCCACTGATTTATTTTGAGGGGCAATCAACGAGAATTAATCTGATTGGAAAAAGATTGCGACAAATCCTTGAGACGGCTGTTCTTTTAGTAATTGTTGGAACAGTATTTGCAGGTTTTAGTGTATCGCTTTTGGAAATTCCGCTAGCGTTGGCATTTCTGATGGGCGCTTTGAGTACAACAACTGATGCTACTGCAACCGAATCTGTTTCGGAAGGGTTGATTGTCCCTGAAAGATAAGAAAATATTCTAAAAATGGAGTCGTTATTTAATGATGCTTCTGGTATTATCCTGGTTACTGCAATGGCACTGTGGGTGAAAAACGGGCAGTTCAACTATCAACAAACGTTCTTTGACTTCCTGCGATCAGTCGGGGGCGGGATATTTATTGGTATTTTAGCAGCCCTTGTGATGATTAGTTTTCGTCAATTTTTAGGGCGAATTAACCATGATGCTTATAATGAACAAATATTATTATTTGTTAGTACGCCATTCTTTATTTACTTTGTAGCTGAAGAATTAAAAGTATCTGGGATTATCGCTGTGGTTTGTGCTGGTTTAATGCAGAATAACGAAAGCGTTCGAAGTCGTTTTATAACGCCTCGCCAATTTCATAATGGATTAGTACTTTTAAGGCTACTTCGAGAAGTCTTGAATAATACCGTCTTTGTTATTTTAGGAGTATTGGTTGTCAGGATCATTCGTGATGATTTAATCATTGGAAATACAAATTCGCAATGGATCGTGATTGGGACTTTACTTTATCTTGCTAATCTCCTTGTTCGTTATTTATATAGATTATTATCAAAAATGGGTAATAAAGGAAGTATAATTTTTGCCCTTGGGGGAGTCCATGGCGCAGTAACACTCGCCTTAGTATATATGATTATTAACAATGTAAGCTCTGCACAGTTTGACATGATTGTGTTAGCAGAAATATTTGTTATTATTTTGAGTATGGTGGTACCTTCAATCGTATTTCGTTTTATTCTTGACCATGATATGTCGAGTAAAGAAGCTGGCAAACAAATTCAGCGTTTACGGCAAGAGATGGTTAAAGAAGGATTAGCGGCAGTTGAAAAAATATATCTTCCAGAAAAAATTAGAGAAAGTGTTGTTTATGATTTGCGGGATCAAAAGAGTGCCAATTCATTTGCAGATTTTTGGCATCAATGGGCTAAAGCAAGTCGCTATCCAGAATTCAATGAGCAGGAAAAGGAACTGGAGCAACGAGCCTTATTATGGGCATCCCAAGCTGAAAGACAGTACCTTGATATGGTATCTCAAAAGGAAAATCGTCGTGACTATCTTTTTGAGCTTTACAACGAAATTCTATTGGCAGAGTCAATTTTACTTGACACTGAAAATGAATATTAAATTAATTTAATTTTAAGTTGACGAAGAATTGAAATTAACGTATACTTTTAATTGTACGTTATTGCCCGCTGGTCAAATTGGTTAAGACGTCGCCCTCTCAAGGCGGAGTTACGGGTTCGATTCCCGTGCGGGTGAATATGATTGAGTCTGTTACTCATTTAGTAACAGACCTTTTTTTATTTATATTACAAATTTAGTAAAAGCGTTAAGAAAAGGTTTAATTGATGCTATGATGGATTTGTGTAAATAGAAAAAGAATAGGATGGATTTGGTGAGTTAATTATGCGAGTAATGAATTTAATGATATTATTAGCAGTTATTGCAATTATTATTTTAGCTGCTCAATATTTTTCTCAGTTACGGAAAAACCGCAACGGTAATAATTTCGTAAGTGGAGGCCGTGTCTTTTTTAACTGGACCTTGGTCGCTGTCTTGGCAATTTGTGTTGGGGGAATAATTTTTGGTAGCGTTCATTCACATCGCCAAGAAGCAAAGCCAGCTCAAACTGATAAGACCGAAAATGTTGAATACGCTGCTTCCGACAGTGATAATTTGGGAAAGGTTTCAGTTCAGTTTGATCGGAAAGTTACTTTAAATGATAATGGAGAAGCAAAAGTTAAGTTTAAGGTTTCTCCACAAACTACTTTGACAATCCGGGGACATAAGAGCAAAGAGATTGTTAAGACATTTAAAGCAAGTAAGGGCGAATCATTAGTTAACCATACTTATACATTTGACGTAGCTGGCACTTATGATATTATTGCAGAATGCGGTGATCAAAAGGTGACCAAGCAGTTAAAGGTTAAGGGCAACGATAATACCCAAGAAAGTTCATCAAGTAGCAGTTCGGTAAGCTCTAGTTCTTCTTCAGTCGCTTCCTCAGCAAGTAGTAGTACAGTTTCCTCGTCTTCAAGCCCGACTGCTTCCACGGCGCAAATCAACAGCGAAAGTTCAAGCAGTACGACAGCAGCTTCATCGAATAATGGAGGAAGCTCAAGAAACTACAATAATTCTCGACCACGATATAGTAGCAATGGCGGTGGAAATAGGACCTCTGGTAACAGTACGCCGACTGCTCCTGCGCAAGAATCAAGTGCGCCTACCTATAGTCAAGAAAACGATGGCGATGGTCCGCAATATTAATTTCTATTCGTGATCAAATATCTAATGATAAAAGAATAAACTATTTTCAAAAGAACAAAAGATAATTTTTTCATACCTGAAATGTCAATTTAAATTAGAAAAAAGGTGAAAGTTGTTCTTCTGTGACATGACTCAAGAATACTTCTAATGGTGTACGATAATTAAGAGATTTTCGTGGGATATTGTTGCGACGATGCATTAGCTGAGTGACTAGTTCGTCTGGTAAATCGCGAAAATCTAGCTTTTTACTAAGACCATCACGACGCAAGAGGCCGTTATTATTTTCGTTTAGCCCTCGTTGATTGGGAGCACCGACTTCCGCAAAATAGGTGTGAAGATCATACTTATTGGCTATTTCTCGCCATCCAGCAAATTCTTTCCCGTTATCAAAAGTAATTGATTTAACAAAGTGACGTGGCAGTTTAGCGAGCCATTGATCAAGCTGGCAATTCACTGCTTCGTCTGTTTTATGATGAATATTAAGGACAATCATTACTTTGGATTGTCGCTCTACTAGCGTCATTACCGCTCCGCGGTGAGCTTTACCTTGAACTGTATCAGCTTCAAAGTGCCCAAATTCATGTTGGTAATGCGGAAAATCACGATATCGTTGATAGATACTGCGTCCTAATTGGCCAGCTTTACCACGACGTTCCACATAGCCATTGGGATGGCGTTTTCCTTTCATCGGTAGCTGTTTAACGGAAAAGCCATACTGATTGCGGGCAAACATGCGATAAAGGGTGCGCATACTGCAGCTAATTGGGTGTTCATGACGACCAATAATAGTATCAGGAGTCCAACCCGCCTTGATTTGCGCATGGATATAGTTAACTTCGATAGTTGGCAGTTGGGTCTGCTTCCGACCACAACGACGCTTATGACGCTGATAAGTCTGAAGATATTGGTCGATGGTTTTACCGTCATTGAGGAAACGATAAACACGATAGATGGTTTCTTGACTACGCTGAAGTAATTTAGCAGCCCGATAAGCTTTAGTACCTTGATACCAAAAATCAGCTATGAGAGTTAATTCACGTGTGGTAAGATGTTTAGAGGTCATTTGTGATTGCCTTTCTTTTGATTAGGGATATTCAAAAGTCTATCACAAATGGCTTTTTATTTTTTCTAACTTAATTTTACAAACGACGAAAAATATATTCCCAAATAATTTATCAGTATTGAAATAAGAATGAAGTATATTATACTCAATACTAAATAATAGTTATCGAATTATAAAAGTCTTTAAGGGGGAGAAAAAAGATGCTTGATACAGATGAGATCAAAAAAATGAGGTACTTGGTGTTGAGCTTGCCCCGGTTGAAACTGTTGGCGGACAAGTAAAATTAGGGGAGAAATCTGCCTCAAGCGTTGCTTCACTCAATAGAACGCCATTATTGGAAAAAATGCTTAAAGCAGCGCCAAATTTTGCGGCTCAACAACAAAAATTGAACGGCCAAGAACCGGTAATAAAAAATAATCCAGCATTAGGTGAATATCAACTAATTGATGATTTAGGTGGCTTAATGCATGGGACTTACTTACAGGCAACTAATAGTGAAAGCCATGCTAAAGATCGTTCGCTTGTAAGTCGTAATTCAATGAGTGAAACGGCATCATTAGTTAATTATCGCGCAGCTACTGATTTTAGTGGATATGGTCATTTAAAAAATAATACAGAAACTACCAAATCAGTTGAAGTTGTCTATACGCTGCCTACATTTGAAGGAAAGCAAGGAACGGCACAAGTTGTACTTGATGGGGCGCGGATTAATGAATTCGACGGTCTTGAATACAAGAATGAAAAGGGAAATGTAATTCCTGGATTTGATATTACCTATGGTTATCAAGGACACGAAGGAGAGTATTCGACGATTGATACTCTTAAGCAGCGTGATGACTTTAGTTGGGAAAAAGTAACAGCGATTATGGTATTTGGTTCTTTATTACCAAACAGTTCTTACCGTGTTGAATTTCCTTTTAAGATTATAAATCTAGAAAATATTAATACTCAAGAGCAATTTAATTTAAATGAATATGCCTTTTACGATTTAACAGTTAATAAGCACACAACGTCACAATTAAATTTCCGCTTAAGCACGCCTGTTTTTGATCATGATGCCTATCAAAATATCCCATTCATGGCACTTAGCCGAACTGAAGACGGTGATGAGGTATTTTCAGAAGATGTTAAAGGAATGATGCCAACTTTGGGTGAAGTACCATATGCAATCAGTGACTTTAACGATGAAGTTTCATTTGAGATTGATGAGGATAATGTAATGTGGCAAGGCGGTCAATACTTCTTTAAGCTGGTCGCTATTCAAAGTGCGATTCAAGAAAAAGGATTTTCAGTCGATGTTGATAAGACAGGGAGAAAGTTAATGGAGGCCTCTGCCTTTATGGTTCAACCTACTTATCTTGATTTTGAAAGTTTTGACTTCATTCCTTATGTTGTCATTCATCAACTTCTTATTACTAAATCATTTACGCTTAAGGCAGAGGCAAAAGATGATTGGAATTCATTTGGCGGGATTGAAGAAGTTTGCGGTCTCTCCTCAACTAATGAGGAACTTCCGGTTAGTCCTGAGCAAACATTTATTGTGGATGATTCTGAATTAGTCGATGCAACCCCTGGTGATTATAATGTCATTATTGGTTATTTCCTTAACGGGAGTGAGGATAATGATATATTAATCACTTCACCGGCAAAGGTAAGGATGGTTGAAAATAAACAGACAATTAATGTTTACTATGTTGACTTGGTTAATATCCCCGATAAACCCAAAGCTGATTTACAACCAAGTGACGGAAAGATTCTCGAAAATCAACCCCAAACTTTTACCGGTCAAGGTGATGAAGCTTATCATAACCAACTCTGGGGTGAAGAAAACGGCTTTGAGATTTATAAATACGAAGAAGGTGCTAAATTAGGAACCTATGTCGGTGGACAACCAACTAAGGATTATTATGTTTACCTTATTCATAAAATTGAAAAAATCGATGAAGATCATCAAGTAACACGGACAATCACTTTTAATATGCCAGATGGATCCAAGCAGATCATTAAGCAAACTGGAAAAATTCAGCGTTTTGGAATTACTGATAAAACGACTAATGAAAAAACATGGAGTGATTGGATTAAAGCTACTCTCCCCGCAGTTACTGCGCCCCATGTTCCTGGATATACGGGTAAAAACGTTGACGCTGAACCAATTTCATTAACGTCAAAAGATAGCAATATTAATGTTATCTACCATCCAAAGCAAGTTAGTGTCAAGATTAAATATGTTGATGAAACTGGGGATGTAATTGATGAACAAATAGTTTCTGGGCTTGCTGGCGACTTGATCAGTCATAAGTCAACAGTTGAAACAGACCGTCTTGCTGATGAAGGATATGTGATTGTTGATAATGAATTGCCGCAAAATGCTCGTTTAATGGCTGAAGACAGTGATCAAGAAAAAGAATATAAGGTTTTTATTAGTAAACAAGATTTACAGACACAACAAATTACCGTCTTTTATGTTGATGTCCCTGATAATCGATTACCAATTGTCAAGCCTTCTTCTGGGCGGATTATTGATAATCGGACCCAAAGATTAAATGTTACAGAAGGACAAACATATAGTAATGAACTATGGAATTTTGAAGATGACGGGTATGAATTGTTTAAGGCTGACAAAGGGGCATTAAAGGGTAAGTACTTTGCTGGTAGTCCAGAACAACAATATTATGTTTACCTCACTCACCAAACTACTCCCCTAAAGAAGGAACATCACGTAACGCGAACTATCCAGATTACAATGCCTGATAAAACACAACAAGTTGTAACTCAGGAAGCAATTGCTACTCGTTTTGGCGTTCATGATGAAGTGCTTGGTAGTGACATTTGGCAAGAGTGGAGCAAAGGAGTGATCCCTGAATATATTCCAGCACCAATCGCGGGGTATGATACACCTGCTATTCCAGCTGAACAGGTTGATGAAAATGCGAGCGATCGAAAGTAAAAGATCAGTTACACTCCACAACCAGCTAAAATTCTGGTTAAATTTATTGACCAAACTGGTGCAGAATTAACATCCGAGGAACTTACTGGGGTAACCGGTGAAGAATTTAACTACGATCCAACTCCACAAATTAAGTCATTTGAAGATGAGGGATATGTGCTTGATGAGAATAGTTTCCCTGCCGATCATCATTTTGCGGCCGGAGAACAGACCTATACTATTACCTTAAAGAAGTTAGTAGCAGTAACCCCTCATGGCAACGGTGAGACAGAATCAATAATCGAACAAATTAAGTCGAACGATGATGAGAAAACTGAAAATAAAAAGGGAATCTTTGCTGCATTTAAAGGGCACTATGTCCCGTCAAGTATACAGATCAAATAGATAAAAATTTTAGGAGGCTTGATTGCGGAATTGTTCCGCGGTCAAGCCGTTTTTGCTTGTGTAAGCGCGTTTGGTATTAAAGTATTCAATGGCTCCTTTGACGAGCTGTTCTAGCTCTGCTAGCGTCTTAGGACGATTATGTTTGTTAATCCAGATTAGCTTGAAGTCATTCCACCAACGCTCTATGGGGGAGTTTTCCCAAGGATGACCGGGGTGTGACATACTATGAATACAATTTTTAGAGGCTAAGTAGTCGTTGAACATACTTGAGCAGTAAGCTGATCCGCGGTCAGTATGGACCATTGGTTGCGCATCAGGTTCAACCGTAAAAGCACGATTAAAGGTTTCAATTACTGCTGATGAAGTTTCTGTGTCTGAAATATTGTAGCTTAAAGCGTAACGACCATATAAATCTAAAATAACGTGTACTCGTACTTTATGAAGTGTGTGTTCGCCGTAGGCAACTTCCGTTGTGTCGGTAACCCACACTTCATTTTTAGTTTCACGGTCGAATTGTCCCTGCAATAAGTTGTCATTGATGTATTCTTCATGGCGTTGAATTCGATTGCGCTTCTTCTTCCTAATATTTGCTCTAATTCCATGCTTACGCATGCAATTAGTTATTCGTTTTAATCCAGCGGTAAAGCTTAAACGGTTTTCAAAGCTTAACTGTGTAGTCATCGCTAAATATCCCAGCGTCCAATTATGTTCTTCTTCTAACTCTACAATCGCTTCAAGTAACTCTGCTTGCTCATTATGATATCGACTTGGCTTTCGATTGAGCCATTTGTAATAACCATCTCGCGAAGAATCAGCTATTTTACACAACTGGCTAATTGACCATCCATTTTCTTGATTTAGTTCTTTGATGGCTTGGTACCGGAGTCCTTTTCCACCTCCCGATTGCGTATTTCTGTTAATTTTTTTGCGAACGCAATCTCCATCTCTTGCTTTTCTAGCTGAGCCCTTAATAAGCGATTTTCTGCCTTGAGTCGGTCAACTTCCGTCCACTTCTCTTCTGGCTTAGCTTTGCCTCGGCGATCACGAAGTGATTCTGGGTCATTACCGCTTTTGCGATACTTTTGATACCAGCCATAAACTTGTTGGTAACTAATATGGTACTTTTCAACTGCCCAATTGTAGTTCACATCATGCTTAATCAACTCTTCAATGATAGTAAGTCGTTCTTCAAAGTCAGTCTTTCGTCCACTCATTTTTGAATCTCGCTTTCTTGGCGTATAGGCCTTTAAGTTAGATTCATTATACCGGATAATCCATTGTTCTAGTTGCCTTTGAGATCGTAAACCGTGTTTTATCGCAAATAAATCTAATGCCTCATCTGTTTGTTGATATTGTTCAACCAATGAGTTTTTAAATTCTTTAGAGTAGCTTTGATTATGATGACTTGTTTGAAGTCCTGGCATTCCCTGATACTTGTATAGAAGACTCCACCGCCTGATAGTTTTTTGGCTAATCTTGTACTTAGTTATTACCTTATGGATTCCATTTCGTAAAACTTCATTGAGGATTAAGAGTTTTTCCTCTGCTGAGTATTTAGATTTTCTTCCCATAGAAAAAGCCCTCCGAGTATAAGATGAATTTTCTATTTCATCTGTATACTCAGAGGGCATTATAGCCAAGGCTATTTTAAATAGGTGAATTAATAAAGGAGTACAGAAGGAAGAAACCGATAAGGGTAAATTCCTTTTGTACTCCTTTTTAAGATAAAGATATTAATTATCGTAATTTCCGGTGATTGGATTCATTTCATGGATTTGATTTGTGACGGGGTCATATTGATAGGTACCAGTAAGGTGGGTTACATTTGGATCGCCACCTTGATTATTACGAACTTCAATTTGATAATTATTGTTTTGATTATTCTTAGTCATGTAATAATGGTTGCCATCTTGTTGAACGCCACCTGTCTTGACAAAACTTGTTAGGACTTGTTGATCGTTTTGTGAAGAGAAATTGGAATTGGAATTGGTAGTTACTGATTGGCTGCTAGGACTACTAGTTACTGATGAACTAGTAGCTTTAGCAGTTTGATTAATTAATTTTTCTGAACTGTTAGCTACCTTGGCCTTTGAACTTGTGCTTTTTGAGCTTGTATTTATTGCAGAAGTGGACTGTACACTAGTAGATGTTTGCTTTTTGGCCTTTTCGCTACTAGTGGAGGAGGCCGCCTTTTTGCTTGGCTGTTGACTTACTTTTGTCGCAGAAGTAGACGTTTTTGTTGGAGCTGCTGCGCTATTTGTACACCCAGCTAGTCCAAGGGCGGCTAAAATTACTAACGAACTTGCTAAAACTTTATTTGTCATCTTCATCATTTTTATGACCCCCTCCACCTCTCTTATTTTTATAAAATCATTACAACTATATTATACCGCCTTTTGAAATAGTTTTGTAATATTTTTAACTTATTTGTCACAATTAACCAATTTTGTTTAATAAATTGTTAGTGTAAGATTTTCATAGGTTGGATGAATAATTCATCTGGTCGTGGAAATCTTTTTTGTAGACCAATTTACTTATTTACAAAAAAAAGAAAAGACCAGTAGCCTTTAGTGTGTCGGCTATAATGCCCTCTGAGTATACAGATGAAATAGAAAATTCATCTTATACTCGGAGGGCTTTTTCTATGGGAAGAAAATCTAAATACTCAGCAGAGGAAAAACTCTTAATCCTCAATGAAGTTTTACGAAATGGAATCCATAAGGTAATAACTAAGTACAAGATTAGCCAAAAAACTATCAGGCGGTGGAGTCTTCTATACAAGTATCAGGGAATGCCAGGACTTCAAACAAGTCATCATAATCAAAGCTACTCTAAAGAATTTAAAAACTCATTGGTTGAACAATATCAACAAACAGATGAGGCATTAGATTTATTTGCGATAAAACACGGTTTACGATCTCAAAGGCAACTAGAACAATGGATTATCCGGTATAATGAATCTAACTTAAAGGCCTATACGCCAAGAAAGCGAGATTCAAAAATGAGTGGACGAAAGACTGACTTTGAAGAACGACTTACTATCATTGAAGAGTTGATTAAGCATGATGTGAACTACAATTGGGCAGTTGAAAAGTACCATATTAGTTACCAACAAGTTTATGGCTGGTATCAAAAGTATCGCAAAAGCGGTAATGACCCAGAATCACTTCGTGATCGCCGAGGCAAAGCTAAGCCAGAAGAGAAGTGGACGGAAGTTGACCGACTCAAGGCAGAAAATCGCTTATTAAGGGCTCAGCTAGAAAAGCAAGAGATGGAGATTGCGTTCGCAAAAAAATTAACAGAAATACGCAATCGGGAGGTGGAAAAGGACTCCGGTACCAAGCCATCAAAGAACTAAATCAAGAAAATGGATGGTCAATTAGCCAGTTGTGTAAAATAGCTGATTCTTCGCGAGATGGTTATTACAAATGGCTCAATCGAAAGCCAAGTCGATATCATAATGAGCAAGCAGAGTTACTTGAAGCGATTGTAGAGTTAGAAGAAGAACATAATTGGACGCTGGGATATTTAGCGATGACTACACAGTTAAGCTTTGAAAACCGTTTAAGCTTTACCGCTGGATTAAAACGAATAACTAATTGCATGCGTAAGCATGGAATTAGAGCAAATATTAGGAAGAAGAAGCGCAATCGAATTCAACGCCATGAAGAATACATCAATGACAACTTATTGCAGGGACAATTCGACCGTGAAACTAAAAATGAAGTGTGGGTTACCGACACAACGGAAGTTGCCTACGGCGAACACACACTTCATAAAGTACGAGTACACGTTATTTTAGATTTATATGGTCGTTACGCTTTAAGCTACAATATTTCAGACACAGAAACTTCATCAGCAGTAATTGAAACCTTTAATCGTGCTTTTACGGTTGAACCTGATGCGCAACCAATGGTCCATACTGACCGCGGATCAGCTTACTGCTCAAGTATGTTCAACGACTACTTAGCCTCTAAAAATTGTATTCATAGTATGTCACACCCCGGTCATCCTTGGGAAAACTCCCCCATAGAGCGTTGGTGGAATGACTTCAAGCTAATCTGGATTAACAAACATAATCGTCCTAAGACGCTAGCAGAGCTAGAACAGCTCGTCAAAGGAGCCATTGAATACTTTAATACCAAACGCGCTTACACAAGCAAAAACGGCTTGACCGCGGAACAATTCCGCAATCAAGCCTCCTAAAATTTTTATCTATTTGATCTGTATACTTGACGGGACATAGTGCCGTCGAATACTAAGCAAAGGCAGGTCTTTCCTCATGGATATTTTAACAGAAATCGAGCAGAATTTGGTGAAATCAGGCAGTTTATTTGAAGCTGAACAGATTATTTTAAAAGGTGTATTGGAGTTAGGACAAGTAATCATGCAAAACTTTTTGGAAAGCTTAGATCGAAGCTTAAAGTCCCAAGCTCCAGCGAACTATCAAGTAATCAATAAACAGCCACGGACGCTTAATTTTATCTTTGGCCCGGTGACTTTTCAACGACGGTATTATCAGGCTGGGACAAAGAAACGTGAATTTTACTTAGACCAACAATTAAAAATTAAACCACGTCGTCGTTTATCGCCACACTACTTAATGATGATGGCTAAGATTGCCCAAACAACTACAATGCGCAATACTGCCGACATTTTGAACCTTGTATTTGACAGCGGAATTACTGCCGATTCGGTAATGCACGCCGTGCATGAGTTAGGAAATCAGGTAGCTAAACAAACTCAAGCAAAAGAACACCAAGCTACTCCTCGCCATATGCCTAAAAATTTAACTATTGAGGGTGATGCCTTTATGATTAAAGGTAAAAAAGAAGCAGGTCAGCTGACTCTTGTGCACCATTATCGGGTTTATGAGCGAGTAGCTAATCAAATCATTAATCGGCATGACTTTCTCAGTGTTGGGCACCAAGGACGGCTTGAAGCACGACTAAGTGATTATTTAGACCGCCATTATAAGCTTGCCGGTCAAACGATCTTTTTGGCCAGTGACGCTGGCCAGGTTACGAACCAGCTAAGCTATTAAGTCTAGTTCCTCAAGGTGCACATGGTGAATACTTTCTCGACCGCTATCATTGTTTACAGAAAATTGAACATACTTTAGGCCGGCACAACGAATTAGCCATGCGAGCAATTAAAGCCGTTCGTCATCATGATCAAGCAGAGCTAACAATAATTTTAGATACTTATGAATCACAAAACCTAACGGAAAAACAAGCAGACGACCTAATGCGTTTAAGAAAGTATCTACAGCGAAATTGGCGGTATATCCTCTCACCACAAATGCGTGGATTTAAGGATATTCATTTAATTGGTTCAGTCGAAAGTTCTCACCGGGCTTTTACTTACCGGATGAAGAAACAGGGCAAGTCATGGACTAAGCAGGGGGCTAAAGCCATGATTGGTTTAATTGAAGCCCGAATGAATGGTGAACTGCAAGCTAGTTTAAATACAATCCTAGAACAATTAACAGTTCTTCCTCGAGTGGCTCAAACCAGCCTATTACAGGAAATGCATATTCGAACTGGAGAGTTTCTAAGAAAGGCACCGACAAAGCCGTCAATTGGAGCAGTACAAGGAATAATTCCGATTAACACGGTCACAAGTAGACCAATGGGACAACTTTTTAAGGCACTAACCCACTAAAACTGTATATTTAAAGGCTACCTATGAAAACTTGACAGATACAATAAATTTCTGGATATTTTTCCTTTGCCCTATTTACGTTAAAATAAACTCTATTGAGGAAGTGAATTAAACGATGAATAAATACGATTTAACAATTACCAAATTACATCAAATGGTTAAAGAAGGGATTGTTCCGGGAGTTAGCTATGTGATTTTTGACCGTCAACATACGATTAAGGAAGTAACGGGGATGGCTCAAGTGTACCCTGAGACTGAATTATTAAAACCTGGTATGCTCTATGATGTGGCCTCATTAACAAAAGTAATAGGGACAGTTCCAGTTATTGCTATGCTTATTCAAAAAGGAGCATTGTCTTTAGATGATCCGATAAAGAAGTATTTACCTGAATTTAATGATAACCGACCAACTATTCGAAATCTTCTTACCCATACTTCTGGGATAGCTGGTTATATTCCACATCGTAATGAGTTAACTGCCTCTGAACTAAAGACGGCTTTTTTGACAAGAATGCAGGTGGAGGATAGTTTGAACCATCAAATCAAATATGCGGATGTGAACTATTTGTATTTGGGATGGATTATTGAACGAATTTATAATCAGCCGGTTCAAAAGGTTATTACAGAACAGGTCCTTAAACCATTAAATATGCCAACTGCGACATTTAATCCTCATCCAGCTAACTGTGTACCAACAGAAGTACAAGAAAAACGTGGCTTGATTAGGGGAGAAACTCATGATCCTAAGGGGTATATTTTAGGAGAAAGTTGTGGATGTGCAGGCCTCTTTGCATCGTTGAAAGATTTGGAGATTTTTAGTCATGCGCTTATTGAAAATAATTTAAATGGTCTTCTTACTTCTGAAACAATTGATCTTTTTTTTACAGATCAAACACGAATTCCTGGTCCGCATAGCCGCTCTCTGGGATGGAAACTATTTCATGCTAAAGATCATCACCTTTTGATTAGCCATACTGGGTTTACGGGAACTTGGATGGTGTTAGATCGTCAAACTGACCAAGGCTTTATTGTATTAACTAATCGTGTTCATCCAAGTGCCAAAAACCAAGAATTTTTAGCTGCTCGTGACCAACTTTTTGCAATTTATTTAACAGAAAAAGAAAAAACTTTGTGAAATTTATATGCAATCAATTGAATAACCGCTTTCACAGAATATGCACTTTAGGGGTAAAAAATGTATAAAAACTGTTGAATAATTTATATTAATAACTTCTTTTTATATAATTCACTAAATATTGATTTGACAGCATTTGACAACGTTTACATAAACTAATATGATGTAGTTGTAGTCAAGTGATGCTTCAAAAAAGGAGTGATATTGTATGCAAAGTCCAATTCATGTTACATCAGAAATTGGGAAGCTTAAGACAGTTATGTTGCATCGACCAGGTAAGGAAATCGAAAATGTTTATCCTGAAATTCTTCACCGGATGCTTGTAGATGATATTCCATACTTACCGATCGCTCAAGAAGAACATGACCTTTTTGCGCAAACATTACGTGATAACGGCGCAGAAGTCTTGTATCTTGAAGATTTATTAACAGACGCACTGGCAGATGATAATATCAAAGATGAATTCCTTGAAAAGATCATCGCTGAATCTGGTTATGCTGCTGGAGCAATCCATGACGGCTTAAAGGAATTCTTGCTTAGTTTCAGTACTAAGGATATGGTTAACAAGATTATTGCTGGTGTACGTAAAGATGAAATTAAAACAAAGTATGCTTCGCTTGCCGAATTAGCAGAAGATAAGGATTACCCATTCTATATGGATCCAATGCCCAATGCATACTTTACGCGTGACCAACAGGCATGTATCGGGGATGGAATTACTATTAATCACATGACCTTTAAGGCACGTCAACGCGAATCTCTCTTTACTGAGTACATCATTAAGCACAATAAGCGTTTTGCTGACAAGGGTGTTGAAGTATGGCGAAACCGTTATCCTGAAGGCCGGATTGAAGGTGGAGATGAATTAGTTCTCAGCGATCATGTATTAGCAATTGGTATTTCTCAACGAACATCTGCAAAGGCTATTACAGAATTAGCTGAAAGTCTCTTTGAAAAGTCTGATTATGATACAGTAATTGCTATCCATATTCCTCACAATCACGCAATGATGCACCTTGATACTGTGTTTACAATGATTAACTATGATCAATTTACAGTTCATCCAGCAATCTTACGTGATGGTGGACATGTTGATGCATACATTATGCACCCAGGTAATAATGGTGAAATTTCAATTACTCATGAAACAAATCTTAAAGAAATTTTGAAGAAGGCACTTGATAAGCCGGAAATTGATTTAATTCCTACTGGTGGCGGTGACCCAATTATTGCCCCACGTGAACAGTGGAATGACGGTTCTAACACGCTAGCAATTGCCCCTGGTGTAGTTGTAACTTATGATCGGAACTATGTCTCAAACGATTTGCTGCGTAAGCATGGTATTCTCGTTCACGAGGTTCGTTCAAGCGAATTATCACGGGGTCGTGGTGGTCCACGGTGCATGTCATGTCCAATTGTTCGTGAAGATCTCAAGAAATAAATAAGATAATGAAAGCAGCAAATTTATCTGAGTAATCTAGAAAGGGTATAATTTTGCTGCTTTTTCTTGTATCATTTTAGTGTAATTAACATGATAAGAGGGGAACACGAATGGATCGAAAGGCAAGAAGAAAATATATTGAACAAGTGGTTAATGATCGTAAAATTGAAACACAAGAAGAATTGCTTAAGTTGTTAACTGAGGCGGGTTTCGAAACAACACAAGCAACAATTTCAAGAGATATTCATGCATTAAATATCGTTAAAGCCAATGATGGCGATGGTCATACCCACTATGTTCAACTCCATGTGACACCCGAACATAATTTTGAACGATTATACCAAGGAATTCATGATAATGTGCGGACAATTGAAACTGTTCAATTTATGAACGTAATCAAAACTGCACTAAATTCTAGTTATGCGACGATTTTGGCTGGAATGTTTGATGAACTTGATATTCCGGAAGTTGTGGGCACACTTGCTGGAAATGACACCTTGATTATCATTAGTAAAGATAATGATGATGCTAAAATGGTTTATGACTTAATCATTCAACACATGCATTCATAAACTGCATAGGAGGGATATTTATGGATGAACAAAAGAAGGGTATTGGTAGAGGCGAATTGATCGCCTTAATTGTAAGTTCATGTATCGGTACCGGAATATTTGGTATTACTAGTGATGTAGCGGCGGCGGCGGCACCAGGTCCTGCCCTGTTAGCTTGGATTTTTGTTGGAATTGGTTTTTTGATGTTAGTTCTCTCGCTAAATAATTTATCTGAAAAGCGACCAGATCTTACTTCAGGGATTTTCTCATATGCTGGTGCCGGTTTTGGGCCATTAGGTGAATTTATTTCTGGATGGTCTTACTGGTTATCCGCATGGCTGGGAAATATTGCTTTTGCCACCATGTTGATGAGTTCAATTGGAACGTTCTTCCCAACCTTTAAAGGTGGTCAAAATTTACCATCGATTATTATTGCCATCATCTTCTGTTGGCTATTAACAATCTTAGTTAACAATGGTGTTGAAAGTGCATCTTTTGTTAATATGATTGGAACAATCTGCAAGGTTTTACCATTAGTTATCTTTATTATTATGATGGTTGTTTGCTTCAAGGCTGGGATGTTCACAGCAGATTTCTGGGGCCGGGTTGCCAATAATGCTTCTCACGGCACTACAACTGGGTCTGTTTGGGAACAAATGAAAGGTACCCTAATGACCTTAATTTGGGTATTTATTGGTGTTGAAGGTGCTTCTGTTATGGCAAGTCGGGCAAAGTCCCTTACAGCCGCTCGTGAAGCTTCTCTCATCAGTTTTGGCCTTTTAGTAGTTATCTATGTATTAATTTCAATTTTACCTTATGGTGCATTAACTCGGGCAGAATTAGCTGGAATGGGTCAACCAGCTATCGGTCATGTTCTTCAAGCAACAGTTGGTAGTTGGGGTTCAATTTTGATTAATGTTGGTTTGATTATTTCAACAATTGTTTCCTGGCTTTCTTGGACAATGCTTCCAGCCGAAACAACAATGTTAGTTGCTGATGATAAGGCAATGCCAAAAATCTGGGGAAAGGTTAATGCTAAAAAAGCACCAACTGCTTCCTTGATGATTACAGCGGTATTGCAAACAATCTTCTTGTTCTCATTGCTTTTCACTGATAAAGCCTATGAATTCGCATATTCCTTATGTAGTGCAGCAATTTTATTCTCATACTTATTTGTTGGACTTTACCAAATGAAATACAGTTCTGCACACCAAGAATGGGGACAATTTACAATTGGTTTGCTCTCTGCTGCATTCATGTTCGCATGTATGTTCCTTGCTGGATGGCAAGAAGTATTACTAGTTTCAATTAGTTTTATTCCTGGATTCTACATTTACTACTTAGCATGTAAAGAAAATGATCGTAAAGTTACAACTGCTGAAAAGTGGACAATGGCGTTTATCTTAATCTTAAGTATCATTGCAATTTGGCTTGCTGCTAATGGAACTATTGCCATTGGCTAGGTAAATAATGTATAATTATTCCACATTTTAAGAATATTTATAAGTGAGGTGATTAAGGTGAAGGAAAAGAAATTGAATCTCTTCCTCTTAGTCACCTTAATTGTAGGAACGATTATTGGTGGTGGGATTTTTAATAGTCCGACCGACTTAATTTTGAAAGCAAATCCAATGGCTGCATTAATTGCCTGGCTAATTGGTGGCTTCGGAATTTTGATGTTAGTATTAGTCTTTTATAAGCTTTCTGTTATCAAGCCGGAGATGAACGGTGGAATTTATACTTATGCAAAGGAAGGCTTTGGCAACTATATTGGTTTTAATTCCTTTTGGGGATATTGGATGGGAGCAGTCTTTGGCAACATTGCCTTTATCTCGCTTTTCTTTAAGACCTTAAATAGTATGCTCGGGACGCATCAACTTTCGCCGTTAATGTGTTTTATCGGAGGTTCGATTATTCTGTGGGGATACACTGCGATTACATGGTTTGGTGTTCGTGAGGCAAGTATCCTCAATGCCGTCATTACGATTATTAAGATTTTACCGCTTTTATTAGTTGTTATTGTTGGTGTCTTTGCATTTCAGCCGCATATTTTTAATGTTCCTGATTGGACAAGCATTCTTGATGTTAATCAAACGCATGTCCCATTTAAAGACCAGATTAGTGACGCGATGAGTACTATTGTGTGGTGTTTTGTGGGGATTGAAGCAGCTGTTTCAATGTCACGTCGGGCAAAACAGCCACGTGATGTGGGATTAGCAACGATTATTAGCTTTGTAATTGTATTGGTCCTCTATATTTCAATCTCTATTATTCCAATGGGAATTCTACCTGCTAAAGAACTTAGCCAGACTTCAGTTCCACTGGCAGCAGCGCTTAGTCATACAGCATTAGGAATAGTGGGCAGTCTTATTATTAAAATTGGCTTACTGATTTCTCTATTAGGAGCATTATTGAGTTGGTTTATGATTGGACCAGAAATTGCATACGTAACCAGTTATGATCGGGATATGCCGCGAGCATTTAAACTTGTTAACCGCCATGGTGTTCCTGGTTTTGCACTAATTGTATATACAATTATTATGCAAATATGCTTACTCGTTTTACTGCTTCCGCAACTTCAAATGGCCTACACAATTGCCTATACTTTGGCTGCGACAATGACACTAGTTGCTTACTTGCTCTCTGCGTTATATGGGTTGAAGTTAGCAATTAGCGAAAAAATGGGCCTTGGCTTTAAGCTTATTGCTACGTTAGCTTCTCTTTATTCTGTCTATATGTTAGTTGCTTCGGGACTTGAATATGTATTTGCGAGTGCGATTATTTTTGCCTTAGGAATACCGTTATTTGCCGGGGCTCCTAATAAGATGAGCAAGAAAGAAAAGTGGTTAGCAACAGTTATCGCCTTAGCAGCTGTGATTGCGCTTATGCTGATTATTACTGGAAATATTAATTTTTAAAATATAAAAGGGATGAGGTTAGAAGGAATTTTTACTTTCCTTCAATCTCATCCCTTTTTGTGTTCTAATTTTCGCTAGTCATCTTACTTTTCATGTTATCCATTCGCCAGACGACATAGGTTTCAATCAATGTAATTAGGCTTCCCATAAAATCGTGAAATTCGATGAAGTAAGAAATAGTAAGATGATTAGGATCCAAGATATCCAGTTCCAACGACGCTCCAGACGGATAACTTTGGCAAAGCGTGGTGGGATTCTAGTTGGATTTTGGATGGCTAGTGCTTGTAGTTGGGAGAAAAGACGGACTTCCCAAAAACTTTCCAGCAAAAAAATAATGGTAAATACAAATGTTATGGTTTGATTCACTGTTTGTCACCTTAATTAAAATGTAGGTTTAATTTTTAGGGCTTTTTGACTGCTTAAGTCGGCATCAGGGTATTTATACTCAAGAGCTGCTAAAAGAATCTTTTTAGCAATCTCACCATTTCTTGTAAGAATGGGACCGTGGAAATAAGAGCAATAAGTGTTTTTATAGATTGCTCCTTCGGTATGATCTTCACCGTTATTTCCATTACCAGAAATTACTTTACCAAGTGGACGCTCACCTTTTCCTAAGAATGTGCGGCCGTTGTGATTTTCAAAGCCATGGTACTCTTGATTGCTTTCTTCATTTTTGATGGTAATATCCCCAATGAACCGGTGATTGTCTTGACTTAAAGTATAGTGATCAAGGATTCCAAGTCCCGGAATCTTCTCGCCATCAGCACCAATATAGTAGTGACCAAGAAGCTGGTATCCTCCACAAATAGCAAGAAGCGGTTTGCCATCGTTAATAAATTGGTCAATCCCCGCTTTTTTGTTTGGAAGATCTTTGGAAACGACAAGTTGTTCGTAATCTTGACCACCGCCAAAAAGAGCTAAGTCAAAATCTTGCGGATTAAAGTCGTTGTCGATACTAATGACTTTGACATCAATATCGGCATCCATCTGTTTAGCGTAATATTGAAGGGCAATAATATTACCGACATCACTGTAAGTATTTAATAAATCGCCGTAGAGGTGGGCGAGGTGTAAGTGATATTTTGCCATTAGTCCATTCCTCCTTTAATATAACCTTTTTCTGCTAGTTGTTTCCGCAATTGCAGAACGGCTGTATAGGTTGCCAGAATATAGACATGTTCAGTCGGCATTTCTTTGATCTTATCAATTACCTGGGTAAGGTCTGGTTCATGCCACATATCTTTTACTCCAGCCATTGTTAATCTGGTGGTAATATCTTTATAGCGTTCTCCCCCAGTCATGTATTGCGGAATTTGATGGTGGGTAAGTTTTTCAAAGTCACCGTCCCAGATCCAACTAGTGTCAATTCCATCAGCATAGTTAGCGTTTAGCAAGAAAGCAAAACTAAATGGCTTGTCATCCGTCTCAATCATATCTAAAACCTGATTAAGGCCAACTGGATTTTTGACTAAGATCAAAGTAACCTGTTTTCCGTCGATGTTAATAACTTCTTGACGACCAAATACTCGTTCATCTGATTCAAAAGCACCTTTAATTTGTGCTTGGCTCACTCCGAGAAAACGGCCAAGAGAGTAAGCGGCGAGAGCATTATAAATATTGTATAGACCACCAATTCCGATGGTGTATTTTTGCCCATCAATTTCAAAAGTGGAATGTGTTGGAGTAAGTTTGTCAATTTTAGTAACAGCATACGTTAATTCTGGCCGATGGAAACCACAATTTGGACAGAAGTAGTTACCTAAACCTGCATAAGTTCGCATCCGATATTTTAGAATATGCTGACATTTAGGACAAAGGAGGCCATCAGTATTAGCTGGGGCATTAAAAGGTTCTTTTTCTTCATGGTTAAAACCATAATAGATGATTGGGTTAGGCAAATCTTTACTGTTAAAGAGTTGTTCATCCCCGTTAGCAATGATGGTTGCTTTTGGTGCTAGTTTAACACCCTTTAAGATCTTATTATAAGTGGTGTAAATTTCACCATAACGATCCATTTGATCACGGAAAATGTTGGTGAAGACAAAAGTGATTGGTGTGATGTATTTGCATACTTTAACTACATTTGCTTCATCGACTTCGAGGACGGCCAGGCCCTTTTTCTTTGGACGGGGAGCTGTAATAAAGGTAGTTACGATTCCCTGTTCCATGTTAGAACCAGTCGGATTAGTAAGAACTTGGTCATACTTTTCCCGCAAAACTCGTACGCTTAATGCAGTGGTTAATGTTTTTCCATTAGTCCCTGTTACAATAACAAGGTCGTACTTTTTGCTAAAGGCTTGGAGAATATTTGGATCAAGCTTTAAGGTTAGTTTTCCTGGAAGAGAACTTCCTCCGTTCATAAAAGTATGGAGGAACCA
Source organism: Limosilactobacillus reuteri (assembly GCF_003072625.1). Lineage (NCBI taxonomy): Bacteria > Bacillati > Bacillota > Bacilli > Lactobacillales > Lactobacillaceae > Limosilactobacillus > Limosilactobacillus reuteri. The sequence goes on from NZ_CP027805.1 coordinate 531,090, forward strand.
ATAGCTTGACCGCCCGGCAAATTCGGCAAATGAACTTCGAACTGTCATGAATATATGTATTCCTTTCGTGTCAATTGTAAGTGATACAATAGTAATGATTAAAATTACCGTTTAATTCTAAACTTTACGATAACAAAAAGAAAGTTATTAAACTGAAATTATTATAAGATTAAAGTTATTCAATGTAAAAAACTCTTTCCTAATGTGGAAGTATTTAAATGACACAACTTTTTGGATATAATGAAGAGTACTATGCAAACAAAAAGGAGCAATTGTAGTGGCACAACTATTCTTTAAATATGGCGCGATGAATTCTGGTAAGTCAATCGATATTTTGAAGGTTGCTCATAACTATGAAGAACAAGGGAAACAGGTTGTCTTAATGACTAGTGGTGTTGACGATCGTTCTGGTCGAGGAATCATTGCTAGTCGGATCGGTCTAGAGCGGAAAGTAAAACCGATTATGGATGATACCAATATTTACGATTACGTTAATAAGATGGACCGTAAGATATATTGTGTCTTGATCGACGAAGCACAGTTTTTAAAGAAAGAGCATGTCTTACAATTAATCAAAATTGTTGATGAGCTAAATATTCCGGTAATGGCTTTTGGCCTAAAAAATGATTTTCGTAATGAATTATTTGAAGGTTCAAAGTATTTATTAATCTATGCTGACAAAATTGAAGAGATGAAAACAATTTGTTGGTTCTGTCCTCACAAAGCTACGATGAATTTACGGATTCATGATGGTAAGCCAGTATATGAGGGAGAACAAGTCCAGATAGGGGGAAATGAATCGTATTACCCAGTATGCCGGAAGCACTATTTTCATCCCCAATTAAAACAATAGGAGGAATAACCAAGAATGGAAATGGAAGAAATTTTCGATAAACTTCAAGCAGTTGCTGATCGTTACGATGAATTAAACGAATTGATCAGTGATCCAGAAGTAATTGCCGACTCACAACGTTTTATGAAGCTTTCAAAAGAAGAGGGGAGCTTGCGTGAAACCGTTGAAAAATATAATCAATATAAAAAAGTCACCCAAACGATTAGTGATGATGAAGAACTATTACGTGAAACGAATGATGATGACTTAACCGCCTTAACTAAAGAAGAGTTAGCAGAAGCGCGGGAAGAACAAGCACAGTTAGAAAAAGAGCTGGAAGTCCTCCTAATCCCTAAAGATCCTAATGATGATAAAAATATTATCATGGAAATTCGTGGAGCTGCCGGAGGGGATGAAGCAAGTCTATTTGCTGCTGATCTTTATAACATGTATCTTCGCTATGCTGAAAAACAAGGTTGGAAAGTAGAAGTTGTAGATCGAAATGAAACCGAAGTCGGTGGCTTTAAAGAAATTGCTTTAATGATTACTGGGGATAAAGTTTATTCCAAGCTTAAGTTTGAAAACGGAGCGCATCGTGTTCAACGGGTTCCTGTTACTGAATCCGCTGGACGTGTTCATACGTCAACTGCAACGGTTGGGGTAATGCCAGAAGCTGAAGACGTAGATGTGGATATTGATCCTAAAGATATCCGGGTTGATGTTTACCGTTCAAGCGGTGCTGGTGGTCAGCACGTTAACAAGACTTCATCAGCTGTTCGAATGACCCACTTGCCAACAGGAATTGTCGTTGCAATGCAAGATGAACGTTCACAACAGCAAAATCGGGCTAAGGCAATGCGGATTTTGAAGTCACGGGTTTATGATTATTACCAACAACAAGAACAAAGTGCCTATGACCAAAAGCGGAAAGATGCTATTGGGACAGGTGATCGTTCAGAACGGATTCGTACTTATAACTACCCACAAAACCGGGTAACAGATCACCGAATTGGATTAACATTAAACAAGCTTGATAAGATTATGGCTGGTGACCTCGATGAAATTATTGAAGCATTGATTGTTGCCGACCAAACACAAAAGCTGGAGCAATTACGGAATGAGTAGTTTCATACCGATCAACTATTTTATGGCGCAGCGATGGGCAAAAGAACAATTACAAGGAACAGATATTGATCCAAGTGCCCCTCAGTTTTTACTTCAGCAATTACATGGTTGGGATGCGACGCACTTACTTTTACATAATCGTGATGAGATGCCAGCTAATGAAGTAGACTGGTGGAAGGATGCCATAACAAGATTGCTTAATCATGAGCCTGCTCAATATATTGTTGGGCAGACCTCATTTTATGGACGAACTTTTAAGGTTAATAAAAATGTTTTGATTCCAGAAGCTGAAACAGCAGAGTTAATTGATTGGGTATTGCATGAAATGCCATCTCATCCATTGAAGGTTCTTGATTTAGGAACAGGGAGTGGGATCATAGGGATTACTCTTGCGCTTGAACGGCCAGCCTGGAATGTAAGTTTAAGTGACATTTCACCCGCTGCACTTGCTGTTGCTCAGGAAAATATGGCTAAGTTTAACCTGGAGTTACCATTAATTAAAAGTGATTTATTTGAAAATATTGATCAGCAATATGATTTAATTGTGACTAATCCGCCTTATATTGACCCGGACGATACTGATAAAATTGATCAAGCTGTCCTTGAAAATGAACCAACAGCGGCGTTATTTGCTAGTGAACATGGTTTGGGCTTCTATCATCGCCTATTTAAACAAGCAGGGCAGTATTTAACTACGACTGGTCAAATATTTGGCGAAACTGGTTATGATCAAGAAGAGTCAATTCAAGAATTACTACATCAAACTGATAAACACGCACAGATATGTCCACGACATGATGTGGCAGGAAAAATGAGGATGATACACGCATGGGATTTTTTAAACGCAGGAGGAAGATAGTAAGAATGGATACAAAGATTTTTCGACATGGTGAGATTGCCCAAGCAGCAGCTGCGATTAAGCGCGGTGAATTAGTGGCTTTTCCAACTGAGACTGTTTATGGATTAGGGGCTGATGCAACCAATGAAAAAGCCGTTAAGAATGTTTATTTAGCAAAAGGGCGGCCAAGTGATAATCCATTGATTGTTCATGTTAACTCCATAGCAATGGTTGAAAAGTATGCTGCCGAGATTCCTGATAATGCCCGAAAGTTGATGGATGCATTTTGGCCTGGTTCTTTAACCATTATCTTGAAAATTAAGAAGGGTGCTCTTTCAAAAACCGTTACAGGTGGTTTAAAAACTGTCGCCTTTCGTTATCCAGATTGTCAACCAACCCTTGATTTAATTGAAGAAGCTGGTGTTCCGATGGTGGGACCATCTGCTAATACTTCTGGTAAACCAAGCCCGACTACTGCCCAACACGTTTATCATGACTTACATGGTAAGATTGCTGGAATTGTAGATAATGGTCCGACACGGGTAGGAGTTGAATCAACTGTCCTTGACATGTCAACAGATCATCCTGTAATTTTACGTCCTGGTGCTGTTACAAAAAAGGACATTGAAGCAGTGATTGGGTCAATTGACCTCAATCATCACAAAGTAGGAAAAAATGAAACTCCTAAAGCTCCCGGAATGAAATACAAGCACTATGCCCCTAAGGCCCAGGTATATATTGTTGATGAAGATACTGATTGGGATAAAGTTGTTGAATGGATACGACAACAACCATTTGATGTTGGGATGATGGCTGAAGAAAAGGTCCTCCAACAAGAGGTATTGCCGATGAATGCTATTCAGTTTTCATTAGGAAAGAATGTTCAAGATGCCAGTGCTCGTTTATTCAATGGGTTACGACAATTTGATGATCAGCCTAATGTTAAGGCGATTGTCACTCAAGCGTTCCCAGCTCATGATTTAGGGGGCGCATATATGAATCGGTTAAATAAGTCTGCTGGTGGTATGCACTTTGATAGTAATGCGGTAAAATAATAAGGGAATCTAGTGGAAGAGGTACCACTCCCTAATTAAAATCTCAATAAAATAATAAAGAGACTGAGGCGGATTCCCAGCCTCTTTATTTATAACCAGAGGAGATGTTGTAAATGAATTATGGTAAAAAATCACCCCAATTATGGGCAGCCATTGAGAATGAAGAACAACGCCAGCAAGATACGATTGAGCTAATTGCCTCCGAAAATATCGTTTCAGATGCTGTTCGTGAAGCGCAGGGATCAGTTCTAACAAATAAGTATGCTGAAGGATATCCTAATAAGCGGTATTACGGTGGTTGTGAGTTTATAGATCAAGTTGAACAATTGGCAATTGATTATGCTAAAAAATTATTCAATGCAGCATATGTAAATGTTCAACCTCATTCCGGATCACAAGCTAACATGGCAGTTTATCAAGCACTCCTCAAACCCGGAGATGTGATTTTAGGGATGGGAATGGATGCTGGTGGGCACCTAACTCATGGCGCAACAGTTAATTTTAGTGGAAAATTATATAAAACGTATGGCTATGGCCTAAATCCAGATACTGAAGAGCTTGATTATGATGAAATTATGGATTTAGCTAAAAAAGTAAAACCGCAATTAATCGTTGCGGGAGCTTCTGCCTATAGTCGGATTATTGATTGGCAGGCATTTCGTAAGACTGCTGATGAAGTGGGGGCTTACTTGATGGTTGATATGGCTCATATCGCCGGATTAGTAGCAACTGGTGCCCATCCAAGTCCACTTCCAATTGCCGATGTTGTAACCACCACTACCCATAAAACTCTTCGGGGCCCACGGGGAGGAATGATCCTCTCTAAATCAACTGAGTTAGGACGGAAAATTAATTCAGCCGTTTTCCCTGGAATCCAGGGTGGACCGTTGGAACATGTGATTGCGGGTAAAGCACAAGCATTTTATGAAGATTTGCAACCAGAATATGCGGAATATATCCAACAAGTTGTAAAAAATGCTCAAGCAATGGAAAAAGTATTTAATACTAGTAAACAGATTCGGGTGGTTTCAGGAAAAACTGAAAATCACCTTCTCGTTCTGGACCTTACGAAGACTGGTTTAACAGGAAAAGATGCGCAAAATCTCCTTGACCGTGTCCACATTACAACCAATAAAGAGGCTATTCCGAATGACCCACGAAGTCCATTTATTACAAGTGGTTTGCGGATTGGTACTCCTGCTATTACCAGCCGAGGATTTAAGGAAGAGGATGCGCAAAAAGTTGCGGAATTAATCAGTACAGCTTTAACCAATCCAACCGATGAAGAGTGTCTACAAGAAGTAGCAAAAGGTGTGCATGAACTAACCACAAAGTATCCGATTAACTAAAAAAAATAGAACATAAAAAGTTGTTAAGATCCTTTGTCATGACTTGATTTTTTTGGTAGAATAGTGAAGAAATTCAAAGGAGTGTATATAGGCATGGGTAAATTTGAAGTGTTAGATCATCCATTGATTCAGCACAAGCTAACAATGATTCGGGATAAAAATGTTGGGACAAAGTTTTTCCGGGAAACAGTCAAGGAAATTTCAACTTTAATGGCTTATGAAGTTGCACGCGACATGCCATTGAAGGATGTTGAAATTGAAACGCCAATTGCTAAAACAACTCAAAAAGAATTGGCTGGTAAAAAGGTAGCGATTATTCCAATTCTTCGGGCAGGAATCGGAATGGTTGATGGGATGACTGATCTTATCCCAGCAGCTAAAATTGGTTTTATCGGAATGTACCGGGATGAAGAAACCTTAAAGCCACATGAATACTTTGTTAAGTTGCCTAATGATATTACAGAACGGCAACTATTCATCGTTGACCCAATGCTAGCAACTGGTGGTTCAGCAATGATGGCAATCGAAGCCTTAAAAAAGCGCGGTTGCTCCGAAAACAACATGAAATTTGCTTGCTTAGTTGCAGCCCCTGAAGGAGTTAAGGCTGTGCGCGACGCTTATCCAGATGTCGATATTTATACCGCGGGACTTGATGATTATCTTAATGAAGATGGGTATATTGTTCCTGGCTTAGGTGATGCTGGTGACCGTCTTTTTGGTACTAAGTAGATAATTAAGGATTAAAAGCATGATCTGTAGAAAACTTTTTAGCTTTCACAAATCTTGCTTTTATTTTTATTTGTGTTGAAAAGGCTTTCGCTTATAATAGGTACTATACCAGAAAAGGGGAATTGATTAATGGAGACCCAAATTAATGGAATCGCAGCCAGTGATGGAGTAGGAATTGCACCGGCTTACTTATTAACGAAGCCTAATCTTAATTTTGAAAAGTATCATATTAGTGACCCCAATAGTGAAAAAGCAAGATTACATCGAGCTTTTGATAAGATCATTCAAAAACTAAAAGAGACTAAGAAGAAACTTGTTGATAAACTTAATGCAGAAGATCTAGCAATTTTTGATACTCATATTGCAATCTTAAATGATCCGGAAATGATTAAACAAGTTGAAAACCGAATCACCAATCAACTCTTAAATGCGGAATCAGCTTTTACGGAAGTAATTACTAAGATGATTAAAACCCTGCAGGCAATGACTGGAAATGAATATATGCAAGAGCGAGCAACTGATTTTCAAAATATTCAAGACCAGGCTTTAGCAGAATTAGAAGGAAAGAAGCTTCCTAATTTACGTGAACTAGATCACCCCGTCATTATAGTCGCTCATTCAATTGGCCCGGCAGATACTTCACAGATGGATGGTCGTTTTGTTAAAGGCATTATTACCGATTTGGGTGGGCGAACTAGTCATGCAGCGATCATGGCTCGTTCTTTACAGATTCCGGCAATTGTTGGATGCAACGACATAACTAAAAAGGTGCAGAATGGCCAACGAGTAATTGTTGATGGATTTGAGGGTAGTGCAATTATTGAACCCTCAACAAACGATGTTAAACAATACCAAAAAATTGCAGATAAGTTTATGAATGTCCGTCAGCAATGGAAAAAAATGGTTAATCAGCCCTCGGTAACCGCTGATGGGCAGCAGTATAAGATTTCAGCCAATATTGGTTCTTCAGTGGATATTTCATCAGCAATAAAAAATGGTGCTGATGGTGTTGGCTTATTTCGAACTGAATTTCTTTATATGAAAAGTGACCACCTCCCAACTGAAGAAGAGCAGTTTAATGCCTATCGCCGCGCTGTTGAACAATTAAATGGGAAACGGCTAGTAGTTCGAACTTTAGATATTGGTGGAGATAAACCGCTTCAGTTCATGCCTTTGCCTAAAGAAATGAATCCATTCCTTGGTTACCGAGCTATTCGGATTGCTCTTGATTGGCCAGAAATGTTTAGGACTCAGCTGCGGGCCTTACTCCGAGCATCCGAGTTTGGGAAGATTAATATTATGTTTCCAATGATTACCACGCTTGAGGAATTGCAAACAGCTAAGAACATATATTATGAGGAACAGCAGAAATTAGCTGTTGACCATCCAGGGATTGGCAGAGATATCCATCTTGGCATAATGATTGAAGTTCCATTAGCCGCATTAAATGCTGATCGCCTAGCTTCAGAAGTTGATTTTTTTAGTATTGGAACCAATGACTTAATTCAATATTGCTTTGCAGCTGACCGTGGCAATGATTCAGTTTCGTACCTTTACCAGCCGCTAAACCCAACTTTCTTAAAATTAATTAAGCATATTATTGATGCTGGTCATGCTCATGACACAACCGTAGCAATGTGTGGAGAAATGGCAGGGGATCGCTATGCCTTGCCACTATTAATCGGGATGGGTTTGGATATTTATTCGATGAGTGCTAGCTCTATTTTACGGACACGTTCAATGATGAAGCAGTTGGATAGTAAAAAATGCCAGAAATTATATCAACAGGCCGTTACAACTTGTGATTCAATGACCAGGGTGAAGCAGTTAGTTCAAAATTGGTTGGTAACAAACTAAAAAAGGATTTAGGAAAAGTAAAGATTTTTCTTAAATCCTTTTTTTGTCTCTTGTTAAGAGTAAAATGGCAATAGTTTTGCTGTACTAAGGAGATGTAAAGTTGTGATTAGGCAATACTGGACAAAGCAAAGAATCTGGTTATTAATTTTTTTAATGGTCGTCGGGATTGGTGCTCTCTTATTTACTAGCCATAATGAGCGCTTCTATCAGAAGCCAATCGCTAAAGTAATTAGTGAAAAAACGGTGAGTAAACAAAGAGTAAAAGACCAGTTTGACAATGTTGACCACCAATATACTCAACAACTCCAAGTAAAACTAATGAATGGTAAATATCGCGGGCAAAAATTAACAGTCCAAAATACATATAGTGATTCGCAACCGATGGATCAACGTTATCGGGCAGGGAATGAAGTGTTTTTAACTCAGCTTCGTAAACGAGGCGGAAAACTAACCGCCAATGTTAACGGTTATAAGCGCGATACAGTAATCGTTTTCTTGCTTTGGCTTGTTATCTTGATGTTGCTTCTCCTTATGGGGCGTGCAGGGTTGTTCGCATTCTTAAGCGTAGTAATTAATGCTCTTTTGTTTATAATTGCAATTGAGATTGACCTAAAACAAAATGGTCAGCATATTATGCTGCTTTTTAGTATTCTTGCCATAATTTTTACGTTTATTAGCTTATTGTTAGTTCTTGGGTTTAGTAAAAAGATGTTGGCGACTTTTGCGGCAACGGTTATTGGGACGTTTGTTGCCTTGGGAGTAAGTATGCTTGTATTTATATGGACGCATGAGCGGGGGATTTACTATGAATCAATGGAATATGTTACGCAAGTTCCCCGGCCACTTTTTTTGGCTGAAACATTATTAGGATCTTTAGGGGCGGTAATGGATGAATCAAGTGATATTATCGCCACTCTTTTTGAACTAAAGCAGTTAAATCCAGCTGTTACCCCTAAACAGTTATTTATCTCTGGACGCAATGTTGGTAAGTCAATTATGGGACCGTTAATAAATGTTTTATTTTTAATTTTTATGGTGGATACTTTTACCGGTAGTCTTTTGTATATCAAAAACGGTAACTCATGGGGATATACCTATGCAATGAATATGAGCTTAGGGACCATTCAGAGCCTGATTAGTGGGATTGGGATTGTCCTTTCAGTTCCTCTTGTAAGTCTATTCGGGGCATTATTATTAGGGAAGAAGGTGCAAAGATGACGACAATTACGGGCCTTGGTTTGGTTTTACTAATTTTGATGGTCCTTGTGGGAGGAAAACAGGGCTGGACCGCTTTTTTAAGCTTGCTTCTTAACTTTGGCTTTTTATATTTTGCAATTATTTTAGTCGCGTTTCATGTTCCCACGTTATTTGTAACGGTGACTATTGGAATCACAATTTTGGCGATAACCATTTTCATGGGAGAGGATGATTTGCGGACAACCGTGACGGCCTTTTATGCTTCACTCATCGTGGTATGCTTAATTTTAGTGCTGATCTTTATTATTGAGCACTGGGCAATGGTACAAGGCTTTGGAACAGAAGATAGCGATGAGTTAGAAGGGATGTCAACTTTAATTGGAATTAGTTATTTCAAGGTTTCTGTTACTACTACTATTTTGAGTTCTCTCGGAGCAATTGCGGAAGCAGCAATGGCAATCTCCTCTGGGCTTACGGAAATCCTTGAGAATCATCCCGAAAGAACTAATCGTCAATTGATTCATAGTGGGATGGCGATTGGACAACAGATTATTGGAACGACTTTCAATACGCTTTTCTTTGGCTTCTTTGGTGGATTCTTAGCACTATTTATTTGGTTCTTAGGTCTTCACTATTCCTTTGGTGCAATTATGAATAATAAAATTTTTGTGGCAGAAATGATTGAAATTCTGATTGCTTTCATTGGGGTATTGATCACTGTTCCCATGACTGCTTGGGTGATGACAAAGCGTCGTAAATCCGTTATTGACAATTACCCTAAAACAAAGTAACATACGAATAACTTATAAATAGACCTTTAATCGGAGTCCTGTGAGGCTTCAAAGGTACGGATAAATTCTCCTTGCTCTTTCCATGGTTAGGATTGGTTAGGGAAATAGACGACTTTGGAGCAGGGATTCCAAGGTCGTTTTTCTTTAGGAGGATTTATATGGCACACCGTGATAATGTTGTTTTAGATGTAGACGAACGGCCAGCTCCTTGGCAGTGGTTTGGTCTATCCTTGCAACATATGTTTTCTATGTTTGGCTCCACTGTTTTAGTCCCAATCTTGGTAGGATTAAATCCAGGAATTGCCTTGTTTAGTTCAGGGGTAGGGACCCTGATGTATTTACTCATTACTAAGCATAAGATTCCGGCTTATATGGGATCGAGTTTCTCATTTGTTGTCCCGATGATGGCCTTAATGAAAACTACTGGTTATCCGGGGATTGCACAAGGGACTATTGCAGTTGGGTGCGTATATTTAATCGTATCAGTAATTGTAACGCTGGTTGGTTCACAATGGATTGATCGCATTCTGCCACCAATTGTTGTTGGTCCGATTGTTGTTGTAATCGGGCTGTCATTAGCAGGGACAGCCGCTAAAGATGCTACCATCAATTCAGCTACTGGCCATTATGATTTACGTTTTTTTGCGGTCGCAATGCTTACGATGGCAATAACTGTTATCTTCAATATGTATTTTAAAGGATTCCTCGGTCTAATTCCGATTTTGATGGGGATTGTTGCTGGTTATATTATTGCGGTCTTGTTTGGCATTGTGGACTTTTCTTCAGTTGCGCATGCACATTGGTTTAGTTTGCCCGACTTTCAGATTCCGCTTGTTGATTATCATCCCCAATTATACTGGGGTGCGATTTTGAGTATGGCACCGATCGCCTTTGTTACCATGACAGAACACTTGGGTCATATTATGGTTCTGAATGAGTTGACTGAACGAAATTACTTCAAGGAACCAGGATTGAACCATACGCTTGCCGGAGATGGGACGGCTTCAATTATTGCCGGATTCGTTGGCGGACCGCCCGTAACTAGTTATGGTGAAAATATTGGGGTAATGGCAATCACGCGTGTCCATTCAGTTTACGTTATTGCTGGAGCAGCTGTATTTGCCATCTTCTTTAGCTTTATTGGCAAATTAAGCGCCTTGATTGAATCTATCCCTTCACCGGTTATCGGCGGGATTTCATTCCTGTTATTTGGTGTGATTGCCTCTAGTGGATTGCGCGTAATGATTGAAAACAAGATTGATTTTAATGAAAAAAGAAATTTGATGATTTCATCAGTTATTTTAGTAATTGGGATTGGGAATGCCTATCTTCAATTAGGAAAATATCAATTCTCTGGATTAGCTGTTGCAGCTGTCCTCGGGATAATAATGAATTTAATCCTTCCACAAAAAGCCAAAAGTGAAATGTAGTTTGAATTTTTAAGCAGAGTGAGAAAGGGCATCCAGTCTCTTACTCTGCTTTTTTCGTATGATAACAAAGCAGAAAAATTAAGAGGTCGTGGAAAAAAACAGATTGTAAGAAAAAGTTTATCAAAGCCTTGAAAAAGTTTTCTTTTCGTTCTTATCAAATGATTGGTAGGGATATATAAACCTAATGTTTTTTTGAATTTTAACGAAATTAATGATATATTAACATTCGTAACTTGGGGTAGTTCGTTTTATTTGCAACGTTCATCCAATTTACAAGCCAAATTATTGTTATAAGGAAAGAGGTGGAATATGAATGGGCGGTGATGCTTTAACTTATAAGTTTTTCGGACTCACGTTCAATATTACGAACATTGTTTCTGGACTGATTATCTACGCAATCGTGTTCTTCACTCTTTACGGGATGTCACGAAAGATCCAAATGAAGCCTACTGGTGCACAAAACGTATTTGAGTGGCTAGTTGACTTTACTAACGGAATTGTGCGAAGCCAGATGCCAGCATCCGAACAAGGTCACTATAGTTTCTTTGCCTTTGTTTTGTTTGTCTTCATCTTCTTTGCAAACCAATTCGGTTTAATTTTCCAATTCCATTGGAACGGAGCTGAAATACTTAGAAGTCCAACGGCAGATCCAGTTGTTACGTTAACACTTTCTTTAATGGTAATGGTATTAGCATTCGCTGCTGGAGTAGCACATAATGGTCTTGGTGGATACCTGAAAGGATACACTAAACCATTTACTTTAATGCTCCCTGTTAACATTATCGAAGACTTTGCTAACTTCTTAACTCTTGGTCTCCGTATTTTTGGTAACATTTTTGCCGGTGAACTTTTAATGAGTTTGATTGCCAACATGGCATTCTCACATGGACCTTTAACCATTATTCCAGGATTGCTCTTGGAACTAGCATGGCAAGGATTCTCCGTATTTATTGGTTCAATTCAGGCATATGTCTTTGTAACATTAACAACGGTTTATATTTCTCGGAAGATTTCCGAATAATAATCCCTAAGGAGGAATTTTAAAATGGCATTAGGAGCAATTGCTGCAGGACTCGCGGCTATGGGTGCCGCTATCGGTGGTGGTATCGGTGACGGTATCTTAATCGGACACACAGTTGACAGTATCGCACGTCAACCAGAATTACAAAGTAGATTACAAGCAACGATGTTTATTGGTGTTGGTTTGATTGAAGCCATGCCTATTATTGCCATCGTTATTGGCTTCCTTGTTATGAACAAGTAATTATTTTAAGTTTTTTATTTTAAGATAAGGAGGTGTCAATAGATGTTTGTAAACAGTGTGTTAGCTGAATCAAACAGTTTATACATTGGTGACTTGGTATTCTACATCGTTACTTTTATCATCTTAATGCTATTAGTTAAGCATTTTGCTTGGAAACCAGTAACAGATATGATGAAGAAACGTGCAGATAAGATTGCTAATGACATTGATAATGCTGCTCATTCACGTGAAAGTGCTGAAAAGATGGCTGTAAAGCGACAAGCTGAGTTACAAAGCTCACGGCAAGAAGCTGCTGAGATTGTAAGTAATGCTAAAAAGTCTGGGGAAACTCAGCGGGCACAAATTGTTGAAACAGCGCAAAAAGATGCCCAAGCTCTCAAGCAACAAGCACAAAAAGATGCTGAGCAAGCACGTCGCGATGCATTAAATAGTGCTAAGGATGACGTTGCAAACTTATCTATTGAGATTGCTTCCAAACTCATCCAAAAAGAATTAAAGGCAGACGATCAAAAAGAATTGATCGATTCCTATATCGAAGGGTTGGTAGAACATGAGTCTTGATGAGAAGACAGTTGCTGATCGCTATGCGAAAGCACTGTTTGAATTGGTCGATGCTGATAACGAACTCGATCAAACTTATCAAGAATTGATTGCTTTACGCCAAGTCTTTGAGGACAACGAGGGATTGGACGCCGCACTTGCGGGAGTTCAACTGTCACTTGATGAAAAGAAATCATTGATTAAGGATTTACAGCAAGGTGCTTCAAAGTATGTTGCAAACTTAATTCAAATGGTTTTCGATTACGGCCGTATTGACTGCATGGTCGCAATTATTGATGAGTTTGAACGGCGGTATGACCGTAAAATGAAGCGGATGCATGCTGACGTTACCACAGCGATCCAACTCGATAAACAACAAGAGGATCAACTGAAGGCTAATCTTGCAAAACGTTTTGATGCTAATGAAGTTACCTTAACAGAACATGTTGATCCAGAAATTTTAGGTGGGGTTATTGTCCATGTTGATAATAAGACATTAGATGGTAGTCTCAGCTCAAAGATTAAGCAAATTCGTCGTTTACTAGTTAGATAAATATATCTTTTTTCAAAGAGGTGAGACCTTTATGAGCATTAAAACTGAGGAAATCAGTTCACTCATCAAAAAACAACTCGCCAACTACCAAGACAAAGTATCTGTCGAAGAAACCGGTACTGTTACCTATGTTGGTGATGGTGTTACTCGTGCCGATGGCTTAGATAATGCTATGGCTGGTGAGTTGCTCGAATTTAGTAACGGGGTCTACGGAATGGCTCAAAACCTCGAAAGTAATGATGTAGGTATTGTTATTTTAGGGGATTACACAGGCATTCGTGAAGGAGACACCGTTAAGCGGACGGGTCGAATCATGGAAGTACCCGTTGGCGATGCATTATTAGGACGGGTTGTTGACTCATTAGGTCGTCCAATTGACGGTCTTGGTGAGATTAAGACAGATAAAACTCGTCCAATTGAACGTAAGGCTCCAGGTGTTATGGAGCGTAAGAGTGTTAGTGTGCCACTTCAAACTGGTATTAAGGTTATTGATGCCTTAGTTCCAATTGGACGTGGTCAGCGTGAATTGATTATTGGTGACCGTAAGACAGGTAAAACTGCCATTGCGTTAGACACCATTATTAACCAAAAGAACCAAGACGTAATTTGTATTTACGTTGCTATTGGTCAAAAAGAATCAACTGTTCGGGCTAGTGTTGAAACCCTTCGTAAGTATGGAGCATTAGATTACACAATTGTTGTTTCAGCTAGTGCTTCAAACCCTGCTCCAATGCTATACATTGCGCCATATGCAGGGGCTGCGATGGGTGAAGAATTTATGTTCAACGGTAAAGATGTTCTTATTGTTTATGATGATTTATCAAAACAAGCGGATGCATACCGTGAACTTTCATTAATTCTTCGTCGTCCTCCTGGTCGTGAAGCTTACCCTGGTGATATTTTCTATACTCACTCACGGTTGCTAGAGCGTGCTGCTCGTTTGTCTGATGATCTTGGTGGTGGTTCAATGACCGCTTTACCAATCATTCAGACGCAAGCTGGTGATGTTTCTGCATATATTCCTACTAACGTTATTTCTATTACTGATGGTCAGATCTTCTTAGATTCAGATGAATTCTATGCAGGTCAACGTCCAGCCATTGATGCTGGTACTTCAGTTTCTCGTGTTGGTGGTGACGCTCAGATCAAAGCAATGAAGAAAGTTGCTGGTACTTTGCGTTTGGATATTGCTTCATACAACGAATTAGCATCCTTTGCTCAATTCGGTTCCGACCTTGATGCAGCTACGCAAGCTAAATTGGCTCGTGGTCAACGGACTATGGAAGTCTTGAAGCAGGGATTGCATGATCCACTGCCAGTAGAAGAACAAGTTGTAACATTATTTGCTCTTTCACGTGGTTTTATCGATAAAGTCGAAATTGAAGATGTTCAACGTTACGAAAGTGAATTGGCTGCTTATATGCATGCTAACCACCAGGACCTCTACGACACCATTAAGAAGACTGGTAAGCTACCAGAAGGCGATGACTTGCAAAATGCTGTTGCTAAGTTCTCTGAAACATTTCAAGGAACTAAAAAGCAAGTCGCTAAAGAAAAATAGTTAATGATGATTAGTCGAAAGGACGGTGAGATTTAGTGCCAGCTTCACTCGCTGCAGTTAAACATAAGATTGATTCCACTAAGAGTACGCGTCAGATTACTTCGGCGATGCAAATGGTTTCAACCGCAAAACTGAATCAAATTCAACACCACACTCAGACCTACGAAGTATATGCTGAGAAGGTTAAGCAAATGTTGTCTGATCTGGTTAAATCTCACAGCGCAACATCTGCAGCTTCGCAAGATGATGTTTACGCTGCACTGTTTAAAAAGCGCGCAGTAAAAAAGACTGGGGTGCTTGTGATTACGTCTGACCGAGGTTTGGTTGGTAGTTACAATAGTAATATTATCAAGCAAACGTTAGATATGATGGCTAAGCACAATCTTGATAAAGACAACACAGTATTCTTGACGGTCGGTAAAACTGGAACAGAATTCTTTAAGAAGAGGGGAATGAATGTCGTTTACGAATATTCAGGCGTTAGCGATGTTCCTACCTATCGGGAAGTTCATAGTATTGTGAAGACCGCTGTTCAAATGTACAGTGACCAAGCATTTGATGAAATGTACATGGTTTACAGCCATTACGTTAACCGAATTACATCAAATGTGATTGTTCATGATGTACTTCCAATTACTGAAAAGTCATTACTCGATGACGAAAATGAAGTGCAAGAAAATACAGAATTAAATAATTCTGATGTAAGTACTGCGCATGTTTCAGCTGAGTATGAATTTGAACCGTCAGATACAGAAATCATTTCTGCATTGGTTGCCCAATATGCAGAAAGTTTGATTTATGGAGCGATTCTTGATGCCAAGACATCAGAGCACTCTTCAAGTGCGAATGCAATGCGTTCAGCTACAGATAATGCTGATGACATTATCTCTACTCTCGAATTGCAATATAACCGAGCACGGCAAGCAGCAATTACCACTGAAATTACAGAAATTACTGGTGGTATGACTGCTCAAGAATAATTTTTTTCTAACGTAGGAGGAAACAACATGAGTTCTGGTAAAGTTTTACAAGTTATCGGACCAGTTGTTGATGTTGAATTTCCCTTAGACGAAAAACTTCCTGAAATTAATGACGCTTTGAAGATTAAGGAAAGCGATGGCAAGACTTTAACAACTGAAGTTGCCTTGGAATTAGGTGATGGTGTTGTTCGAACAATTGCCATGGACGGTACTGATGGTCTTCAACGTGGTATGGAAGTTGAAAACACTGGTGCATCAATTAGTGTACCAGTTGGTGATGATACTCTGGGACGAGTATTTAACGTCTTAGGGGAACCTGTTGACAACGGACCGAAATTTGGTCCTGATGCAAAGCGGATGCCTATTCACCGTGATGCACCAAAGTATGATGACTTAAATAATGCTACCGAAATTTTGGAAACTGGGATCAAGGTTATTGATTTACTAGCTCCATATGTTCGTGGTGGTAAGATTGGTCTATTCGGTGGTGCCGGTGTTGGTAAGACCGTTTTGATTCAGGAATTGATTCATAACATTGCTCAAGGTCATAATGGTATTTCTGTCTTCACAGGGGTTGGTGAACGTACCCGTGAAGGTAATGATATGTACTATGAAATGAAGGCCTCTGGAGTTCTTGAAAAGACGGCCATGGTTTATGGTCAGATGAACGAACCACCTGGTGCCCGTATGCGGGTTGCCTTAACTGGTTTAACAATTGCGGAATACTTCCGTGATGTAAAGGGACAAGATGTTTTGCTCTTTATTGATAACATCTTCCGGTTTACACAAGCTGGTTCAGAAGTTTCTGCCCTCTTGGGTCGGATTCCTTCTGCTGTTGGGTACCAGCCAACATTAGCTACTGAAATGGGTCAGTTACAGGAACGGATTACTTCAACTAAGAAGGGATCAATTACGTCTATCCAAGCCGTTTATGTTCCAGCCGATGACTATACTGACCCTGCACCAGCTACGACATTTGCCCACTTGGATGCAACTACTAACTTGGAACGTCGATTAACCCAAATTGGTATTTATCCAGCCGTTGACCCACTAGCTTCAACTTCTACTGCTCTTACCCCAGAAATTGTTGGTAAGGAACACTATGAAGTTGCTACACAGGTTCAACACGTTCTTCAACGATACCATGAACTTCAAGATATCATCTCTATTTTAGGTATGGATGAATTATCTGACGAAGAAAAGACAATCGTTGCTCGTGCACGGCGGATTCAAAACTTCC
The DNA here is from genome assembly GCF_003072625.1 of Limosilactobacillus reuteri. Lineage (NCBI taxonomy): Bacteria > Bacillati > Bacillota > Bacilli > Lactobacillales > Lactobacillaceae > Limosilactobacillus > Limosilactobacillus reuteri. Next base: position 548,431 of record NZ_CP027805.1, read on the forward strand.
TTTCCCAAAGCTTTAGTGTTGCTTCCCAATTTACAGGTTTACCTGGTAAATATGTTCCATTAAAGGAAACAATTAAAGGCTTTAAGGAAATTCTTGCTGGTAAGTATGATGATCTTCCAGAAGAAGCTTTCCGGTTAGTTGGACCAATTGAAGACGTTGTTGAAAAGGCAAAGAAAATGAAGGCTGAGACTGACGAAGATAGCTCAGAAGACTAGGAGGGATAATTATGGCTGAAAATACTTTTAAGGTCACTATTATTACTCCAGATGGCACCGTCTATGATAATGATAAGGTTACCATGCTCGTTATGAACACTGCTGGTGGACAAATGGGAATCATGGCTAACCACGTACCATTAATTGCTGCGCTTGAAATCAGTACAGTTCGAATTAAACATTCTGAAGGCACTGATGAAGTTGCCGCAGTTAACGGTGGGATCATTCAATTTGATGGTCAAAATGCTACAATCGCAGCTGATAGTGCTGAAATGCCTGAAGCAATTGACGTTGAGCGGGCACAGAGAGCTAAAAAGCGTTCTGAGTCTGCAATCGCAGAAGCAAAGAAGAAGCATAACCAAAGCGACTTATCACGTGCAGAAGTTCACCTCAAGCGTGCAATTAACCGTTTGAATGCTGCTTCTAAGCAACGCAATATCTAAGGTATAATATTACAAAGAGGCTGGAGAAAATAATCCAACCTCTTTACTATTTTAAAGTGTAAATTGCCAAACCACAGTAGATGCTTAGCCATCCTTGCGGGGGTGGGACTAAAACTTACAGCGAGTTTAGTCTCACCCCTTTTTCGTTTAAAAGATCATTAAGCTTTTTTACGAGGCAGATTGTAAAATTTGAGTTGAACATTTAAGTGGACAGAAAAACCCATCAAGGTCTTTAATGGTGTTACCACAACATTCCATTAGAAAGAAGGACCTTAATGGGCACCACTATTTTATCATTCCAGAACCGCATTGTCATTGAAACGCTTCATAATGAAGGACGTTCCTTACGATACATCGCTAATTACTTAGGCTTTAGTAAAACCACAGTCTTTAACGAACTTCACCGGCTCAACGGTGAGTATCAAGCTGAACTAGCGCAAACTGACTTTGAACGCAAGGTTAGTCAACGGGGGCGGAAGTCTTCACTCACTAAAAGCCTTAAGCACTTGATTGAGGAAAAGATTCAAGTCCAGAAGTGGTCCCCTGAACAAGTTGCCCATGTAGTTGGGATTGCCTACAAGACGGTCTATAACTGGATTGATCAAGGATGGCTTGATGTACAGTTACCCGATTTGCCTGATCATGGAATTCGTCGTCATCGTGCTAAAGAAAAGCGTGGTACGTTCAGTCACGGCCGCTCCATTGAGGAGCGTCCTCATAAAGTCGAAACTCGCCAAGAATTCGGCCACTTTGAAGCTGATACCGTACTTTCTGGCAAACGTAAAGGTCAAGCTGTGGCGACTTTTGTGGAGCGTAAGAGTCGCCTGACAATTGTTAAACGGCTCCATGGTCGCGACAGTCAGTCCATGACTCAAGCCGTACTTGAACTAGCTAGTCAACTTCAAGACAAGCTCAAGACGCTTACCGTGGATCATGGGAAAGAGTTCGCTAACTATCAGGCAATTGAACAGCTAACAGGTACTCAGGTTTATTTTGCCCATGCTTATTCACCACATGAACGCGGTAGTAATGAGAACCGTAACCGAGTTTTGCGACGGTTTATTCCCAAGGGACAAGCCATTGAAGAGCTGAGCGATCGCCAGCTGGTTCAAATCAATTGGTATCTGAATTCCCGACCACTTAAATGTCTTAACTGGCACACACCAATCGAGATCTTCTTGCTTAATCTACGTCACTAAATTCGTTCAAGTTATTTCTTGCAATCTGCCACGAATTAATAATTTAATCATGTGATATGATATGATTGAATTTAGTTTTAAAAGAGGGTGATCGATTGCAAATTACAGGATTACGAGCGCTAATAGAAATAATAGTGCAATTGGCATTTGTCTGGTTAGCGTTTTTTGCTATTCAAGGAATACATTTTGAACATTTTTTTAACCGACCACCGCGCACATTACCTTTACTCATTGTTTTAATGGCTACTGGACTGGGATATTTATGTGCGACATTTTTCTTAAATATCCTAAGTGCAATTGGTAATTTGACATATTTAATTCGATAGTATTTACTGGAGGAACTCATGGAAAAAATTGTTGTTAAGGGCGGTCAGCGGTTAACTGGTCGAGTTAAAGTTGAAGGAGCAAAAAATGCAGTCTTACCAATTCAAGCAGCATCTATTTTAGCTTCTAGCGGAAACATTAAATTATCAAATGTTCCAATTTTATTGGATGTAACGACAATGAATCAGTTATTACGGTTCTTAAATATAAAAGTAGATTTTGATAAGGATAAGCACGTTTTGACAATTGATGCGGCTGATCCTGTATCATCTGAAGCACCATTAGAATATGTTAGCCGAATGCGGGCATCAATGGTAGTCTTAGGACCCTTGCTAGCTCGGACAGGGCATGCGCAAATTGCGCTTCCTGGTGGATGTGCGATTGGATCCCGGCCAATTGACTTACATCTTAAGGGATTACGTCAATTAGGAGCAATTATTGAGCAACACGATGGATACTTAGAGGCACGGGCTGAGCACTTAATTGGTGATCACATTTATTTAGATTTCCCTAGTGTCGGTGCAACGCAAAATCTGATGATGGCAGCAACACTTGCGCAAGGAATTACAACAATTGAAAATGCTGCTAGTGAGCCTGAAATTGTTGATTTAGCAAATATGTTAAATAAAATGGGTGCACGTGTCCATGGCGCTGGAACTGACATTATCCGGATTCAAGGGGTTAATTTCCTTCATGGCTGTGAACATGTAGTAATGCCAGATAGGATTGAAGCGGGGACGTTCATGATTGCGACAGCCATTACTAATGGTGATGTCGTGGTTGAAGGGGCAATTGCTGAGCATAACACCTCATTGATTGCTAAGTTGGAGGAAATGGGTGTGACAGTCATCGTTCAAGAAGATGGGATCCGTGTTCTGGGGACTTCGGTTTTAATCCCTACGAATATTAAGACCTTCCCATATCCGGGATTCCCTACTGATCTTCAACCACAAATGTCCGTTCTCCAGCTTTTGGCAAATGGGACCAGTACCCTAGATGAGACGATTTTTGAGAAGCGTTTTATGCATTTAGAAGAATTGCGACGAATGAATGCTGATTTTCAAATTAATGGTCCCGTTGCGGTTTTAAATGGTCCCACGCGCTTTAATGGCGCTGAAGTAGCTGCCTCTGATTTACGAGCGGGGGCTGCTTTAGTGCTGGCTGGGTTAGTTGCTGATGGAATTACCCAGGTTCGTAACCTAAAATATATTGATCGGGGATATTACCATCTTCACCAAAAGTTACAACAATTAGGGGCTAAGATTGATCGAATTGATGTCGATGATAAAATTAAATTGGCGGTAAAGCCTTCTAAGAATAAAACAAATCAAGATTAAAGATTCGTAAGCGATGTCTATCTGTATCCCTATTTTGTGGTATAATTACGAACGATATTAACGAGTTTAGCGTTAAAACTTAACTAGCTAAAAGGAGAAGAAATTAATGGCAAAGGATATTGGAATTGATTTGGGAACTGCCAATGTTTTGATTTATGTTCAAGGCAAGGGTATTGTTCTAAATGAACCGTCAGTTGTGGCGGTTGATACAAAAACCAATAAAGTATTGGCTGTTGGTTCAGAAGCATACCGAATGGTTGGACGTACTCCTAGTAACATTCGGGCTATTCGTCCATTAAAGGATGGAGTTATTTCTGATTTTGATGTTACTCAAGAAATGCTTTCCTACTTTATTGGTAAACTAAGCGTTAAAGGGTTCATGTCAAAGCCAAACATCATGATCTGCGCACCAACGAATATTACTGAGATTGAACGGAAGGCAATTATTCAAGCTGCTGAACAATCTGGTGGTGGTAAAGTTTACCTTGAATACGAGCCCAAAGTAGCAGCAATTGGTGCTGGATTAGACATTTTTAAACCTCGTGGAAACATGGTCATTGATATGGGGGGTGGTACCAGTGATATCGCCATTCTTTCATTAGGCGATATTGTCTCAAGCCAGTCAATTCGGATGGCCGGTGACAAGATGAATAGTGATATTGCTTCTTATATCAAGAACAAGCACGGCTTAGTAATTGGTGAACATACTGCTGAAAAGATCAAAATGGAACTGGGGACTGCATTACGGGCTGATGATCCTGAAACAATGGATGTTCGTGGTCGTGATGTAGCTACTGGAATGCCAAAGCAAATCACTGTTAATGAAAATGAAATTGAAGAAGCATTGAATGATACGCTTGAACAAATTGTTTCAGCAGCTGTAAATGTATTAGAAACAATTCCACCAGAGTTAGCTAGTGATATTATTGACCGGGGAATAATGTTAACTGGTGGTACTTCTTTATTAAAGGGTGTCGATCAATTATTCAGTGCTCGTCTAAAGGTACCGGTTGTTGTTTCACAAGACCCATTAGACAATGTTGCTAAGGGTGCTGGTGAAATGTTAGAACGGATGCAAAAGACTGAATGAGAGAAGTAAGTTGAAATGGTAAGGATTTTATGTGACCTTATACGCTGGTATCAACAAGGCATTTCCGCCCAACGACCATTTCGCGTATGTCGCTTTACCCCCTCATGTTCACAGTACATGTTAGAAGCTTTACAACGCTTTGGTTTAAAGGGGATATTACTCGGAAGTTGGCGGCTCCTTCGTTGTCAGCCGTTTTCTCGTGGTGGCTATGATCCGGTACCTAATCATTTTACTTTTTGTCGTCAGGAGTAATAATAGTTATTAAGGGTGAAAAAGTGTCAAAGAAAGATAAAAAAGTAGAAGTCAGCGTTAAAGATATTGAACGTCGTAATCAGCCGGTTCAACAAATTTTTATTGGAGACCGATTGATTGGTGAAGTTGTAACCGATAATGAACGTTTCAAAGCAATGCTGATAAGTGACCAGAGCGAATTTTATGTTCGTTCTCAAGAAGAGGGATTAGAAATAGTCCTTCAACAATATCATCTTCACCAGCATTAGTTTGGTGACCCATCCTCTTTGATTAATAATTTGTAAAGGAGTTTGGTAATGCAACGTTCGCAAAATGATGTAGAGAGTCGGATTGACTGGGGAATTATATTCTGTGTTCTTTTGTTAGCCTTGATTGGTCTTGCTTCAATCTATGTAGCGGCAGTTCATGATCGGCAGCAAACTAGTGTGGCACGACAGGTTATTACCCAGTTGGTTTGGTATGCGGTTGGAACAATCCTTATTATTGTCATTATGCAATTTGATGCTGAACAATTATGGAAATTAGCACCAATTGTATACTGGCTAAGTGTATTTTTAATGTTCGCAATCCTAGTCTTTTATAGTCGAGCCTATTATGCTAGTACAGGGGCTAAGAGCTGGTTTGCAATTGGACCATTTACGTTTCAGCCTTCGGAAATAATGAAGCCTGCCTATATTTTAATGATGGGGCGTGTTATTACGACTCATAATAATCGATATAGTGTGCATACTGTTGATTCAGATTGGCGATTAATTGGGACGATGTTCTTATGGCTAATACCAATTTTGATTTCGCTGAAGTTTCAAAATGACTTTGGGACTGGGTTGGTATTCTTCGCTATTTTCTGTGGAATGGTCTTAGTTTCTGGAGTTACTTGGCGAATTTTAGCGCCAGCAGCTACGATATTAGTTGTTGTTGGGGGCTCAGCCTTAGCGATGGTAACTAGTTCGGTTGGCCGACAAATACTTGAACATGTTGGGTTTCAAGCATACCAGTTTGATCGGGTTGATACCTGGCTTCATCCAGAACAGGATACAACTAACCAAGGGTATCAGTTATGGCAGAGTATTAAAGCGGTTGGTTCTGGTGGTATTACTGGAACTGGTTTTAATAACTCAAAGGTTTATGTTCCGGTTCGTGAATCAGATATGATTTTTTCCGTTATCGGTGAGAATTTTGGGTTTATTGGTGGGGTTTTATTAATCCTTATCTATTTGTTACTGATCTACTTAATGATTCGAGTAACATTCGACACCAAGAACGAATTCTATGCTTATATCTCAACCGGGGTCATCATGATGATTTTATTCCACGTTTTTGAAAATATTGGAATGAACATCGGTCTATTACCATTAACTGGTATTCCGCTTCCATTTATTAGTGCTGGGGGATCCTCATTAATTGGTAACCTGATTGGGATTGGGATGGTGATGTCGATGCGTTACCACCATCATTCGTATATGTTTAGCAGTAATCGTGAATTTAGATAGTGGAGTCATAAAATGGCAAAAGATTATTTTTGGGTAAAAGAACAAGCAGATGGTACTAAACGTGTCGGATTAAACGATGAAGGCCGTGATGAGTTAGGAGAAGTAAGTTTCATCGATGTACCGGCAGTAGGGACAACCTTGAAACAAGCTGATAAGTTTATTGCGGTTGAAGCAGAAAAAGCAGTTACCGATGTGGATAGCCCCATTGATGGTAAGATTACCAAAATAAATGAAGCTATTATTGATGATCCGGCTGGATTAAATTCAAGCGATATGGAAAAAAACTGGATTGTTGAAGTTAAATAAAAAATTAGGGGACTAGGATTAAGGGCACTTGATTCTAGTCCCCTAGTGCGCCCGGCATGGGTATTAGCTAGGTGGTGAAAGTCCGCTATGGGCCGTAGTAGTCGGAACCATGAGCTGAGGACAAGGGTGTCCACCGTGAGGTGGAATCTGAAGGAAGTCTAAGGTAAAGTACTGCATCGATGAACAAGAAGTAGCTATAAGGCTGAAATTAACTGGATAAGGCTGCTAGACAAGTTGAAGTCCAATACTACTCTAAATTGGTCTCAGTAAAGCTAACGATGACATGGTACGAAAGCTAATATTCTTACCTGGGGAGATCTGGCCTACACGTTTCCGACAAGAGGAATAAGTTTAATTTCCACAGAAATAAGCGGTGCAGTGATGCAGTGTTGAGTAAGCCAGAAGTCAGCCGAGGTCATAGTAGTTTGAATAATCAGATGAAGGACTAAACGACAATAACTTGTAACTTATATCGGAGGTGTAATCAGGTGCGACAATCGCAGAAAACAGAACAACAAGCTGACCGCTTGTCGAGGATAGGTTTGGAAAACCGAAAGTACACAAGGGCGCGTAGTACCGATTATGGTGAAGGTAAAGGTATGAGTGTCACTATCCAAGACTTAGTCTTGGATCGCAATAACCTTAATCAGGCTTATTTGCGAGTTAAGAGAAACAAAGGAACAGCAGGTGTTGACGATATGACAGTCAATGACCTTCTGCCATATCTCAGAGAAAATAAGACGGAACTGATCGCTAGTTTGCGTGAGGGCAAGTATAAACCAGCTCCAGTCAAACGGTAGAAATTCCGAAGCCTAATGGTGGAGTAAGAAGACTTGGAATACCAACGGTGGTGGACCGAATGGTTCAACAAGCTGTAGCCCAAATTCTTACGCCTATCTTTGAGCGTGTTTTCTCTGATAATAGCTTTGGCTTCCGTCCCCACCGTGGGGCCCATGACGCTATTTCAAAAGTAGTAGATCTTTATAATCAAGGTTATCGAAGAGTTGTCGACTTAGATCTAAAAGCCTATTTTGATAACGTTAATCATGACTTGATGATTAAGTATCTCCAACAATATATTGATGACCCATGGACACTAAGACTCATTCGTAAGTTTCTAACTAGCGGAGTCTTAGACCATGGGCTTTTCGCTAAGAGTGAAAAAGGAACCCCACAAGGAGGGCCATTGTCACCACTACTGGCGAACATCTATCTAAATGAGTTGGACGAAGAGTTGACTAGACGTGGTCACCACTTTGTGCGCTATGCGGATGATTGTAACATCTATGTTAAAAGTCAACGAGCCGGAGAACGAGTAATGCGAAGCATTACCCAGTTTCTAGAAAAGCGCTTGAAAGTTAAAGTGAACCCAGATAAAACCAAAGTCGGTAGCCCGCTACGGTTGAAGTTTCTTGGCTTTTCGTTGGGTGTAGACCACAATGGGGCCTACGCCCGTCCAGCTAAACAATCGCAACAACGAGTAAAGAAAGCACTGAAGTTATTAACTAAACGTAATCGTGGAATATCTCTGACAAGAATGTTTGAAGAAATTCATCGAAAAATGCGTGGGTGGCTTCAGTACTACTCAATTGGGAAACTAACTAACTTTATTCAACGCCTTGACAAGTGGTTGAGGGTCCGAATAAGGCAGTATATTTGGAAGCAATGGAAAAAGTTTAAAACTAAGGTAACTAACTTACAGAAGTTGGGGCTGCCCCAGCATGATGCATATGTCTTCGCTAGTACCCGAAAGGGCTACTGGCGAACTGCACATAGTAAGACCTTGAGCTATTCTCTAACTAATAGAAAACTGGAACAACTCGGACTTATGAATATGTCCAAGACGCTCCAGTCAATTCAATGTGATTAAGTTGTCGAACCGCCGTATACGGAACCGTACGTACGGTGGTGTGAGAGGTCGATAATTGAACTAATCAATTATCTCCTACTCGATTTTTAGTATTGGCGGATCTTTCCAGTTCATGTTATACTTAAGGTTCTAGGAAACGGCTAAGATAAAAATATTTAAGGTGGTATTTATTATGACCCAAAAATTACACATCGCTTTATTATTTGGTGGCAACTCCTCTGAACATGATGTGTCAAAGCGATCAGCACATAATATCTATGATGCTCTTGATAAGGAAAAGTATGATGTAAGTCTTTTTATGTTTACAAAGGATGGAATTCTATTAGGCAATGAGGATTCTCAAAAGATTTTTGATGGCGAACCTGAAGACCAAGTGGTAGCAGAAGCATATCAAAAGATGGATATGAGTAGTCCATTGGCACCAATTATGGCCTTAAACGAACAAAAGGAAATTGATTTCTTCTTCCCTGTTATTCATGGTAATTTAGGTGAAGATGGTACAATTCAAGGTCTCTTTAAGCTCCTTAATAAGCCATACGTTGGTTCAAATATTGCAGCTAGTGCAATGGCTTTTGACAAGGATCTTACTAAGAAGATTATTAGCCAAGCTGGTATTCGCAACACCCTTTATGTAGTAGTTACGCCAGAAAACCGGGCTGATTATTCATGGGGACGGATTGAAGAAAAATTAGGCAATCTCACTTTTGTAAAGCCAGCTAAGCAAGGTTCCTCCGTTGGAATTCATCGAGTTACTAACGCTGAAGAATACGAAAAAGCATTAGACGATGCCTTTAAGTATGACTACAAGATCTTAGTAGAACAAGGAATCGCTAATCCTCAAGAAATTGAGATTTCAATCTTAGGAAATGAACACCCAATTGCCTCTAAGTTAGGAGCTGTACGTGTACCTAAGGATGAGCCATTCTATGATTACGAAAACAAATTTGTGGATGCCAGTGGAGTTGTTTTTGAACTTCCTGTTAAATTACCACAATACTTAGTTGATGAAATTACAGACATGGCTTTGAAGGCATACAAAGCATTAGGAATGAAGGGGATGGCTCGGATTGACTTTTTAGTTGACAGCAATAATGTCCCTTATCTTGGTGAACCAAATACTTTACCAGGATTTACTAACATTAGTTTGTACCCTCAAATGTGGGAAGTTTCTGGGATTTCATATTCCGACTTGATTGATCGGCTAATTCAATTAGGATTACAAGAATTTGAACGAAACAGTAAGATTAAGTACGATTTCCGTAAGCTTGGTACCGAACGTGTTGGTCAAAAGAAATATAACGAAGACTAAAGAATAATTATTTGATGGTTAGGATGTTGTGAGTACAATGTGCTAACTATTTTTATTATTAAACTCATAATAGAAAGTAAATGTTATCGTAATGGTATAAAATCTGTGGTTTAGTATTGCAGTAAGAACAATTTATAATATAATGAAGATACGCAGTTTTTGTAAGTATTAGACTGGCCTACTGTCACGCTACTTGCAGTACTTTATAACCATCGCGGGGGTGACTGTGAAGATGGTTATAAGCATTTATTTTTTACCCGAAATGTCAATTTAAGTTAGAAAGAAAATAGTTGCTCATCAGTGACGTAAGACATGAATACTTCATATGGAGTTCGATAGCCTAGTGATTTACGGGGCAGGTTATTTCGCTTACTCATCAGTTGGGTTACCAATTCATCAGGAAGATTGCGGAAATCTAGCTGTTTCGTTAAGCCCTCGTTGATTGGGAGCACCACCCTCGGCAAAGTAAGTGTGAAGGTCAAATTGATTGGCAATCTCGCGCCAGCCGGCGAATTCTTTTCCGTTGTCAAAGGTAATCGATTTGAAGAAGTGCCGCGGGAATTTCCGAAGCCACTGACTTAAGTGTTGGTTAATCGCATTAGCCGTCTTTTCGTGCACATTGAGTACAATTTCGACCTTCGATTGGCGTTCGGTCAGGGTCATTACCGCCCCTTGGTGCTTTTTGCCTTGGACGGTATCAGCTTCAAGGTGCCCAAATTCAGTGGCATAGTGCGGAAAGCCCTTGGCACGCTCGTGAATACTTCACCCCAATTGGCCAGCCTTCCCGCGGCGCTCGACATAGCCATTCGGGTGCCGCTTACCTCGCATCGGCAAGGAACGGACATCGAAGCCGAACTGGCCACGTTCAAACATCCGGTAAAGAGTTCGCCGGTTACAACTAATTGGGCGCTCAGCGCGCCCAATAATGGTATCAGGCGTCCACCCCTGGGCAATTTTGTCGTTGATATAAGTGAGTTCAGCCAGTGACAACTGAGTACGTTTTCGGCCACAACGTTGCTTATTGCGCATATAGTGATCTTGATAATCAGCAATTGAGGCACCGGTTTCCAGGTAACGATAAACGCGATAAACGGTTTCGGCGCAACGGTTGATCATTTGGGCCACTCGGTACGCTTTAAGCTTTTGCACGAAAGAATGGGCGATGATTGTCAGCTCGTTTGTGGTAAGATGGGTGTAAGTTATTTGTGGTTTCCTTTCTTTTGTTTAGGGGGTATTCAAAAGTCTACCACAAATGGCTTTTCTATTTTTCTAACTTAATTTTACAAACGGCGTTATAAAATTTATCGCATTTTAAGCATAAAGATAGTATTGATTTATTTTTGGTCTATAATAAAAGACCTAGGTAAAACCAAAGTAATTTTTGTTGCTAATGGTGTATAATACGATTGGCAATGGTACAGTTCATAGAGTACATAATTTATATTCAATAATTATGATTAAGGAAGGTAAACAATGAGACTCCGAGGAGACGTATTAAAACAAATTCGTCGCAAGCGTGGATTGTCCCAAACGGCTTTGGCTGAAGGGATTTGTACTCAAGCGACAATCAGCCTAATGGAAAAACAAAATCGCTTACCCAAAATGGATATTTTAACGGCAATATGTGAACGCTTAAATATTTCTTCTGATCGAATTGTCGAAAATGAAGTTAGTGGAATTAATGAAACATTCAACCAAATTGTTGATAATTTGATTTCCCGCAATTTTGAAGATGCTTCAGCGCTTTTGAAGAAGGTTCATGTAAAAAAGCTAGAGAGTGATTTTGATAAACAACGTTACTACTATCTAGTAGGAATGGTTCAAGTTGAAAATAACCAAATTGATGAAGCTATTTTTAATTTTGAACTTGTTTTAACTCAATTTGCTACTACTAGTGCTAATATTTATTTAGCCATGACAACTGCAGGAATGGCGCTTGCTTACTTAAAACGTGGTGATAAAGAACGGGCAGCACGGTTAACTAACCGGTCTGTAAAACTGATTGACAATAAAAAATTGATTGGGAGCCTTCATCAATGGGCATCAATTGATTGTCAAATTGCAGAATTATATCTTCAACTTGAAGATCCTGATAACGCTATTGAAGTTGCTAATAAGGGAATTGAACTTTGTCGGGAACATGATTCATTATTCTTATTAGATGAACTATATCTTTGTATAGGTCGTAGCTACATCCTAAAGAACGACAAGGAAGAAGCTAAAAAAGCATTAAAGATTGCTGAAAGTCTTCGTATCGCTCGTAATGGATCAGTCACGGAAGATACAATTTTATTAGAATCAAAGAATCTAGAAATTTAATTAAAATATGTGTAACTAAAAAACGAAGCTGAGAGATGATTGATATGTCTCAGCTTCGTTTTTTAGTATAAGCTTAAATATTTATCCGTATAAATATTTAATAAAAATTTAATTGATTTTTAAAGGCTAATTCCAGTTTGTGTGCATTAAACGGGAATTAGTCTTTTTTTAGTAGTAAAAAAATAAAAATATTTTTCACATGCATAACAGCTTCTAAGTACAAGATAGACACAGAATTGTTAAATGTATAAAACGACTTTTCACAATTGGTTATGACCAATTTATGGATATACATTTTGCTTATACGTACAAATATTCTGTAGTAATAGTTGTTCAATAAAAGCGCGTTCATGTTCATAAAAAAACTATTACTTTTTAATTTTTAAGGAGGATGAATGTAATGGCTAAAGCCGAGAAGAAAATATCAAGTGCATTTATCTACTTCTTCAGATCATTTGGGGGCATCCTATTTGGTTACGATATCGGTGTTATGACTGGTGCCTTACCTTTCTTACAAGCTGACTGGCACCTTGAAAATGCAGCTTCTCTAGTTGGGTGGATTACTTCAGCAGTTATGTTTGGGGCAATCTTCGGGGGCGCATTAGCCGGACAACTTTCTGATAAGTTTGGTCGGCGGAAAATGATTTTAATGTCTGCGATTGTATTCATGGTATTCTCAGTTTTATCTGGTGTTTCACCAGACATGGGCGAAGCAAGTGCCTACTATCTAATTATCGTTCGGATGCTTTTAGGTTTAGCGGTAGGGGCTGCCTCAGCTTTAGTACCAGTTTATATGTCCGAAATGGCACCAGCTAAAGCGCGTGGACGTTTATCTGGACTCAACCAAACGATGATTGTTTCTGGAATGTTATTGTCATATGTCGTTGACTTCTTATTGAAAGACCTTCCTGGTGAATGGGCATGGCGTCTTATGTTAGGATTGGCAACTGTTCCTGCTTTAATCTTATTCCTTGGTGTTCTTCGTTTGCCAGAATCTCCACGGTTCTTATTACGTAAAGGTGATGAAGCACAAGCGCGGAAAGTTCTTTCCTACATTCGTAAAAATCCAGCTGAGATTGACCAAGAATTAGCAAGTATTAAAGAAACTGCTAAAGAAGAGCGACAAGCAAATCAAAAGACAAGTTGGTCAACCTTATTCAGTGGCAAGTATCGTTACCTAGTTATTGCTGGGGTTGGGGTTGCAGCCTTCCAACAATTCCAAGGTGCAAACGCGATCTTCTACTACATTCCATTAATTGTTCAAAAAGCAACTGGCCAAGCTGCATCTTCAAACTTAATGTGGCCAATTGTTCAAGGGGTTATCTTAGTTGTTGGTTTCCTAGTTTACATGTGGATTGCTGATAAATTTAACCGGCGGACATTGTTAATGGTTGGTGGTGCAGTCATGGGACTTTCTTTCATTCTTCCAGCCGTTATTAATTGGATGATGCCAAATAAGAATCCGATGACAATTGTTGTGTTCTTATGTATCTATGTTGCTTTTTACTCCTTCACATGGGCTCCGTTAACATGGGTGCTTGTTGGTGAAATTTTCCCACTAGCTATCCGAGGTCGTGCATCTGGTTTAGCTTCATCATTTAACTGGATTGGATCATGGTTAGTTGGTTTTATCTTCCCAATTATGACTGCAGGTATGCCACAAGAAGCTGTTTTCGCGATCTTCGGAATTATCTGTATCTTAGGAGTTATCTTTGTTAAGACCTGTGTTCCTGAAACTCGTGGTCACACTCTTGAAGAAATTGAAGAGCAAGGAACAAACCGTGGTCGAGTAAAAGCCGGCAATCCTGAAAATTAGGAGGAATACTCTATGAATTTACGTGAAACAGCGACACAGTTAAAAAATGGTCAGGCTTCACTTGGAATTGAATTAGGCTCTACCCGAATTAAAGCAGTTTTGATTAATCCTGATTTCGAAACTATTTCTTCTGGAAGCTATACCTGGGAAAATCAATTAAAAGATGGAATCTGGACATACCCGCTGGATCAAGTTTGGGAAGGAATTCAAACTGCTTATGCCAAGATTAAAGCAGATGTCCAAAGTAAGTACCATGTGAGCTTAGATGAAATTAGTTCAATTGGTGTCAGTGCTATGATGCATGGGTATCTACCGTTTGATAAAAATAACCAATTACTTGTTCCATTTAGAACCTGGCGGAACAACATTACCGAAGAATCTGCAGATAAGTTAACTGATTTATTTGATTTTAATATTCCACAGCGATGGAGTATTGCTCACCTCTACCAAGCAATTTTGAACAAGGAACCGCATGTTAAAGATATTGATTTCATTACAACTTTAGCTGGTTATGTTCACTGGAAGCTTTCGGGTGAAAAAGTTTTGGGAATTGGAGATGCATCAGGAGTATTTCCAATCGATGATCAAACATTAACTTATCGTCAAGACTTTATTGAAAAATTCAACTCATTACCAGAAGTTGAACAATACCCATGGCAACTTAAGAATATTTTGCCTGCAGTCCTGGTAGCTGGACGCGATGCAGGTCACTTAACTGCTGATGGAGCAAAGTTACTTGATCCAAGTGGGACTTTGCAAGCTGGTAGTTTGATGGCCCCTCCAGAAGGGGATGCAGGAACTGGAATGGTTGGAACTAACAGTGTTCGAAAACGGACAGGAAACATTTCAGTTGGAACTTCAGCCTTCTCAATGAATGTGTTGGATGCTCCATTAAAGAAACTCCACCGTGATATTGACATTGTTACTACGCCAACCGGTGATCCAGTAGCCATGGTCCACATCAATAATTGTTCCTCAGATATCAACGCCTGGGTTGGCTTATTTAGAGATTTTGCTAATGCAATTGGGGCTAAGATTGATACCAATACGCTTTACGAGACCCTATTTGATTCAACGGTTCACTCCGACCCAGATGTTGGCGGATTAATTAATTATAGTTATCTTTCTGGTGAAAATATCACCAAGATTCAAGAAGGACGTCCTTTATTTGTCCGTACTCCAAATAGTAAGATGAACCTCTCCAACTTCTTCCTTACTCAACTCTATGCAGCGTTTGCACCATTGAAGATTGGGATGGATATCTTGCTAAATGAAGAACACGTTCAAACCGATGTCATGGTTGCACAAGGGGGACTCTTTGGGACACCAGTTATTGGGCAACAAGTTTTGGCAAATGCCTTAAATATCCCAATTACAATCATGAATACTGCTAGTGAAGGTGGACCATGGGGAATGGCAGTCCTTGCTAAGTACGCTGAGACTTACGGAAAAGAATCCCTAGCAGATTACCTTGACGAAAAAGTATTTAAGAATCCAGAAAGTATGACCCTTACACCAGAACCTGCTGGTGTAAAGGGATATGAAAGCTTTATTACTCGTTACCAAGCAGGCTTACCTGTTGAAGCATTAGCTGGTGATGACATTAAAGAACGTGAAGAGAAAGGGAGTAAATAGTACATGTTAGAAGATTTAAAGAAAGAAGTTTATGAAGCAAATATGCGGCTTCCTAAACTAGGCCTTGTTTCCTTTACCTGGGGCAATGTTTCAGGAATTAACCGTGAAAAAGGATTGTTTGTTATTAAACCTTCTGGAGTTCCATATGAAGAGATGAAGCCGGAAGATATGGTTGTTGTCAACTTGGATGGTGAGGTAGTCGAAGGTGACTTGAATCCATCCAGTGATACTCCTACTCACACTTACCTTTATAATCATTTCCCAAAGATTGGTGGAGTCGTTCATACTCATTCACCATGGGCAGTAGCATTTGCAGCTGCACAGATGGATGTTCCAGCGATGAATACCACGCACGCTGATACTTTCTATACTGATGTCCCAGCCGCTGATGCTTTGACGAAGGAAGAAATTGAAGAAGACTATGAGGGTAATACAGGAAAGGTAATCGTTCGTTCATTCAAAGAACGGGGCTTGGACTATGAAGCAACCCCAGCGGCATTAGTAATGCAACATGGCCCATTTACCTGGGGGCCAACACCTGACAAAGCAGTTTATAATGCTAAGGTGTTAGAAGTTGTGGCAGAAGAAGATTATCATGCAATGCAATTAACGCACCAAGACCTTCACTTACCACAATACTTATTGGACAAACACTATTACCGCAAGCATGGTGCGAATGCATATTACGGAAAAAATAATGCGCATTCAAAAGATCATGCAGCTCACGCTTAATTAATTTGGTAGCTACATTTAAAAACTTTTTAGGATAAAAGGAGTGTAATCTCATGGATATTAAGAATTACGAATTTTGGTTTGTTACTGGTAGTCAATTCCTTTACGGTGAAGAACAATTAAAGTCAGTTGCTGCTGATGCTGAAGATATTGTTAATAAGTTAAATGAAAGTGGTAAATTGCCTTACAAGGTTGTCTTCAAGGGTGTTATGACAACTGCTGAAGGAATCACTAAGTTTATGAAGGAAGCTAACTACAATGATAACGTTGCCGGTGTTATGACATGGATGCATACCTTCTCACCAGCAAAGAACTGGATTCGGGGAACTAAGCTTTTGCAAAAGCCACTACTTCACTTAGCAACTCAATACTTGAAAAAGATTCCATATGACACCATTGACTTTGATTACATGAACTTAAACCAATCAGCTCATGGTGACCGTGAATATGCTTACATTAACGCTCGTTTACAAAAGCATAACAAGATTGTTTACGGCTTCTGGGGTGATGAAGAAGTTCAAGAAGAAATCGCTGACTGGCAAAATGTTGCAGTTGCTTACAACGAAAGCTTTAACATTAAGATTGTTCGTTTTGGTGATACAATGCGTAATGTTGCCGTTACTGAAGGTGACAAGGTTGAAGCCCAAATGTTCCTTGGCTGGACTGTTGACTACTGGCCAGTAAGTGACTTGGTTGAATATGTAAATGGTATCAGTGAAGAAGAAATTGATGCTGCTTACAAGGACTTAGCAAGTCGTTACGAAATGGTCCAAGGTGACAATACTAAGGAACACTATGAACACTCAGTTCGTTACCAACTTCGTGAATACCTTGGCTTGAAGAAGTTTATGGATGAAAAAGGCTACACTGGCTTTACTACTAACTTTGAAGACTTACATGGCCTTGAAGAATTGCCTGGCTTAGCTGCTCAATTATTGATGCGTGATGGCTACGGCTTTGGTGCTGAAGGTGATTGGAAGTCTGCCGGCATGGACCGCTTATTGAAGATTGCAGCGGATAATGTTGCTACTGCCTTTATGGAAGACTATACATTAGATCTTCGTCCAGGTCACCAAGCAATTCTTGGTTCACATATGCTTGAAGTTGACCCAACAATTGCTTCAGATAAGCCACGGGTTGAAGTTCACCCATTAGACATTGGTGGTAAAGATGACCCAGCACGGTTAGTATTTACTGGTCGGGAAGGTAAGGCTGTCGATGTTACCCTTTCATACTTCAACGATGGTTACAAGGTTATTGGTTACTCAGTTGATTGTCACAAGCCAGAAGCTGAAACGCCTCATCTTCCAGTTGCTAAGCAGTTATGGACGCCAACTGTTGGCTTAAAGGAAGGAGCTGAACGCTGGATGCACGCTGGTGGCGGTCACCACACAATCTTGAGTTTCAGTTTGAAGCCACAACAAATTAAAGATCTTTTCGGAATGTTAGATGTTAAGGTTGATTTTATTGAATAGTTAATTTTAATTAAAAATCCTTAAAATGGTTCTACTCGGCAAACCTCGAGACGAGTAGAACCATTTTTTATCAGGAGATGGAAATAATGAAAACTGAAAAAGAGAAAATGCTAGCAGGGGAAGTTTTTAATGTTTATGATCCTGAATTAGTTAAAGAGCGTCAATATGCCCGCCAATTAGTTGAACGATTTAATGCTCTTGGTGAAATGAACCCGACTGCAAGCAATACAGTGATTCGTCAACTATTTGGACACGTTGGCGAAAAGTGTGAAGTTCATCCGCAATTCAAGTGCGATTATGGTTATAACATTTATGTAGATGATGATTTCTTCGCTAACTATGATTGTGTCATGCTTGATGTAAGCCCAATTCGGATTGGGAAGCATTGTTTATTGGGACCGCGCGTGCAGATTTATACTGTCAATCATCCCCTTGACCCACGATTACGACGCAATGGAGCTTACGGCCAAAGTAAGGATGTCACTATTGGGGATGACGTATGGATTGGTGGGGGATCCATTATTTGTCCAGGTGTAACTTTGGGTAATAATGTAATTGTTGGTGCTGGAAGTGTAGTGACAAAGTCGTTTGGTGATAATGTTGTTATTGCCGGTAATCCAGCACGGATCATTAAAGAGAATCCATATGTAGAATAATTGATTATTTCCCGGGTTATTTTTAACGCAAAAAGGGAACTAAGATATGGTCATGTGACGGCCGTTATCTTAGTTCCCTTTATCATTCTTAATATTTAAGGTTATATTCGTAAACTAGTGCTGGTTCTTTACCTACGCGTGTAAAGTTATTTAAGATCGCCGTTTGTAAAATTAAGTTAGAAAATAAGTTAGAAAAATAGAAAAGCCATTTGTGGTAGACTTTTGAATACCCCTAAACAAAAGAAAGGAAACCACAAATGACTTACACCCATCTTACCACAAACGAGCTGACAATCATCGCCCATTCTTTCGTGCAAAAGCTTAAAGCGTACCGAGTGGCCCAAATGATCAACCGTTGCGCCGAAACCGTTTATCGCGTTTATCGTTACCTGGAAACCGGTGCCTCAATTGCTGATTATCAAGATCACTATATGCGCAATAAGCAACGTTGTGGCCGAAAACGTACTCAGTTGTCACTGGCTGAACTCACTTATATCAACGACAAAATTGCCCAGGGGTGGACGCCTGATACCATTATTGGGCGCGCTGAGCGCCCAATTAGTTGTAACCGGCGAACTCTTTACCGGATGTTTGAACGTGGCCAGTTCGGCTTCGATGTCCGTTCCAGGTAAGCGGCACCCGAATGGCTATGTCGAGCGCCGCGGGAAGGCTGGCCAATTGGGGCGAAGTATTCACGAGCGTGCCAAGGACTTTCCGCACTATGCCACTGAATTTGGGCACCTTGAAGCTGATACCGTCCAAGGCAAAAAGCACCAAGGGGCGGTAATGACCCTGACCGAACGCCAATCGAAGGTCGAAATTGTACTCAATGTGCACGAAAAGACGGCTGATGCGATTAACCAACACTTAAGTCAGTGGCTTCAGAAATTCCCGCGGCACTTCTTCAAATCGATTACCTTTGACAACGGAAAAGAATTCGCCGGCTGGCGCGAGATTGCCAATCAATTTGACCTTCACACTTACTTTGCCGAGGTTGATGCTCCCAATCAACGAGGGCTGAACGAAAATAACAACGGTCTTTTACGCCGGGATGGCTTAACGAAACAGCTAGATTTCCGCAATCTTCCTGATGAATTGGTAACCCAACTGATGAGTAAGCGAAATAACCTGCCCCGTAAATCACTAGGCTATCGAACTCCATATGAAGTATTCATGTCTTACGTCACTGATGAGCAACTATTTTCTTTCTAACTTAAATTGACATTTCGGGGATATTAATAGCAGTCATTTCCTCGTCGCTTAATGTGAAGTCATAGATTTTAATATTTTGCTTGATTCGCGCTTCATGAACTGACTTCGGAATGAAGGCGACCCCGCTTTGCAAATGCCAGCGGAGGACGACTTGGGCGGCAGACTTATGATGGTTAGCAGCGATCTTATTGAGGGTTGGATTATCAAGGATGGTTCCACGCCCAAGCGGACTCCACGCCTGTGTAACAATATCATGTTCCTTATCGTATTGGAGCAAGGGTTGTTGGTTGAGGCGTGGGTGACGTTCAATTTGATTGATGACGGGCATCTCATGTGCTTGGGTAGCAAGATATTGGAGGTGGATCATTTGGTAGTTACTAACACCAATTGAACGAGTCAGACCTTCTTTCTTTAATTCTTCAAGGGCTGCCCAGGTGTCAAAGAAAGCTCGTTCAATTGGCCAATGAATAAGCAGAAGGTTAACATAATCGAGTTTCAACTTTTGAAGGGAGTCTTTAACAGAGGTAATTGTTTGCTTAAACCCTTGATTAGGTTCCGATACTTTTGTGGTAATGAAAAGTTCCTCACGGGGTAAGCCAAGCTCCTGTAAAGCGTTCCCGACCCCTGCTTCGTTTTTATATAATTGCGCGGTATCAAAAAGACGATAGCCAGCATCATAGGCATACTTTATCGCGGAGGTAATCGTACTTTGATCAGTGATTTTATATAAGCCAAATCCTTCTTGAGGCATTGATTGACCATCAGCAAGTAATAATTGTTTTACTTCATTATTCATTGGTATTCTCCTTTGTAATAAGCGGGGCAGTCGATTGTCCCTTAATTATTGTTGGGGTATAAACTTTTGAAGTGACTTCTTCGCCTGCAATCATTTTTAAGATCATTTTCCCAGCATCTTCACCTAGTTGACGTTTGGGGTGATTAGCTGTAGTGAGGCTAGGGGAGATAATTTGTGCCATTTCATAGTTATCAAAACCTATTACTGAAATATCAGTCGGCACTTGTTTTCTCTGTTTCTGAAGATGACTAATAACTCTTGTTGCAAGGCGATCATTATAGCAGGCAATAGCAGTAATATCATTATTACTATTAAGCATCATATCGATTTTTTTAATAATGTCTTCGTAATTTTCACTCGATTGGTACATAATAACATTTGATTTAGTGGTGGGGATATTATTATCTTGATATGTTTTGATCATTCCAGCCATGCGGTCAACCCCTTGTTGATCATCTATTTGGAATACTCCTAAAATATTAGTGTGTCCAAGACTGAAGAGGTATTTCACTAAACCCTCCTCTGCTTCCCGATCTTTTGTCAGTAAAGAAGGAAAATCAAAGCCAGGATAAGTGGAGTGAAATAGGATTGTTGGAATTTTATATTTCTGGACTTGACGATAAAGGTCTAAGTTAGGATTAGGCATGGCGCTTTCCGTCGGCTCAATAATTAATCCAGCAATTTGAAGATCCAACATATTTAAGATTGTTTGGCGTTCACGTTTATGGTCATTAAGCGTATTCCCAACGATTATTGAGTAACCTTGTTCTGTTACTATACTATCAATTCCGGAAATGATTGGAGGAAAGATATAGTCAGCCATATGAGTGCTGATTACCCCAATGATTTTATTCTTTTCACTTTTTGTCCAATCACGTTGCCAGTCTTGAACAAACATCCCACCACCTTGAATACGGTAAATATAGTGCTCGTTTTCAAGGTCACCAACAGCGCGACGAATTGTATAACGTGACACATTAAAACGCTTCATTAAGGCACTTTCAGTTGGCAGTTTTTCATTGATTTTATATTTTCCATCAATAATTTCGTTTCGTAAAGTTTGCTTTACTGTTTCATATTTCACTTCCAATGCTTTGCGCTCCTATCTTAATAAAAGTAGTTTTGAATAATAAAAAATGCTCCATATAATTAGCAACCTGCTAACGCTTATGAAGCATTTGATTGATTTTATCTTGATATTTAGAACCGACGCTTCTTTGGATTTTCGATTGGCTTGTTATCCAAATCGGTCCGTACTACTAGAACATCGCAAATTGCTGTTCGGGTAACAAATTCGGTAACAGAACCGATCAAAATTCGTTCAACAGCGTTTAGCCCAGTAGCACCAATCATGATGAGGTCAGCACCCATTTCCTTTGGCATGTCCCGAGCAATAATTGTCTTTGGAGCACCATATTCAATGGAGTAACTAGCATTTTCAACACCGTGCTCTTTAGCATAGTCGATGTACTTGTCTAAAGTTTTCTTTGCAGTTTCTGTAACTTGTTCAACCATTGAAGTATCGAAACTAGAAATGTTTTGGAATGCACGTGTGTCAACAACGTGAAGTAAACGTAATTCAGTGTCTGCACCATTACGTTTTGCTACAGCAACAGCTTTCTTAAAAGCCAATTCAGCTTCTTTAGAACCGTCAACAGGAACTAAAATGTGTTTGTATTCTTGTGCCATAATTGTAGTGCCCTCCTGAAATCTTTATATTGTATGCTTATTATACACTTTTTCACTATTGAGCGTAAAGCGCCTACGAAACATTACTTGCGATGATTTATACGAAAATCAGCAGTAATTGCGAAAGCCATTAATGTTTCGCTGACACAGCCGATGATTACCATAATGACTAGGAATCCAGTGTTGTTTGTCCATCCAGAAATGATGCTTAGAATACCAACGATGGTCATCACAATTCCCCAATTTTTTAATTGTGGAGCTAGATATTTGCTTTTAGTAGGGTCAAAAACAAGAAATGGCTTATGGATGTGAGTTAAGAGAAAGATTCCTTCAAAAAGAGCAATCAAACCAAACAGGGTCATTAGAAGTGGTAACAACATAAAAATCTATCCTATCTATAATGAAATTAAAATGAGGGTGAGAAAAAGCAAAAATCTTTCTCACCCTCACTAAATATGTACGAAAACTCCGTTGGTGCCGTTAATTGTCATTCAGTGTTGACCTGTGTTTAAGACAGGTGGGACACGGCTGCCTAATATTCAACTACCAAGTGTAAAGGCATGTTGTCCAAAAGGCAATGCACTAGTCCCAAAGTAAATAGACTGTAAGGCAAACCTGCGTTTAGACAACGCGTACACTACAGAATTTTCACTTTTATAATAGCATTTTTAAGTGGTTGGTGCAATTATTTGCTCGGATGATGTTTACCCCGTAAAGTATGTTGCTGGGCCTTCCGTAATTGCCAATATTGGCGGCCTAAACTGGCTTCAAAACGACCATTATTTTTTGGCTGGTAATATTGAGCATCTTTGATTCGGTCAGGTAAGTATTGTTGAGCTACCCAATCTTGGGGATAGTCATGAGGGTAATCATAATCTAGTCCATGGCCTAACTTAGCAGCTCCTTTATAGTGGGCATCTTTAAGGTGAGCTGGAACGTCACCAAAGCCACCTTGCCGAACCTGAGCAAGAGCTTCGTCAATTGCATTAATTCCCGAATTGGATTTTGGTGACAGGCATAATTCGATGACAGCATCTGCTAAGGGAATTCGTGCCTCCGGAAAGCCAACTCGTTCTGCCGTTTGAACTGCCGTAACAGCTCGTTGTACAGCAGGCATATTGGCGAGCCCGATATCTTCGTAGGCTGTGACCATTAAACGTCGTGCAATAATAGGCAGGTCACCGGCTTCAATTAAACGTGCAAGATAGTGGAGGGCTGCATCAGTATCTGACCCGCGAATAGACTTTTGAAAGGCTGAGATGACATCATAATGAGCATCGCCATCTTTATCAGCGGACAACGCCTTCTTTTGGACGCTTTCTTCGATAATTGGTAGCGTAAGATGTATTTTCCCATCTTTACTTGGATCAGTTGATTTGGCCGCAAGTTCTAACCCATTTAATGCACTTCGAAGATCACCATTGGTCGCTGCTACTAGTTGGTCCTCAGCATTTTCTTCAAGGACTAATGGTAAATTACCTAAGCCGCGTTCCTTATCAACCAATGCATGCTGGATAGCAATCTTCATCTCATCAGTCGAAAGCGGGTGAACCGGAAAAATTTGGGTTCGGCTACGGATTGCGGGATTAATGCTGATATATGGATTTTCTGTTGTCGCCCCGATAAGGATGATTCGTCCATTTTCGAGGTGCGGAAGAAGAAAATCTTGTTTTACTTTATCTAACCGATGAATTTCGTCGAGTAGTAAGATCACCGTTCCGCTCATCTTAGCTTCTTCTGCGACGATTTGTAAATCCCTTTTTGTATCAGTTGCCGCATTTAGTTTTCGAAAAGCATATTTAGTTGAACCGGCAATCGCACTGGCAATACTAGTCTTACCAGTGCCGGGAGGACCGTACAGAATCATTGAAGAAAGCATTTTTGCTTTAACCATGCGTGAGATGATTTTACCTGGTCCCACAAGGTGCTGTTGACCGACCACTTCATCTAACGTTCGTGGCCGCATTCGATAAGCAAGTGGTTGCTGCATATATTAGCCACGATCCTTTCTATGGAAGAGGTGGTGGAAAAAGCTTTGATGTTGAGCATTTGTTTTTTCAGCCGTATGATTATTTGAATTTACCAGATTAGGATATCGTTTTTTGACGTCGACTGGTGATTGGTAAACAGCTGTTTTTGCTGCTACGACAACTGCTAATGAATCTGGATCAGTTTTATATTCGGGATCGGTTTTTAACGTAAACTGAGCATTATCTTTAGCGGCAGTTTGAGTGTATGGATGAATTTCGTCGTGAGGGAGATTACCGTTGATAAAAACTAGGTTGCCAATTCCACGATCTAACTCGGCAGTTAATGCCTTTGTCCAATCTTGTTCGTGTAGTTCTTGAACACTAATTGTTAGACAGACGCGTTCACGGAATGTTCCGAGGTATTTTCGCTGTTCATCGGGCTTGATTTTTGGTGTACCGTAAACAGCATTGTCAATTCGCTGTTGAGCAGCACTTTTTTCTTGTTCAGACATATTGAACGCCTCCTTATCATGCAATTGTAACACGAAATACCGAAAACTATATTCCTTGATAATATTATAATTTTTGTTATATCATGACTATGAAGAAACAAAAGTAGGCTAACATATAAGGGAAGTGATTATTATGTTTAGTGCAGTATTTTGGGTTTTAGCATTTTGGTTTATTGTCAATCTAGTTTGGACAATTGCGCACCTTAATAATCGGATGATGTCAAGAACGTTTGCCTGGATAAATGTAGTGGCAGTAGTAATTGGCTTTTGAACATTTTATGCTGCCAGCAATGGCGGGGGCGGAATCGCTCCTTGGTTTCGGTTGATGAATTGGACTAATATTGTCCTTGCGATTTTTCAATTTTATAACGGCTACCGTCCACATCAATACGGTAAAAAATCATAGCTCTAATTAAAAAGGCGAGGTTGGAAGAATTCTTCTTCCGGCCTCGCCTTTGGTGTTTTATTTTACGATTTCACAGAATTCAATTGTTTCACTGTTAGGACCTTCAATATTAAAGAACTTAATTCCCTTGTCCCAGAAATCAAGATGTTGAACTTCGTCGTCCTTTAATTTGAAACCTTCATCCTTAGCAGCCTTGAAAGCTGCATCAGCATCGCTAGTATTAAGGGAAATGTGGTTAATAGCACCAGTTTCGTGAACCGCACCGTCACCAGTCCAGATTTCTAAAGTAAGGTGACCGTATTGCATGAAAACAACTTCATTTCCTTGGTCATCAGTATCAAATTCACCAAGCTTCTTAAAACCAAGCTTTTCCCAAAAAGCAATTGTTTTTGCCATGTCATCGGTTGGAATCCCAATGTGTTGTACATCGTCAAAGTAACCTGCTAAACTCTTGTTAAATGCCATAATAAATCACTCCTGTATAAACTTTTAATTACCAATATCAAGGGCCTGGTGTTTTAATTTAGGGAAGATATAACGGTCTGCCCAACCAGTAATTGCACCTTGGAAGGCAAGGGCAAATAATGTTCCTAATCCAAAGTTGTAGATACCGCCTTGCATGAATGCAGCGATAATTGCCATAATTGTTGGTGGAATGTATGATAACCACATCGCAATTGTTGCATTACCATGGCAATAACGGAAACGAATAATTTGGAAAGGGTCATCAGCGGGGTGTAACACGAGGTTGACACGCTGATAAATTGAAATGGCGGTTCCGATGAAAGCAACCCCTAAGAAGTTAATGAAAACATATAGGATAATCATCGGTAAAGTAGTGGCGTCCGGCATAATGCGGTTAAAGATGTCAGAGAACCACTGAATAAAAATAGAAAATGGCAACATGAAAATAAAATTACCACCAATTCGTCGCCAGTCCCACTTATGCATCAAAATTGCGTTGAGGACAGAGGTTAACATCCCTAAGACCATGAAAGCCCAAAAAAGGGTCATGGAATTATTCCCTAAAACGGCGATCCCCAGGTTGTTTTCTGCGGCTGTCCAATAAGCGGAGCCAAGAAATTGTGGGTGAACGTGTGAACTTGTAACAAGTGTTAAAACGTTTCCCATTGAGTTAATAACAATTGACAGTGCAAAGTATGCCCAACTAGCAGTTAATGAAATTGTTCGCTCGGCAACTTGACCTTGTACTGGAACTTTTTCTTGTTCCATTATATTCTCCCTTCCAACTTGACCAATCATTTGGTGAAGTTATTCACTTTCTCTCTACGATGAATAAATTTACAACCATCAAAAAGGCTTGTCAAACGCTTCACAAGCTGAAATGACGGGATTTGTCCTATATCAAAATTATTGAAACAATTTACTGAAAGCGCAATCATTGAGTGGGCGTAGGAAACATAAATCTAATTAGACCAATTAGCTGAAAAAGCTTACAAAAAAATTTTGAAAGGATGAGATATGTGAAAATAATCATTTCTCCAGCACGAACAATACAAGTTGATACTGACTCCTTATTTTACAAAGATTTGCCGGAATTTCTTCAGCGAACAAAAGACATTTTAGGGTGGATGAGGAGTTTGTCTTATGATGAGTTACACAAAGTATGGGGGAATTGCAGCTCGCGTTTAGCGATGAAAAATTATCAATGGCTCCAACAAATGGATCTTCATCGAAATCTGACGCCGGCAATTATTGCTTTTACTGGTCTGCAATATCAATATATGGCGCCAAGTGTTTTTTCGGATGGTGGGTTAAAATATGTTCAAGACAATTTACGGGTATTATCAGGATTTTATGGTATTTTACGGCCGTTTGATGGGATAATACCTTATCGCTTAGGGATGGGTGACATGGCGCCAGTGAATGGATATAAGAATCTTTATGACTTTTGGGGAGATCAACTTTATCGGGAGCTCTATAAGAATAATGATTTAGTAATTAGCTTAGCCTCGGTTGAATACGAAAAAGCAATTACTCCTTATCTACAAACTCAAGATCGATTTATCAAATGTATTTTTGGGGAAGAAATAGATGGAAAGATAAAACAAAAAGCAACATTAGCTAAAATGGCTCGTGGTAATATGGTGCGATATTTAGCAGAAAATCAAATTCAAACAATTGAAGGTGTCAAACAGTTTAATGTCGGCGGGTACCATTTTCGGGAAGATCTGTCTACTGATGAAAAATTAGTTTTCGAACTGGCAAAGTAATCATATTATTTGCCAATCTTTTTGAATTACCTTATAAAAGAATTGTATACAAAACTATCAACAGTGCACTGATTCTATTAAATTTTTAATGATAGAAAGGAGTCAAATTATGGTAGGCGATTCTTTAAATAAGACAGGTGCCAATTTATTAATCAAGGCCTTGCAAAAGAATAATATTAACCGGATGTATGGAATAGTTGGGATCCCAGTAACCGATTTAGCGCGGCTCGCTGAATTACGCGGAATGAAATATTATGGTTTTCGCCGTGAAGATTCAGCAGTTAATGCTGCCGCAGCAACTGGTTACTTAACACAAAAGCCTGGCGTTGCATTAACTGTTTCAGCACCCGGTTTTTTGAATGGATTAACAGCTTTAGCTCAAGCTACTAAGAATTATTTTCCGTTGATTATGATTTCAGGTTCGTCTGAACGCCATATTATTAACTTATCACAGGGCGATTATGAAGGGCTCGACCAATATAATGCGGCGAAACCCTTCTGCAAAAAAGCTTATCGGGTTGATCGAGCAGAAGATATGGGATTAGCTGTTGCAAGAGCCATTCGGACAGCAGTTTCCGGTCGCCCTGGTGGTGTTTATCTTGATATTCCAGCTGGCACAATTGTTCAAGAAGATGATGCTGCTGATCAATCTAATTTAGGTGTTTATAAGTTAGTTGATCCTGCCCCTAAGCAGGTGCCTAATAATGAAGCAATATCACGAGCGGTTGATTTAATCAAGAATGCAAAAAAGCCCCTTATTATTTTAGGAAAAGGGGCTGCCTATGATCGGACCGAAAAACAAGTGCAACAATTAGTAGCTGAAACGAATATTCCATTTTTGCCAATGTCGATGGCAAAAGGGCTAATTCCAGATGATAGTCCTCATTCTGCTGCAGCGGCTCGTTCTCTTTCACTACGGAATGCCGACGTAGTAATTGTAATTGGTGCCCGTTTAAACTGGATGCTTTCATATGGGGATGCACCACAATTTAACCTGCAAGCAAAATTTGTTCAGCTAGACATTGATGCCACGCAGTTTGATTCCTCACAGCCAATTAGTGCCCCGCTCCAAGGAGGCCTTAAGTCGATTTTAGATAAATTGGTTCCAGTGCTATTGGCAACTGGATATCAAGCGCCCGAAGCATGGTTAGAGCAAATTGCGCAAGATACTAAGAAAAATGACAAAAAGTTTGCGCAACGAATTGCTAATGGTAAAGTAGCATAAAAATTTGGCCATTATGGAGCAATTGCGCCTATTGCTGAATACTTCCAACAACATCCTGATACTTATCTAGTCAGTGAGGGGGCTAATACGCTTGACATTGGACGAGATATGATTGGAATGCAGCTCCCCCGTCATCGGCTCGATACGGGAACTTGGGACGTCATGGGTGTTGGCCTTGGTTATGCAATTGCTGCGGCGGTTGAAACAGGAAAACATGTTGTTGCGCTCGATGGCGATAGTGCATTTGGTTTTGATGGGATGGAGATTGAAACGATTTGCCGATTACGGTCGTTATTATCAATAATGGTGGAATTTATAACGGAATCGGCCAAGTTGTTCCCAGTCAACTTGGGTCAACTACTCTTGATCCAACTGCAAGGTATGATTTAATTGCAAAGGCCTTTGGTGGTGATAATTATTTTGTAAGTAATTACGATGAGATGAAAAATGTTTTTGCAAGAGCTGTTGACTCGGGACGACCAAATATTATTAATGTTCAAATTGCACCATCGATGGGAAAAGAATCTGGGCATATTGGGAATCTAAATCCAAAGCTTAATTTACAACCACTTGAAGAAAATGAGAGGAGCAATCATAATGACTGAACAAAGTGAAAATGCCCCATTAAAGGGAATTAAAGTTGTTGACTGGACGCAGGTTCAATTGGGGCCTTCCTGTACTCAGCTTTTAGCATGGCTAGGAGCGGAAGTTATTAAAATTGAACGGACTAATACCGGAGATCCAACTCGTAATGAACTGCTTGATATTAAAGATTCATGGAGCCTTTATTATTTACAATTAAACGCAAACAAAAAATCATTAACTCTTGATATTAAAACTCCAGAAGGTCAAAAAATAATGTATGACTTACTCAAGAAGGCTGATGTTTTTGTGGAGAACATCAGGCCTGGTGCGGCGACTAGGGCAGGCTTTGGCTGGGAAAAAGTACACAAATTAAATCCGCGTTTAATTATGGCCTCGTTAAAAGGGTTTAATAAGGGATCACGTTTTGCCAATGTAAAAGCCTTTGAACCGGTTGCGCAATCTGCTGGTGGTGTGGCTTCGGCAACGGGATGGAGTGAAGGAGATGCAAATATCCCAACACAGTCAGCAGCGGCATTAGGAGATTCTAATTCTGGAATGCATTTAACGATTGCAATTTTAGCTGCTTTGCTACAACGAGAGCACACTGGTAAAGGGAGCTATGTTTATCAGTCAATGCAGGATGCGGTTATTAACCTTTGTCGGATTAAATTGAGGGATCAATTGATGTTAGACAATCTCGGAGCATTGCCATTCTATGCAGTCTATCCTAACTATAAATGGGGAAAAGCAATCCCCAGGGCCGAAAATAGTGAAGGTGGACAAGTGATTGGCTGAACTTATAAGGCAAAAGGTTGGGAAACGGATCCTAATGCCTATGTTTATATTGTTATCCAAAATAAAAACAAAAGCTGGGAGACAATTGCTAATACGATGGGCCATCCTGAATGGGCTACTGATGAACGCTTTAAGGATTGGGAACATTGCCAGCTCCATAAGCAAGAAATTTACCCCTTGATTGAATCGTATACCAAGAATTACAATAAGTATGAGTTAACTAAAAAACTTGGAGAGGCTGGTATACCAGTTGGTCCAGTTTTAGATTGGCACGAGCTTGAAAATGATCCAGACTTAAATAAAGATGGCACCCTGGTTAAGATTAATCAGGGAGGAAATCGTGGCGAATTTAAGACGGTGGGGATGTCGTTTACGATGTCAAACTATAAACCAACCTATAAGCGAGCCCCAGATCTTGGTGAAAATAATAAAGAGATTCTATCTTCGCTTGGTTATGATCCTGAACAAATTGAAGAATTAGTAGCTAAGGGCGTAATTTCAAAAGTAGAAAAGCCTCATAATCCACGGACAAAAGTTATTAAGGATTAACTGTGGTTTATGCTGATAAAAGAAAAGAGATCGGAAAATTGAATTTTTCGGTCTCTTTTGCATCTTTGAAGATATGTTATTTTTTATATTGTTCGCTTTTTTCGGATGTCAGTATTGTTTTTTTAGGTTGTTTTTAGAATTTTTATGAAATAAAACGAATATTGATGTTGAAAAAAGGATAATTATATGTAACAATCACACTATCATATTTATTTGGGGTGTGTATTTTGGAAGAAACACGAACAATCGACTTTTTCGACCGAACTTTTAATTTGTCAGAGAATAATACGAACATTAAGCAAGAATGCTTAGCTGGATTGACGACTTTTGTTTCAATGGCCTATATTCTTTTTGTTAATCCAAGCGTTTTAGGAGTAGCCGGAATGGATAAAGGGGCGGTTTTTACTGCAACTGCTTTATCAGCAATTATTGGCTGCTTTTTGATGGGAATTTTGGCTAATTATCCAATTGCGATTGCTCCGGGATTAGGTGATAATGCTTTCTTCACTTATTCGGTTGTATTGGCAATGGGAATTCCATGGCAAAAGGCAATGGCTGGTGTTTTTGTTGCCTCTGTCTTGTTTACGATCTTGTCTTTCCTTAAAGTGCGGGAGATTGTAATTAATGCTATTCCTAAAAATTTGAAATACGCAATGGCTGCGGGGATAGGAATATTTATCTCTTTTGTTGGTTTGCAGGGTGGTGGAATCATTGTTTCAAGTAAATCATCACTAGTTGAATTAGGATCGCTGACGGTTCCTACAACCTGGATTACAATTTTTGGAATTTTCTTGATTGCAATTTTAATGGTCAAAAAGGTTCCAGGAGCAATTTTTATCGGCTTAGTTGCAACAACGCTTCTTGGTTTATTAACGGGATTGGTTAAGATGCCGGATCATTTAATTTCAATGGCTCCTAGCTTAGAACCGACTTTTGGAGTAGGGATTAAGTTCTTGCCAACAATGACTGATCCGAAGATGTGGGCTGTTGTCTTAATCTTCTTATTGGTGGCTTTCTTTGACACTGCTGGAACCTTAGTTGGGTTAGCCCAAGAAGCAGGATTAATGAAAGATAACAAAATGCCCCGGATTGGTCGGGCTTTAATGGCCGATTCGCTTTCGATGTTAGGAGGGGCGGTAATGGGAACAACCCCAACTTCTGCATATGTTGAATCTTCAGCTGGTATTGCGGTTGGTGGGAAAACTGGTCTGACTGCGATTGTAACAGGAACTCTTTTCATTTTAAGTATGGCTTTTTCTCCTTTGCTTGAAGTTGTTACTACTCAAGTGACCGCCGCTGCTTTAATTGTGGTCGGAGTATTGATGGTTTCCGCCTTGAAAGATATCGAATGGGATAAATTTGAAATTGCACTGCCGTCATTCTTGGTTGCTATTGGAATTCCGCTAACTTATAACATTTCTTATGGGATTGCATTTGGCTTTCTTACGTATCCAATCTTGATGGTTGCCGCAGGACGTCGCAAAGAAGTAAATGTTGTAATGTGGAGCATGTTTTTTGTTTTTATTGCATTGCTGTATATTTTGAATGTTTTGCCGAAATAAAAAGAGATCTAAGCAAGTTGTTATGCTTGTTTAGATCTCTTTATTAATTATTCTAAGGTTTAATGAGTGAAACCATACTTTTTAAGCTCAGTTGTTTTATGTCCTACTAATGTTGAATTATTTAAAGCTTCGATATCGCGCTTCATATCATCAATAAATTCGTGAACTCTACTCATTTCGAAATCAGCACGACATACTATTCGTTGTACTTCAATTGTATCTAAGTTCTTTGGAAGTGGGTAAGCAGGAACTTGCCATCCTTGCATACGCAATCTATCAGCTAAATCATACAACGACCAGTCTTGTGCAGTTAAGTCTTTTAACTTGTAACAAATAATTGGAATTTGAGAACCATCATTAACTATTTCGAACATACCCATTTTTTGAATTTCTGTTGCTAAGTAAACTGCAACGTCATGGGTACGTTTTTGAATCTTTTTATATCCTTCAAAGCCAAAACGAACGAAATTGTAGTATTGCCCAATTATTTGTGAGGCACTGTGTGAGAAATTAATTGCCATTGTTGGTAATTCTCCTCCTAAGTAGCTAACTTTGAAAATTAGCTTGTCAGGTAGGAATTTTTTATCACGCCATAATACCCAACCAATACTAGGATAAACTAAACCATACTTGTGGCCTGACGCGTTAATTGAAACAACATTCTTTAGTTGGAAGTCCCATTTAATGTCAGGTTCCATAAATGGAGCATAGAATCCACCAGAAGCAGCGTCAACGTGAATATAGACTTTGTAATCTGTTGTCTTGTTGTATTCTTCAACTAGATCATTTAATTTTGCAATATCGTCATAACGACCGGTGTAAGTAATTCCCATAATCCCTACGATACCGATAGTATATTCATCGACGTAATCCATAACTGTATTCATATTAAGCGATTGGTGCTCTTCATCCATTGGAACTGTCCGTAGCTCAACATCAAAATATGTTGCAAATTTTTCCCAACAAATTTGATATCCAGAAGATATTACTAAGTTTGGCTTTCGGGCATTAATATCAAGCCCTAATTTTTTGGCTCGTTCTCGCCAAGCAAACTTCATTGCTAAACCACCAAGCATACAACCTTCAGAAGATCCCACTGTTAAAGTTCCCATATAGTCTTCATCTTTTTGACCGTGCCATAATTTAGCAATAATATTTACACAACGGTTTTCAAGTTCAGCTGTTCGTGGATATTCTGATTTATCAATGGCATTTTTTTGCATTGTTTCTGCCATAATTTGAGTAGCTTTTGGTTCCATATAAGTTTGACAAAAAGTAGCCAGATTTTCACGAGCATTTCCTTCATCAATTAATTGATCTTTGACAATTCGATAAGCAATTTCTGGAGGAACAGGTTCCTTATTTAATTCATATTTTGATAGTGCGTGATCAGAGGTGTATGAACCGAAAATGGGATCTAACACATCACGTTTTTCTTAATCATTTTTTCCGTATAATCCTGCCATAGATAAAACCTCCTAGGTTAATTTGCTGAATGCTTTTTTTCATCTGAATTTGTAATAATATGATGTTCTCCTCGAGCAATTGGTGGGGTAGTTGGGTTAACGTCTTTTGCAAGTAAATGCTTAGGGGTACTAATCGAATGATGATTGTGCTTTAAATAATACTCATATTAGGAGCATTTTCATATGTTATTAATTGGCCAGCCCTAGATGCTAATCCAACAGTTAATTTTTTTGAGTTTTGGTTATTAGTTTTTTCACAATGTGGTGGTACTAAATATACGGCTCGAATTGCAAAATGGGGCTTTAGTTTAGGTATTTTACTCCCGTCCATTTGTTTAATTGCACTTGCTATTTGGTATGTAGTTAAAGGTGGCCCGTTACAAGTAAAGTTTACTCCGAAAGCATTTATTCTTGATTTTGCTAGATTAAATACAATGGTAGTATTCGTCTCTTTTATTCTAGCTTATATGGGAGTTGAGGCTTCAGCTACCCACATCAATGAGCTTAAAAATCCTAAGCGAAATTATCCCTTGGCAATGTTTATATTAGTTATTCTTGCTATTTGCCTAGATACTTTTGGTGGATTTGCGGTAGCAGCAGTTGTTCCGCAAAAAGAACTATCATTAAGTGCTGGGGTTGACCAAGTTTTTAAGTATTTAATTTATTACCAAGATCCACACTTGGCTTTACTTGTTAAAATTATCGCCTTAGCTTTATCCCTTGGTGTAATGGCAGAAATTAGTTCATG
Organism: Limosilactobacillus reuteri; assembly: GCF_003072625.1. NCBI lineage: Bacteria > Bacillati > Bacillota > Bacilli > Lactobacillales > Lactobacillaceae > Limosilactobacillus > Limosilactobacillus reuteri. The sequence goes on from NZ_CP027805.1 coordinate 582,648, forward strand.
GGTTGTTGGGCCGTCACGTGGAATGTTCGCTGCTGCTCAACGAGAAATTATTCCTAAATACTTCCGTGAAACAAATAAGCATAAAGTTCCGGTTCTATTAATTATTACCCAAGGAATTGTAGTTTCAGTTTGGGATGGTGTTTTAACTTTTGGTGGTGGCAGTAGTAATGTTTCATTTTTCGTTGCTATGTCTTTAACGGTTGTTATTTATTTAAGTGCTTATTTACTATTCTTTGCTGGTTATATTGATTTAATTTCGCCGTTTGTAAAATTAAGTTAGAAAATAAGTTAGAAAAATAGAAAAGCCATTTGTGGTAGACTTTTGAATACCCCTAAACAAAAGAAAGGAAACCACAAATGACTTACACCCATCTTACCACAAACGAGCTGACAATCATCGCCCATTCTTTCGTGCAAAAGCTTAAAGCGTATCGAGTGGCCCAAATGATCAACCGTTGCGCCGAAACCGTTTATCGCGTTTATCGTTACCTGGAAACCGGTGCCTCAATTGCTGATTATCAGGATCACTATATGCGCAATAAGCAACGTTGTGGCCGAAAACGTACTCAGTTGTCACTGGCTGAACTCACTTATATCAACGACAAAATTGCCCAGGGGTGGACGCCTGATACCATTATTGGGCGCGCTGAGCGCCCAATTAGTTGTAACCGGCCGGATGTTTGAACGTGGCCAGTTCGGCTTCGATGTCCGTTCCAGGTAAGCGGCACCCGAATGGCTATGTCGAGCGCCGCGGGAAGGCTGGCTAATTGGGGCGAAGTATTCACGAGCGTGCCAAGGACTTTCCGCACTATGCCACTGAATTTGGGCACCTTGAAGCTGATACCGTCCAAGGCAAAAAGCACCAAGGGGCGGTAATGACCCTGACTGAACGCCAATCGAAGGTCGAAATTGTACTCAATGTGCACGAAAAGACGGCTGATGCGATTAACCAACACTTAAGTCAGTGGCTTCGGAAATTCCCGCGGTACTTCTTCAAATCGATTACCTTTGACAACGGAAAAGAATTCGCCGGCTGGCGCGAGATTGCCAATCAATTTGACCTTCACACTTACTTTGCCGAGGTTGGTGCTCCCAATCAACGAGGGCTGAACGAAAACAACAACGGTCTTTTACGCCGGGATGGCTTAACGAAACAGCTAGATTTCCGCAATCTTCCTGATGAATTGGTAACCCAACTGATGAGTAAGCGAAATAACCTGCCCCGTAAATCACTAGGCTATCGAACTCCATATGAAGTATTCATGTCTTACGTCACTGATGAGCAACTATTTTCTTTCTAACTTAAATTGACATTTCGGGTTTTTAAAAAGAAACAATTAAAACGGAAGTATGAGATTCCTGGAGGAACAATCTGTAAGGCAATCGTTGCCTTTTGTCGGCTATTGGTTACTATTTTTGCCTTCTTCATCTCGTTTGTCCCACCTTCGAATCTTCCTGAATCATCACATCACGCATACTTAGCTATTTTAATTATCAGCTATTTGTTTGTATTAGTTCTACCCTTTATTTTATATGTAATTTTCAATCACCATAAAGGTCAATATGTGGATGAATCAGATATACCGAAGCATTTCAAGGCAGAAGATATTGTTAAAAGTGTACCGCCAATTGCTCGTGGTGAATTTCATATTGTACCGAATGATGATAAAGATAACTTTAATGCTGAGAAGGTTAAAAAGTGAGATGTAACTAAGTAAATTAAAATAAAAAAGCATTTCCAGAAATTAATCTAGAAATGCTTTTTTTAGTAGTTGGGACACTATTGCAGTACCAACTAACATTAGAATGTTGATATAACAACAACGATAGTAATTATCAGATTACTTTGTTGTAGAATTCAACGATAAGAGCTTCATCAATATCAGCGTTCATATCTTCACGTGCTGGAATGCGGTTAAGCTTACCTTCAAGCTTGTCGGCATCAAAGTCAACGTATGAAGGACGAGAAACAACAGCTTCCACAGCGTTCTTGATGATGTCTAAGTTCTTAGACTTGTCACGAACGGCGATAATTTGACCAACCTTAACTTCGTATGATGGAATGTCAACACGCTTACCATCAACAGTGATGTGGCCGTGGTTAACTAATTGACGAGCTTGACGACGAGTAGTGGCTAAACCAAGACGGTAAACCATGTTATCAAGACGACGTTCAAGCAATGCCATAAAGTTGGCACCGTGAGTACCTTCCTTAATCTTACCGGCACGAACGAAAAGGTTTGAGAATTGACGTTCAGTCATACCGTACATAAAACGTAGCTTTTGCTTTTCACGTAATTGTGTACCATATTCTGAAAGCTTACCGCGACGATCACGACCGTGGTCACCAGGAGCGTAAGCCCGACGTGCTAATTCTTTACCAGTACCTGAAAGTGAAACGCCAAGACGACGTGAAACACGCCAACTTGGACCAGTGTAACGAGACATAAATAAATTCCTCCAAATAATTTTAGTTGGAGTAAAATAATCCGATTGTGAGCTTGGCATTCGTGCAGGCTGATTTGAATCTTTCACCCTAGCAGCCGGGTTACTAAAAACACCGTTTGGCACCAGTCTGTTGACGAGCTTGCCCCTCACTGCTGCATTATTTTACACAAGATCTAGTGTACAACGGTTCGTAATAATAAGTCAATCTTTTATTTAGAAACCTCGTAACTTTTTTAGCAGAATGATGAACAATATGAAAGTTTATTAAACGTTGATGTTTTTTCATATCTTTTAAAGCACGTTCATTGTGGTATGCTATAATTTTGAATAGGATTATACGGATAATTATTGTACAAGAGCAATAAACAATAAAAAGTAGTAGGTGGAAAAAGTGGTTTTTCAAGTATTGATTGGTATTTTAATTATTGTTGTAGCAATATTAGCTTGCGTATATTTTTATCAACGACGAGCTGTTAAACAGATCAACGACTTAATGGAAAGCGAGAAAAAGCTAGCAGATCAAAAAGTTGACCGGCAGATCAAAAATGTTGAAGAATTGCAACTAATCGGGGATGCTAAAAAGCAATTTGAAACAATTAAAAACAAGTATGAAAAACAAGTGCGACCAGCAATCACGGCCTTTAATAAACGAGCTCCCCAATTATTAGCAGATTCACGGACGAGCAAGTTGTTGACAATTAACACTCAGATTCGGGACCTGCAAGCAGATTTGGCAAAGTTAACAACAACTCTTCAACAGATCCAAAAAGACTTACAACATCTTCGTCAACAACAACATACCCATAAGCAAGCGGTCGAGCAGATTAAAAATAAATATCGTCAATTCCACCGGCAACTAAATGAGAAAAGCTTCGAATATGGAGACAGTGAAAAGCGGTTAAATAGCAGATTAAACGAATTAGAGGATCAATTCGCTCAATTTACTGATTTAACTAATAAGGGCGATATTGAAGCGGCTCAAGAAATTTTAACCAATTTGCAATCTAAAAACGATAAATTTGAACAAGAACTTAAGAAGATTCCTCAGCTCTATAAGCCAATTGCAACCGAGTTTCCAGAACAATTATCCGAGCTAAAAAGTGGTTATGAGACACTTGTAAAGCAAAATTTCCACTTTACGGAGAAAAATATTGATAAGCAAATTGAACAGCTACAATCCAAACTGGATCAGACGATTGATCAACTTAACAATTTACAATTAGATGTTGTGGAACAATCTAATAAAGATCTTAGTGACCAGATTGATTACTTATATGGGGTAATGCAGAAAGAAATTGATGCTAAGAATGAAGCTGTTCATTTGATTGAAGTGATGAAAGACTTTACAAAACACGCTCAACGGCAAAATGACGAACTTGGTGTAGAATTAGACCGGTTAAGTTTGAATTACACACTTACTAATCATGAACAAGAAACCGTTCGAGAACTTGGTGAACAAATTAAAGCGATTATTAAACAGTATCGTGATGACGCAGAAGCAGTTGCCAATAAAACGGCTGTTTATAGTCAGGTGCTTGATCGACAAAAGTCTAATCAAAAGAACTTGACTGAAATTGAAAAAAGCCAAGAGAAGCTTAACGATGAAGTTGCTAAATTACAGACTGATGAGCAACGCGCCCGTCAAATGCTTCAAAAATATTCCACCCAGATTCGTACAATTCATCGGCAAGTAGAACAGTTGAACCTTCCTGGCTTACCAAAAGATTACTTAGATTACTTCTTTGGTGTCCGCGATGAGATTAAAAAGTTAGCTGATGAATTGAATGAGTATAAGATCAATATGGATGAAATTACGAAGCAACTGATTATCGTCGAATCGGACCTAGACACATTAAATGACAAGACTGATATTCTTCGTGATAGCGCGGAATTAACTGAACGATTCCAACAATATGCGAACCGGTTTAGTGATAATGAAAAGATTGTAGCAGCTGCTAAAAAATCCCAAGAACTTTTTAAGCAGTTTAACTACACAGCAAGCTTAGAGGCAATTGCGACCGTTTTAGAAGAAATAGAACCTGGAAGCTACAAACGAATTGAAGATACCTATTATCGTGAAATTGGTAAAAATTAAAAGACTTGAGAGGAAATTAGGCAAAGGCTCCTGATTTCCTCTTTTCTTATGGCAGATTGTAAAATTTGAGTTGAACATTTAAGTGGACAGAAAAACCCATCAAGGTCTTTAATGGTGTTGCCACAACATTCCATTAGAAAGAAGGACCTTAATGGGCACCACTATTTTATCATTCCAGAACCGCATTGTCATTGAAACGCTTCATAATGAAGGACGTTCCTTACGATACATCGCTAATTACTTAGGCTTTAGTAAAACCACAGTCTTTAACGAACTTCACCGGCTCAACGGTGAGTATCAAGCTGAACTAGCGCAAACTGACTTTGAACGCAAGGTTAGTCAACGGGGGCGGAAGTCTTCACTCACTAAAAGCCTTAAGCACTTGATTGAGGAAAAGATTCAAGTCCAGAAGTGGTCCCCTGAACAAGTTGCCCATGTAGTTGGGATTGCCTACAAGACGGTCTATAACTGGATTGATCAAGGATGGCTTGATGTACAGTTACCCGATTTGCCTGATCATGGAATTCGTCGTCATCGTGCTAAAGAAAAGCGTGGTACGTTCAGTCACGGCCGCTCCATTGAGGAGCGTCCTCATAAAGTCGAAACTCGCCAAGAATTCGGCCACTTTGAAGCTGATACCGTACTTTCTGGCAAACGTAAAGGTCAAGCTGTGGCGACTTTTGTGGAGCGTAAGAGTCGCCTGACAATTGTTAAACGGCTCCATGGTCGCGACAGTCAGTCCATGACTCAAGCCGTACTTGAACTAGCTAGTCAACTTCAAGACAAGCTCAAGACGCTTACCGTGGATCATGGGAAAGAGTTCGCTAACTATCAGGCAATTGAACAGCTAACAGGTACTCAGGTTTATTTTGCCCATGCTTATTCACCACATGAACGCGGTAGTAATGAGAACCGTAACCGAGTTTTGCGACGGTTTATTCCCAAGGGACAAGCCATTGAAGAGCTGAGCGATCGCCAGCTGGTTCAAATCAATTGGTATCTGAATTCCCGACCACTTAAATGTCTTAACTGGCACACACCAATCGAGATCTTCTTGCTTAATCTACGTCACTAAATTCGTTCAAGTTATTTCTTGCAATCTGCCTTATTAAATGATAGTGATAATTAATGCCTAATAGCTAATTTTCTGTTATAATATAAAACCGTTTTAAGAAGAGTCGAAATCTTCAGCAGTAGCCTATCCTATACTGTTGAAATCATAATCAGAGTAGGTTACCCATTTGTAACAACCCTGTGTATTATTTTTAGGAAGGAAATTAGTATGATCTATTTTGATAATAGTGCGACGACAAAGATACTACCGGATGTTTTGTCGACATACGAAACCGTGAGCCAAAAGATTTGGGGGAATCCAAGCAGCTTACATAATTTTGGTGAAAATGCTTGGAATCTTCAAGAACAGGCACGCCAGCAGATCGCAAAGCTATTCGGGGTTAAGCCTAGTGAGATTATTTTTACTAGTGGTGGTTCTGAAGGAGATAACTGGGTAATCAAGGGAACTGCAATGGCTAAGCACCGTTTTGGCAAACACATTATTACGACTAGTGTTGAACATGCGGCAGTAAAAAATGCATTGGAGCAACTAAAAGACTTCGGATTTGAAGTTACTTATCTCCCGGTTGATAAAGAAGGACGGATCAATCCTGCTGATGTTAAAGCTGCCATTCGTCCAGATACTATTTTAGTGTCTATCATGGCGGTTAATAATGAAATTGGAACGGTTCAGCCAATTAAAGAAGTGGGAGAAATCCTTAAAGATTATCCAAATATTCACTTTATGGTGGATGCTGTTCAGGCTATTGGTAAAGGATTAGATAACCAAGTATTTAGTGATCGCGTTGATTTTGCCACTTTTTCTGGTCATAAATTTCATGCCCCACGAGGAACCGGTTTTGTTTATGTCAAGAGCGGGCGTAAGTTAGAGCCCTTGATTGCTGGTGGTGGTCAAGAGCGAACACTACGAAATGGGACAGAAAATACACCGGGTAATGTTGCGATGGCAAAAGCAATTCGGTTAGTAAAGGAAAATGAAGCGGAATCAGTAAAACGTGAACAGGCAATCAAAGAACGGATTTACGACCATTTAAGTAAATTTGATCATGTGAAATTGATTTCTGGCCGCGATCAAGGTTTCGCTTCCCATATACTATGCTTTGCAATTGTAGGGGTTCGAGGCGAAACGATTGTTCATGCCTTTGAAGACAAGGATATCTATATCTCAACTACTAGTGCTTGCTCGTCTAAAAAGCATTCCGAAGCCGGAACATTAGCTGCCATGAAAGTTCCAGAAAATATTGCGACAAGTGCAGTTCGGATTAGCCTTGGGGATCAAAATACCCTTGAAGAAGCTGATCAGTTTAATAAAACATTTGATGAATTATATGCTGGCTTTAAGAAAATTATTGAATAAAATCTGAAAGGAGGACATAACGTGCAATATACAGAAATTATGGTTCGTTATGGTGAGCTTTCGACAAAGGGACATAATAAAAAGTCCTTTATTGATCGTTTAGGGGTAAACGTACGAAAGGCCCTTCATAGCTTTGACCAGGTAAAGGTGCATGCACAACGTGATCGGTTGCATGTTGAATTAAATGGAGCTGACTATGATCAAGTGATGAATCGGTTGAAGTTAGTGTTTGGGATTCAAAACTTTTCTCCATCAATTAAAGTTGATAAGACTTTTGAAGCGACTGCAGAGGCAGCAGCACAAATGATCGCTGAACAAGTTGATAAACCAATTACCTTTAAAGTAGAAACTCGTCGGTCAGATCATCAATTTGCAATTGATACCTTTGAAATGAACAACAAGCTAGGAGGATACCTCTTAGATAAGTTTCCTGATAAATTAAAAGTTGATGTTCACCATCCAGACCTAACTTTACGGGTTGAGATCCGTCTTAATGGGATTTTCCTTTCAAGTGAAACGATTAAGGGTGCTGGTGGTTTACCAGTTGGTACTGCCGGTAAGGGAATGATGATGATGTCTGGTGGAATTGATTCACCAGTAGCTGCTTACCTTGGGATGAAGCGTGGTGTTTCAATGGAAATGGTGCACTTCTTTAGTCCGCCATATACTAGTCCCCAAGCTTTAGCAAAGGCCAAGCAATTAACTGAACGTCTTGCAAAATATAGTGGAAGTATTAAGTTTATTCAGGTGCCATTTGCCGAAATTCAAGAAACAGTCAAGGAAAAAGTTCCTGAAGGTTACTTAATGACAATTCAACGGCGAATGATGCTTCGGTTGGCAGCTGCCTTAATGATTAAGCGTCATGGGCTGGCCATTTTTAATGGTGAATCATTAGGTCAAGTTGCTTCTCAGACAATGGAAAGTATGCTGGCGATTAATGATGTAACTTCTTATCCGGTATTGCGTCCAGTATTGTCATTTGATAAGACCGAAATCATTAAAATTGCCCAAGATATTGATACCTATGATCTTTCAATTCTTCCATATGAAGACTGTTGTACTGTCTTTACCCCGCCATCGCCAAAAACGCGGCCAAATGTTGAGCGGGCTCGTGAATACGAAAAACGACTTGATATTGAAGGATTAATGCAACGAGCTCTTGATGGGATTGAAATTACGGAAATTCATCCTGGTGAAGATTATTTAAACCAAAATGAAGATGTTTTTGCTGAATTACTTTAATTAGGCCTTGACGAGGTTTGATAATTTAGCTATGATACATTTTAATAAGCATTGACCGAAAGAGTAGTAAAGTGGCACCTAAAAAGCGAGATCCTGATAGTGAGAGAGGATTAGCTAAACTTTATGAAGGTAGTTCGGGAGCTGATATACTGAAATTAATAGTAGGTATGTCCGGTTCATTTACCGTTATGAAATGATAAAGTGGAGTATTTTATACTCAAATTAGGTGGTACCGCGATGATTCGTCCTATCGATTGTGATAGGGCGTTTTTTAGTTAATGCACAAAATAAAAATGAAAATTGCTTTTTGAAAGGAGTTTCTGCCATGACAGAAAAAGATATGTCAACCAAGTATGATCCAGCGGCGGTTGAAGAAGGCCGTTATCAATGGTGGATTGATCAAGGATTCTTTAAACCAAGTGGTGACAAAAAGGCTCATCCATATTCAATTGTTATTCCACCACCGAATGTTACTGGTAAGTTGCACTTAGGTCATGCTTGGGATACAACTTTACAAGATATGATCATTCGACAAAAGCGGATGCAAGGCTATGATGTATTATGGGTTCCCGGAATGGACCATGCTGGTATTGCCACCCAGGCGAAAGTTGAAGCCCGTCTTCGTAAACAAGGAATTTCTCGTTATGACCTTGGCCGTGACAAGTTTGTTCAACAAGTTTGGGACTGGAAAGATGAATATGCTGATATTATTCATCAACAGTGGTCTAAGATGGGGATTTCTGTGGATTATGACCGCGAGCGTTTTACCCTTGATGAAGGATTAAATAAGGCTGTTCGGAAAGTCTTTGTTGATCTCTACAGTAAGGGCTTAATTTATCGTGGAACTTACATCATCAACTGGGACCCACAAGCACGGACGGCTTTATCAGATATTGAAGTTATTCATAAGGATGATAAGGGTGCATTCTACCATGTTAAGTATCCATTTACTGATGGAACTACTTTTAACGGTAAGGATTACATCGAAATTGCCACTACTCGTCCAGAAACAATGTTCGGGGATGAAGCGGTTGCCGTTAACCCTAATGATGAACGTTACAAGGACTTAGTTGGTAAGAAGGTCATGGTGCCACTTGTCAACCGGGAAATTGAGATTATTGCTGATGACTATGTAACACCTGAATTTGGTACTGGGATGGTTAAGATTACCCCAGCTCATGATCCAAACGACTTCAAGGTAGGTAAGCGTCACAATCTTCCTGAACTTAATACAATGAATGAAGATGCTTCCATGAACGAAAATGCTGGTAAATACGAAGGTATGGACCGTTTTGAAGCTCGTGAAGCGATCGTTAAGGACCTTCAAGATCAAGGTTACATGTTAAAGGTTGACCCAATTGTTCACTCTGTTGGTCACTCAGAACGGACAGGGGTACAAGTTGAAGCCCGTCTTTCAACACAATGGTTTGTTAAGATGAAGCCATTAGCCGAAGCAGCTCTTAAAAACCAAGATACTGATGACCGGGTTAATTTCGTTCCAGAACGATTTGAACACACCTTTACGCAATGGATGGAAAATATTCATGATTGGGTTATTTCTCGTCAATTATGGTGGGGTCACCGGATTCCAGCTTGGTATAACAAACAAACTGGCAAAGTTTATGTTGGTATGGAAGCTCCTAAAGATGCCGAAAATTGGGAACAAGATAAGGATGTCCTTGATACATGGTTCTCCAGTGCGCTTTGGCCATTCTCAACGATGGGCTGGCCTAATACAGATTCAGCAGACTTCAAGCGCTACTTCCCAACCAATACTTTAGTTACTGGTTATGACATCATCTTCTTCTGGGTTTCACGGATGATTTTCCAATCGCTTGAATTTACGGGTCGGGCACCATTTAAGAATGTCCTTCTTCATGGTTTGATTCGTGATGAACAAGGACGAAAGATGAGTAAATCCTTGGGAAACGGTATTGACCCAATGGATGTTATCAAGAAGTACGGGGTAGATGCGCTACGGTGGTTCTTAATTACTGGCTCAACGCCGGGTCAAGACATTCGTTTTAGCTACACTAAGATGGATGCAGCTTGGAACTTTATTAATAAGATTTGGAACGCTAGTCGTTACGTTATCATGAACCTTGGTGAGATGCCTGCCCCAGTCCTTCCCGATAAGAGTAAGTGGGATTTAGCTGACCAGTGGATTTTGAGTCGGTTAAATGCGACTGTAAAGCAAGTTAACGAACAGTTTGACAAGTTTGAATTTGGTGAAGCTGGTCGGGCGCTTTACAACTTCATTTGGAATGATTTCTGTGACTGGTATATCGAAATGACCAAGGAGAAGCTCAATAATGGGACTGATGAAGAAAAGAATGATACTAAGAATATTCTTGGTTACGTTCTTGATCAGACTTTGAAGATGTTACATCCAATCATGCCATTCGTTACCGAAAAATTATGGCAGTCAATGCCGCATGATGGTGAATCAATTATGGTTGCAGATTACCCAGTTGCTAATGCCGAACTTGATGATTCAGCCGCAACTGAACAAATGAATAGTTTGATTGAATTGATTAAGGCTGTTCGGAACATTCGAAATGAAGCTAATGCACCAATGTCTAAGCCAGTTGATATTTTGGTAAAGGTTGATAACGATCACTTAGCTCAGATGTTGAATGATAATCGTGACTATATTGAACGTTTCTGTCATCCAGAAAACTTAACTATTGGTAAGGGTGTTGAAGCTCCTAAGCTTGCGATGAGCGGAATTTTAACAGGAGCAGAAGTTTACATTCCAATGGCTGAATTGGTTGATCTTGATGAAGAACGAGATCGAATGGAAAAAGAAATTGCTAAACTTGAAAAAGAAGTAGAACGTTCACAAAAGAAGCTTGGCAATGAAAAGTTTGTTAATAACGCGCCGGAAAAAGTTGTTGAAGCTGAACGGCAAAAGGCAACGGAATGGCAACAAAAATTAGCAGCGGCCAAGGAACGCCTTCAATCACTCCAACAAGCTTAGTGTCAATTTATAGTAGGATAATTAACATTTTTGCTGTAAAATGAAAATTATATCATTTTATTAAATAGGTTAGACTACTGTGAGAATGCTATTGGCTATAATATTTATAAATATAGTTTTAAATTAGATTAAAAAGGAATTGGCAATTGCTGATTCCTTTTTTAGTTAATATGAAAAAGCAATCATGTATCTTCTAAAACTATTTATCTATTGATAATGGATAAAAAGCCAATAATTAAGCGCTTTATTTAGAGATTATTTCACATATTTGCCATTTATTTATTGTAATTATTTATCACAAGTATTATGATTAATTGTGGAGAAACAGGAAGCGATTTCAACTATTCTTTTTATTGATGTACTTCGGAGGGAGGTATTTATAATGACTATTCTTAGTCTGGCACGTTTCCAATTTGCCATGACGACGGTTTACCACTTCTTCTTTGTTCCGTTTTCGATTGGAACAGCTTTTATCGTCGCCATTATGGAAAGTATGTACGTCTCAACTAAAGACGAAACATACAAAAAAATGGCAAAATTTTGGGGAAATATTTTCTTACTTAGTTTTGCGGTCGGTGTTGTTACAGGTTTGATTCAGGAATTCCAATTTGGGATGAACTGGTCGGATTACTCACGGTTTATGGGTGATATCTTTGGTGCTCCATTAGCCCTCGAAGCTTTGCTATCATTCTTTATTGAATCAACATTTATTGGCTTATGGATATTTACCTGGAAAAAGGTTAAGCCAGGGTTACACCTTTTCTTTATTTGGATGACGAGTTTTGGTTCATTAACATCTGCTTTATGGATTTTAACTGCCAACTCATTCATGCAACACCCAGTTGGTTATGAAATCAAGGGTGGCCGTGCAGTAATGGTTAATTTTGGTGCATTGCTTAAAAACCCTCAATTATGGTATGAATTTGGGCATGTTATCCTTAATGCTATCATGATGGGTGGTATTATTATTGCTGGTTTAACAGCATTCCAACTTCTCAAGAACCAAAAACTTTCTGAAGCTAATAAGAAGTTTTACAAGAAGTCAATGCGTTTAGGACTTTTAATTTCATTGATTTTCTCTATTGGTGGAATTGCGTTAGGGGATGCCCAGATGCAATACTTAATCAAAGAACAACCAATGAAATTTGCAGCTACTGAAGACGTCTTCACGACTACTGGTAAGCATGCGCCGTGGACAATTGTTGGTATTGCCGACATGAAAGACCATGAAGTAAAAGGCAATATCGATATTCCCTATGCCCTAAGTATTTTGTCATACCACAAAACTACTGGTGCGGTTACCGGGATGAATGAGCTCAATGCCCAATATAAGAAAAAGTACGGCAAGAATCTTGATTACTACCCACCGGTAAATACATTATTCTATAGTTTCCGGATTATGTGTGCAGTTGGTGCTTGGATTTTCTTAGTTTCATTAGTTGGCCTAATTATGACCAGGGAAAAGAGTAAGAAACCACTTGCACAACGACGCTGGGCACTTTGGTGTATTGCAATTACCACTTTCTTACCATTTATCGGTAATACTGCTGGTTGGTTTGTAACAGAATTTGGTCGTATTCCATGGACAGTTTATGGCTTGTTTACAATTGCTGAAAGTGTATCGCCAAACGTTTCAGTTGGATCATTATTAACATCAAATATTGTTTACTTTGTATTATTTACAACTCTTGCAATTACATTAATTTGGTTAATCGTTCTTGAGTTACGTAAGGATCCATCGGAAGCAATTGAACCTAAATTCAAGAAGGTTCTGGACCCATTTGACAAGGAGGCGTTCTAGATGAGTTTTCTTCAATTATTATGGTTTGTATTGATTGGAGTGCTTTTTGCCGGCTTCTTCTTCCTAGATGGATTTGATTATGGGGTAGGAATGGCGGTCAAAACACTTGCTCATAATGAATCAGAGCGTGATCAACTTGTGCGGACAATTGGACCGGTTTGGGATGCAAATGAAGTGTGGTTAATCACTGCTGGTGGTGCAATGTTTGCCTCTTTTCCATACTGGTACGCTAGTCTTTTCAGTGGATATTACTTAATCTTAATGATTATTTTAGCTGGTTTAATTATTCGTGGTGTTTCTTTTGAATTCCGTAAAAATAGTCCAATGCCACAAAAGCGGATTTGGGATTGGGCATTAGCAATTGGTAGTGCCATCGTTCCATTTTTCCTCGGGATTATGTTTGTTAGCATGATTCATGGAATGCCAATTGATGCTAACGGTAATTTCCACGCAGGATTCTTTGACTATTTCAACTGGCTTTCAGTTGTTGGTGGAATTGCCTTATTGCTATTAACCTACTTACATGGAATTAATTATATTGCTTTAAAGACGACTGGTCCGGTTCAAGAACGAGCCCGGAACTACGCTGGATTTTTGTACTGGATTCTTTATGCTGGCGAAGTTGTCTTTGCATTACTATTAATCTTTATGACTGACTTTATGGCTGTTCACCCAGTTGGCACAATCATCATGCTTTTATTGATTGTTGGCTTCTCAGTTTTGGCTCAAGCGGAAACCTTTGCTGGTCATGAACTGGTTGCATTTATTTCAAGTGGGTTAACCTTAGTATCATTGGTTGTATTGATCTTTATTGGTCTCTTCCCACGGGTACTAATTAGTAGCATTAGTCCGAAGTACAGCATTCTTATTCAAAATGCTTCCTCAACAGAATATACGTTGACAGTGATGACAATTGCTACTTGCTGTCTTTTACCATTTGTTTTGGCATATACAATCTGGGCTTACTGGATTTTCCGTAAACGGATTGCAATGCCGGCTATTCCGGAGGTTAAATAAAATTTATGATTGATCGACTACTCTTCAAAATCGAGGGGAGCAGACATATCATGATTAAGCTTGTGGGGCTTTATGTCCTGCAAGCTTTTCTTATCCTTGGTCAGGGATTGAGTTTGGCTGCTTTACTAACAGGTTTATGGCAAGGACATTCGCTCCTAAGTCAAATATATGGCTTAAGTGGATTTATTGTTTGCTACCTCTTACGCCATGGGCTAACCGAAATCGGTAATAATTGGCTTGATAAGTATTCAGCTGGTGCTACGCAAAATTTTCGTCAGCAATTATTAAAAAAAGTCTTTGCACTTGGACCAGTAATTGTTCAGCGAGAGGGAACCGGTAATATGGTTACTTTGGCTCTTGATGGCATTAAAGAAGTTGAAAATTATATTCGACTTATTTATAGCAAGGTGATCAGCATGATGATTATTCCAGTCATTATTTTGGTTATCTGTTTCTGGCTTGATTGGATTTCTGGCATTGTTATGCTGTTAGTTTATCCTTTGATTGTTTTATTTATGATTATTTTAGGTTATGCGGCGAAGGCCAAAGCTGATCGCCAATTTGCAGCTTTTCAAATACTGTCCAATCATTTTATTGATTCCTTGCGGGGAATTGATACATTGAAGTACTTTGGTCTTAGCAAGAAGTATTCGCAAAGTATTTATCGGTCAAGTGAACGTTTTCGAAAATCAACAATGAGCGTGATTAAAGTAGCGATGTTATCAACGTTTGCTCTTGATTTTTTTACAACATTAGCTATTGCAATCTTAGCGGTCTTCCTTGGATTGCGGTTAATTAATAGTCACTTATTGTTATTCCCAGCATTAGCAATTCTGATCTTGGCACCTGAGTATTTTTTGCCGATTAGGAACTTTGCAAGTGATTATCATGCAACATTGAATGGTAAAAATTCATTTCATGCTGTTCGGCGAATTCTTGAGATGCCATTACCAAAGAGGCCAACTGTTGAATTACACCAGTGGACAGGAGTAGATGAGTTAAGTCTTGAGAATGTTGAGTTTATGTATCCTCAAAATGGCAGTGAATTAACAAACCTTGATTTAACAGTTAAGGGAAATCAAAAAATTGGCATTATTGGGATGAGTGGAGCCGGAAAGACAACTTTAATTAATCTTTTAAGTGGCTTTTTGGCGCCAACAAGTGGTCAAATTACCATTCAAGGAAAAAAAGTAACGACTTTGGATATCTATGACTGGCAAAAACAGATTCTCTACATTCCACAGACTCCTTATATTTTTGCAGATACGTTAAAAAATAATATTGCCTTTTATACTCCAAATGTCAGTGAAGATAAAATAAAAGAAGCAATTCATGTTGTCGGCTTAGATAGTCTTGTTGCTGAATTACCACAAGGATTAGGGACAATGATTGGCAGCGGCCACCGAGCATTAAGTGGTGGTCAGGCACAGCGAATTGCCTTAGCTCGAGCATTCCTTGATCCAGAACGCCGGGTAATGATTTTTGATGAGCCGACCGCCCACCTCGATATTGAGACCGAACTAGAGTTGAAAAAAAGAATGCTTCCTTTAATGGAAAATAGGTTAGTCTTTTTTGCTACCCACCGTTTGCATTGGATGAAGCAGATGGACTACATTTTGGTATTGAAGAATGGCAAGTTAATTGAACAAGGAACATATCAGCAATTGCTTGATGAACATGGTTACTTTACAGAACTGATGGACCAAACACGAGGAAAGGAGATAACCCATGAATAAGATTCCTTTACTTAAAGCAATGAAACATGATCGGTGGGTGAAACCCTTCCTGAAGCGTTACAAGTGGACCTTGGTATTAGCAATTACCCTTGGGATTGTTACCTTTATTTGTGCTAGTGGATTGATGTTCACCGCGGGCTACTTAATCAGTAAGTCCGCAACGATGCCTTTTAATATTTTGTTAGTATATGTTCCCATCGTTCTTACTCGTGCCTTTGGGATTTTTAGACCGGTGACTAATTATTTTGAACGATTGGTTAGTCATAATTGGGTTCTTAAAATGACTTCTGCATTTCGTAAAAAGCTTTATGATTCGTTAGAGCAGGATGCCGTTTTCTTTAATAGTAAGTATCGAATTGGAGACATTCTTGGGTTACTTTCAGAGGACGTTGCCCACATTCAAAATTTGTATTTACGAACGATTTTTCCGATGCTAGTTGCATTTGGGCTTTATGCCATTATCGTTATTGGAATGGGGGTAATCTCTCCGCTTATGGGACTTTTAATGTTAGTTCTATTCGGCTTAATCATCATTGCTGTTCCCGTGTGGTCAGTGCTTGTTAATGGTGCGCGCCAGCAACTAGAAAAGCAATATACCAATACCTTGTATGCTGATCTTACTGATAATATCATGGGGATTACAGACTGGGTATTTGCGGGGCGCAGTGCGGATTACTTGCAGCACTATGATAAAAGCGAGAAAAACGTATTAGCATCTCAAAAAGCGATGAAACGTTTTGAACATTGGCGTGATTTTATCCTTCAGGTAATGATTTTATTAGTGGTTGTTAGTCTTATTATATGGGGAGCAGCGCGTTTTGGCGGTCATTGGGGAGGCAGTGCAAATTGGATTGCGGCCTTTGTCCTTTGTGTCTTTCCCCTTGATGAAGTGTTGTCTAGCTTGCCAGCAGCCGCTCAAGAAACTAATGTATATACGGATTCATTAAAGCGATTGAATGAATTGCCGCAACCGCCAGCTCCTTCTAAGACTAATATTGATATTGCTGCTCCTTATCATCTTAAAATTACGGATGTTTATTATCGCTATCCCAAAACGGAGAAGATGATCTTGCAGGGAATTAACCTTAATGTGAATCCAGGTAAAAAGCTTGCCATTCTTGGTCGTAGTGGGGCTGGAAAGAGTACGTTAGCTAGTTTGATTCGGGGAGACCGGAAGCCTACTTCGGGCACTGTTACTCTTAATAATGTGCCAACGGATGAATTTGGTGATGAGATTTCGAATTATATTGGAATCGTTCACCAATCACCATATCTATTTCATACCACAATTTTAAATAATATTCGTTTGGGAAACGAGAATGCGACAGAGGATCAAGTATGGGATGTTCTTGAACGCGTTGGGTTGGCCGCTATGATTAGACGACTGCCAAAAGGACTTCATACGATGGTTGATGAGGCAGGGTTACGATTTTCTGGCGGAGAGCGTCACCGGTTGTCTCTTGCACGGATTTTGCTCAAGGATGCACCCATTCTCCTTTTAGACGAACCAACTGTCGGATTAGACCCGGTAACAGAAGAAAAGGTAATTGAGACATTTATGAAGCAGCTACAAGGAAAAACTTTGATTTGGATTACTCACCATTTACAAGGAATAGAAATGATGGATCAAGTTGTTTTTATTGAAAATGGTAAAATTACAATGCAAGGTAGCCCGGTAGAATTACAAAAAACAAACGAACATTACCGGGCGTTAAAAATGGCAGATGAGGGTATCTAGATAGTTTAGAAATGTTATAATAAATAGGACTATTGATGAAGGGATGAATAGTAATGAAAGAAGTTGTTGTACTTGGAGCTGGTTACGCTGGCTTAAAGACGGTCGTATTATTACAAAAAAAGCTGAAAACTAATGTTCATATTACATTAGTTGATCGTAATAATTATCATTATGAAGCTACTGATTTACACGAAGCTGCTGCGGGAACGCAAAGTGCCTCAAGGATCACTTATCCAATTAGTGATGTTATTAATCCACAAATTACTACCTTTATTCAAGATGAAGTTGTAAAGATCGATCCTGATAAAAAGACGGTTAAACTTGCTGGTGATGAAGAACTACTGCACTATGATTATTGTGTATTAGGGCTTGGTTTTGTTTCAGAAACCTTTGGAATTTCTGGTGCTGAAGAAAATGCATTACCAATGACTAATGTTAAAGAAGCTTTAGCAATTTATGACCATATCATTGCCAAAATGAAAGATTATCGTACCACGCACAATCCTGATGATCTTCAAATTGTTATTTGTGGTGGTGGATTTACTGGAATTGAATTAGCAGGGGCGCTTGTTGACGCTCGAGCAAGTTATGCCAAAATCGCTGGAGTTTCACCAGATGAAATTAAAATTACGTTGATTGAAGCTTCAACAAGATTACTTCCAATGTTTAGTGAAAAACTTGCCGAATATGGGGTGAACCTTGTTAAGAGCCTTAATGTCCAACTACTTGATGGTTCACGAATTAGCAAGATTGAACCGGGCAAGGTCATCTACAAACATGGCGATGATAATGAAGAGTCCCTTACTGCTGGTACAATTATCTGGACAACTGGAGTAAGTGGTAATCCATTGATGGAAGAATGCGGTTTTGATGCTAAGCGTGGTCGGGTAATCGTTACTGACCACTTAACAGATCCTAAGCACGATGATATTTACATCATTGGGGATGTTGCTGCTGTAATGCCACCGGATGGTAAACGCCCATATCCAACTACTGCACAAATTGCCCTAGCAATGGCTGATTACACGGCGGAAGATATTGTTAGCCGTATTAAGACTGGCAAGCATGAAGCTAAGCCATTTACTTACAAGTCATTAGGAACAGTTGCTTCCGTTGGTAATACACGGGCATTTGGTGAAGCAATGGGGCACGAATTACGTGGATATCCTGCTTCAGCAATGAAGAAAATTATTGCGGACCGTTCCTTGTTAGAAACAGGTGGTTTGAAAGAGCTATTTGCTAAAGGACGCTTTGACTTATATCACTAGAAAATGAATGAGGCTGAGAAAAAACTTTTGTTTTTTCAACGGCCTCGTTTTTATACTTATATGCTAAAAAGGTATGGCGATAATAAATAAAGGGTGAAATAAATGATTAAAACTTATGATGAAGCATTATCTTTTATTCATGGACGAACACAATTCAAGAAAATTCCAACACTCACACGGATGAAACGATTCTTGGCAGAATTAGGGAACCCACAAGAAGGACTTAAATACATTCACGTTACAGGAACTAATGGCAAAGGATCAACTGTTGCAATGATGAGGTCTGCTTTACTGGAAAGTGGCCTGACTGTTGGAAGTTTTACATCGCCTTTTATTACGCGGTTTAATGAACGGATTGAGTACAATGGAATCCCAATTAGCGATGCTGACCTTTTAAGATTAGTTCAAAAAATTGCTTCAGTTGTCAAAAAACTTGATAATACATTGGAAACAGGCGGACCAACTGAATTTGAAATTGATACAGCATTAATGTTTTGCTACATGGCTGAAAAGAAGCCTGATGTTGTATTGCTTGAAGTAGGGATTGGGGGGCTATATGATTCTACCAATGTAATTACGCCAGTTGTTAGCGTGATTACGACAGTTGGCTGGGATCATATGAAGTATTTAGGTGATACTTTGGCTAAGATTGCGGCCCAAAAAGCGGGAATAATCAAAAAGGGCGTCCCGGTTGTTTTAGGTGACCTTCCAACTGAAGCGCGCGAAACTATTCTCGCAGATGCAAAGGAGAAAAATTCCCCGGTTTTTGAATTAAAAAAAGACTTTACTGTTCACAAGCTTAATGGTCATCAGTTCCACGCGAAAATTCGGTATCAAGGAAAAAATCTAAAAAAAATAGAAACAATTCTTGGCTTGCCGGGCGACTATCAGATAGAAAACGCAGCAGTTGCTTTGATGGCTGTTGAACTTTTTATGGAGAAGCATGAACTGGCAATTGATCGTCGTGCTTTGATCGCGGGATTAGAAAATGCTGCTTGGCCGGGGCGATTAGAAGAAATAAATACTACTCCCTTGGTCTTATTAGATGGCGCTCATAATCTTCCTGGTGTCCAGGCCCTTGTTCATACTATTAAGAATGATTTTGCCGATCGGGAAGTTTACCTCTTGGTGGCGATTCTGGCTGATAAGCAATATGAATTAATGCTTGGTGAATTAGCAAGTTTAGGAAATATTCACTTAACCGTTACGCACTTTGCTGGTCCCGGTCCTAAACGACCAAGCGCAGACTTAGCAAAAGCAGTTGCTGATATTCCAACTAAATATCCCATCCAGATTATTAACGACTGGCGATTAGGGATCGGGCAGGTGGCAAGTCAAATGAGTGCGGAGGATGTAATGATTATTACTGGTTCTCTTTATTTTGTTTCAGATGTTCGTAAATTCTTTTTAAATTAAAAAGTGTAAAAGCACAAATTTTCCGTATTTAAATATATAGAGTGTAAAAAGGAGAATTATTTATTTATGGAAAATGAAGTGATTAACGAATATACAAAATTAGTCTGGACGGCTATTCCTGATAAACTAGGAACAAAGAAGCAGGAATTATGTCAACGTTTCTTACGTAAGTGTCCTAATCCTCTAGCAATTAAACGGCTTTCACGTGTTGAAAAAAAGTGAGATAAATGAATGGGCGCCGGAAATGTTCAATTTTTTTGCTGCAATTGAATTAGGAAAAATAGTAACCAAAAGTCACGAAGAAATTATCGGCCATGCTTATTCGAGCATCGAATTAGGCCGCAAGATGGTTGACCATTTTCAAAGTGAGGAGCAAGAAAGTGTTTGTATTGCTTGTACAGATATCCATAACGAGATAATTGATTGGAAAATTTTGTTTGTAGGCGGCGGATGCGAATGTATTCTTTATCCTGATAAGATTTTTCAATATGCGCTCCGGTGTTCAGCCCAAGGAATTATTATGATCCACAATCATCCGACGGGAGACATTCATCCTTCCAAGCAGGACGAATCTTTCACTCGCCGCTTAGAACGAGGATGTGAGATTATTGGGCTTCATTTGGTTGACTTTATGATTGTTGGTCGCGATACATACCATAGTTGGCGTGAAGCTAGTCTCGTTAATGAGCTTAAAAAGTAAAGAAACTTTTAATTTATTGCAATAATTACGGTCTCTTTGTTCGTATTAATGTATATTAATGTTCGTATGTACCGAGTGGCTATGGTATAATATGCACGATATTAATTTGATTTTAAGACGAAGGGAAGAAGCAGATTGCTAGGAATTGGAACAAAAAATCTTGGCATTGACCTTGGAACTGCTAATACAATTGTCTACCTTGAAGGTAAGGGTATTGTATTAAGAGAACCATCAGTTGTTGCTCGTAATTCTAAGACTAACGAAGTAATCGCTGTTGGCAGTGATGCCCGTGATATGATCGGACGGACGCCAGAAAGCATTGTGACTATCCGACCAATGAAAGACGGTGTTATTGCTGATTACGACACAACCGTTGCAATGATGAAGTATTACATTGATAAAGCGTTAGGAAATAATGGTAAGCCATATGTTATGGTATGTGTTCCTAGTGGGATCACGGAAGTTGAAAAACGGGCAGTGATTGATGCTACTCGAGTTGCAGGTGCTCGTGATGCTTATGTTATTGAAGAACCATTTGCAGCAGCCATTGGAGCAGGTTTACCAGTTATGGATCCAACTGGTAGTATGGTTGTTGATATTGGTGGAGGTACTACTGATGTTGCTACCATTTCATTAGGTGGTATCGTCTCAAGTCGTTCAATTCGAATGGCTGGTGATAAGATGAATGATGCGATTGTTCAATATGTTCGCCAACATATGAATTTATTAATTGGTGAACGAACAGCTGAAAAGCTTAAGTGGGATATTGGATCTGCATCTGTTGAAGCTGCTGAAGAAATGGGAACAACACAAGTTCGCGGTCGTGATCTTGTAACTGGATTGCCAAAGACAATGCAAGTATCTGCAAAAGATGTTTCAACGGCCCTCCAAGATGTTGTTGATAGCATTATTACGGCAATTAAAGGAACACTTGAAGAAACTTCCCCAGAAATTGCTGCTGATGTTATTGATCACGGGATTGTATTAACTGGTGGAGGCGCATTATTAAAGCATTTACCAGATGTTATTGCAGATGCAACCAAAGTACCAGTATTCATTGCTAATGATCCCCTTGACTGTGTTGCTATTGGTACCGGCGAGTCATTAAAGAGTATTGATGTAATGAAGAAAAAGTAAAATGATTCTCTGACAATGACGTCAGCGATGAATCATCATTAGTACTAACTAATGATTGACGGGGCTGATTGCCAAGCAGGATTGTTTGGCAGGCCCCGTCTTAATTACCTTGTGTAAGCATTGGAGGGTCATAATGCAGAAATTTTTTTCCAATCGCCGATTAGTTATTGCTGTGATAATTCTAGTTATCTGTTTTGGACTAATGGCAGGTTCTGTTTCTTTACGGAATAGGCGAAATACACCACCGATCATCCAACAATTTGGAAATGATATTGTTGGCTTTGTTGATAGTGCAGTTGCTCTCCCTGTAAATTGGGCACAGACAAGTGTGAGTTCAATAAATGGGTTGATGAATACTTATTCTGAAAACCGTGAACTTAAACAGCAAGTAACTGAATTAGCACAAACTAAAGTCCGTGATCAGACCTTAGCTCATGAAAACAAACAATTAAAACAACAGTTAAAACTTAATAATTCAATGACCGACTATAATACAGTTACAGCGGCTGTGTTAATGCGCACACCTTCTTCGTGGCAAAGACAACTCGTGATTAATAAGGGGCAATCTAGTGGTATTAAGAAGAATATGCCCGTTATGAGTGGTAGTGGGTTAATTGGTCGGATTACAGAAGTAAATAAAACTAATAGCAAAGTTGAATTATTGAGTGATACCAGTGAATCATCAAACCGTTTTGCAATTACCCTTAATGGTCAAAATGGGAAGGTGATTAATGGGATTATCACCGGATATAATGCAATAAATAACGAGCTTGAAATGGGACAAGTAACTTCTAAAGCTAAAATAAAAAAAGGTACCCGAGTAGTAACCAGTGGAATGGGTGGTGTGACACCTAAGGGACTTTATGTTGGTCGCGTGTCAAGTGTCGGTAAAGATGATTATGGTCTCGCCCAGAAAATCTATATTACTCCAGCAACGGACTTTAATGATATTAATATTGTTACAGTTGCTGAAGCGGCCTCACAGGAGTGATAAATTATGTATCGTTTATCACGCTTAAAATATATATTCCCAATTGGTTTATTTGTATGTCTGTTTTTGGACGGCGCCTTAAGCCATGTGTGGGCACCATTATTTTTCAGTTATCCCTATTCAATGGTGAGTGAACTTGTCTTACTATGGTTAGTCTTATCGTATTTCTTTCAAGATGATGTTGAGATTCCATTAATTCCATTTGCAATTGCTGCCGGTGCAGTTTACGATTTATACTTTTCGGGAATTTTAGGATTGTATATTTTCTTGTATCCATTAGTAGTCGAAATAACTAAAATTTTATCTCGTTATTTTAGTTCATCATTTCTTTCGATGATTATGATTTTCTTTGTTGATATTGTCATTTTTGAGACCTTTAATTATTGGGCATATTATTTAGTAAATATTACTAATGTTGGTTTTGGCGACTATCTTATTTATACGCTTGCTCCAACGTTAGCATTGAATTTAATTTATTTTGTTGTCCTCTTCTGGCCAATTCGCGCAATATATCGCTGGGCATTAGACGATGATCAAATTTAAAATTAGTGCTTGACACAATAGATATTCCAGTATAGGATATTTACAACATCATAAATGACAGTGAACAGACTAGTAGAGCTTTAAGCATTGTAAAGAGAGTCCTGAATGATGGGAAGGGATCGATGCTTTAGCTTGAATCACATCTGTGAGTTGGCCTTCTGAAAGCCATAGTAGGAAGACCCGGGGAAGCCCGTTACAGCGCGGAGTTTATTTTAATGAACTCACTAAGGCTATTTTTCGTGAGAAAATAGCAAGATGAGGTGGAACCGCGGAAACGCCCTCGTAGCCAGTTTAGGCTCGAGGGTGTTTTTTGTTTCATTAAAATAGACTTATTAAGGCAAATATTGCGAAATGTTTGTAAACATGAGGTGGAACCACGATGTACTCGTCCTCTAGGAGGTATCTCCTAGAGGATTTTTTCTTTTCCTGTTATTTCTATTAGTCAATAATTTAAGGAGGCAATAGTAAATGTCAATGCAATATATAAGTGAAATTCTACCTTCATTATTCCAGGGGGCTGCTCTTACATTACAAATTTTCTTCTGGACATTAGTTGGATCTCTGCCATTAGGGATTTTAGTTAGCTTAGGACTTACTTCTAAAATCAAACCTCTGAAGTGGATATTAGAAATTTATGTTTGGTTAATGCGGGGAACGCCTTTGCTGCTTCAACTGATCTTTGTATTCTATGGATTACCAATTATTGGCATTGTTTTTGAACGTTACGATGCCGCCCTAGTTGCTTTTATTTTGAACTATGCAGCTTATTTTGCTGAAATTTTCCGTGGTGGTTTCCAATCTGTTGATCAAGGTCAGTTTGAAGCAGCTCGTGTTTTACGCTTAAGCTACTGGCAAACTCTTCGCAAGATCATCATTCCCCAGGTAATAAAAATTGTTATTCCATCAATTGGGAATGAAGTTATTAACTTAGTAAAAGATTCATCGTTAGTTTACGTAATTGGTCTCGGTGACCTACTTCGAGCAGGAAACGTTGCAACTTCACGGGATGTCACACTTGTTCCATTGATGCTAGTAGGGTTAATCTACTTGATCCTTGTAGGAATTTGTACATTAATTCTACGGCAAGTTGAAAAATGTTATGCATACTTCAAGTAAAGGAGGGAATCTAAATGTTAGAAGTTCGAGATTTAAAAAAGAGTTTTGGCGATCGGCAAATTTTAGATGGGGTTAATTTAACAGTTAAAGATGGTGAAATTCTTTGTATTGTTGGTCCATCAGGTGCCGGGAAAACGACCTTACTTCGTTGTATTACTGGACTGGAAACTCCCGATAGTGGTGAGTTTTTCATTAACGGTCGTCGATTTGACCCTCAGGGAACAGATGCGGCTGACCGAGTAATCGGTGTGGTTTTTCAAGATTTTAAGCTTTTCCCAAATCTTTCGGTAATGGAAAATATCACGTTAGCGCCGATGATGGTATTGAAAAAGGATAAACAAGAAGCAATTGCTGATGCGCAAAAACTACTTGAAGAATTAGGACTTAATACAAAAGGAAAATTGTACCCTTACCAACTTTCGGGTGGGCAAAAGCAACGGGTCGCAATTGCCCGTGCATTAGCAATGAAGCCTAAAATTTTGTGTTATGATGAACCAACATCGGCTCTTGATCCAAACCTTCGAAAAGATGTTGCTAATATTATTTTGGGATTAAAGAAGGACGGAATGACTCAATTAATTGTTACTCACGATTTAGGATTTGCGGAAGATATTGCTGATGATATTTTACGAGTACAACCACTTGATCAACGTCAGAATAAATAGTGAGAGGAGATATACTGATGAAAAAAGCGAAAGCAATTTGGTTACTTATTTTGTTAGTAGTACCTGTTCTCCTTCTTAGTGGCTGTGAAAGTGTAACAAAGCGTGCTGATACGCAAGATACATGGAACCGGATTGAGCGCCGAAAAAGAGTGATTGTCGGCCTTGATGACAGTTTTGTTCCAATGGGTTTTCGCAAAAAGAATGGCAAGCTAGTTGGTTATGACGTAGATCTTGCCCGGGCTGTTTTTAAGCAGTATGGAATAAAGGTTGATTTTCAGCCGATTGATTGGTCAATGAAAGAGACTGAGTTAAAAAATGGTACGATTGACTTGTTATGGAATGGGTATTCTGTTAATCCTAGCCGTGCCAAAAAAGTTACCTTTAGTCGTTACTATTTAGAGAATCGGCAGATATTAGTAACTAAAAAGAAGAGTAACATTAAAAATCTGAACGGGATGACTGGTAAAACACTCGGAGTGCAGAATGGTTCAACGGGAGCAACTGTTTTGGATGAGAAGCCAAAGTTGTTAAAGGATAAAATAAAGAACCATACACCAGTACTTTATGATACATTTCCTAATGCATTTATTGATTTAAATGCAAATCGAATTCAAGGAATTTTAATGGACGAGGTTTATGCTAATTACTATATTAAGCACCAACCAAATAGTAATTCGTATCGCACTTATATTAGCAAAGAGCTGCCAATGGAACATTTTGCAGTGGGAATGCGAAAAGGTGATAAGACCTTAAAGAAGAAAATTAATCAAGGTTTAGGTAATTTGCAGAAAAACGGTGAATTACGGAAGCTTAATGAAAAATGGTTCGGTCAAGATAGTAACTACTTGGGACCAGATAACACTAAATAAAAAGAGCAGGGACTTGGAAAATAGTCTCTGCCTTTTATTGTTTCCTACAAACAAATTAATAAAAATATGATGAATTTACGTAATCGGTTTGTAATTTAGTCATATTTAACGTATCATTATTCAGTATGATAATTCGAATGTAACTAGGTTGCAGCTAGTGGACCCCCTCTTGCTGCATTTTATATTGAAGGGAGAAAGAGAACGTGGATTTTGATCTTGCTCGTGGCGTGGACTTGCACATTATACCCACAAAACAATTTAAGATGAATCACGTCTTAATAGATTTTGCGACTCCGCAAACACCAACGAATGCTACTGCACGAAATTTATTAGCAAACCTATTAGAGACTAGCACGCATCGCTATCCAACGCAGACGGCTTTGGCTCGTCAATTAGCATCTTTATATGGTGCTTATGTTAATTTGTATGTCAACCGTTTGGGAGCATTACATACTGTTCAATTACGAGCGAGTTTTGTCAATAATCGCTTTGTTGATGAAGATTTATTTGAAAAGATTAGCGGCTTAATAAATGAGATCATTTTTCATCCCCTAATCGATGACGGGGAATTTGATGGTCCTACTTTTAGGATTCAATCTAACAATTTAAAAAGTGCGATAAAGTCGCTTTATGACGATAAACAATTTTTGGCTAATCAACGGCTTATGGACTTGTATTACCAAAATGATTCTGTAATGAAGGTTCCTAGTTTCGGTCAAATTGCCGATCTTGAAAACCTCAATGCTAAAAGTTTAGTTTCAACGTACCATTCAATGATTAATGAAGATAAAATTGATATTTTTGTGTTAGGTGACATCGATCCGATGCGTGCTCAGCAAGTTGTTGCTAAGCTGCCTTTTAAGGATCGCAATATTATTAATAATTCACCTTTATATCAACAAACATTGTATGATCAAGTTCAAAGAAAAACAGAATATCAACAAGTAAATCAAGCAAAGTTAAATTTGGCATATTCTTTACCTGTCTATTACCATGATGCCGATTACTATGCTGGCTTGGTTTTCAATGGACTTTTTGGTGGCACGCCATATTCAAAACTTTTTACGAATGTCCGTGAAAAAGCTAGTTTAGCTTATTAT
The DNA here is from genome assembly GCF_003072625.1 of Limosilactobacillus reuteri. NCBI lineage: Bacteria > Bacillati > Bacillota > Bacilli > Lactobacillales > Lactobacillaceae > Limosilactobacillus > Limosilactobacillus reuteri. The sequence goes on from NZ_CP027805.1 coordinate 609,941, forward strand.
GCTTCTAGCCGGCTTCTTCCGTTTAATGGGATTGTAAGTGTTCAAACGGGAATTCAAGCGAGTGATCAAGAAAAAGTTCAGAATATGATTCAGGAACAATTGACTGCCTTAAAAAATGGTGATTTTACTACTGAGACGCTAAGTGAAGTTCAAGATAGTTTGATTAACCAATATCGTGCAGGGCATGATTTGGCAAGTAATGTTTTGGAACAACAATTGATTACCAAATTAGTTAATGAATCGGATAAGGACTTTATTACTGAAATAAAAAAAGTGACCGCAGCAGATATCATGCGTGTTGCTCAACAGATGAAACTTCAGGCAGTTTATTTATTAAGTGGTGAGAAATAATTATATGGATAGAGAAGTTTATCAAAAATTTAACCAATCCATTTACCGTGAACAATTATCAAATGGTTTGAAAGTTCAGCTCTTACCAATGGAAGGCTACCATAAGACATATGCTATTTTAACAGCTGACTTTGGCTCCATTGATAATCATTTTATCCCATACCATCAAAAGGAGCCGATTACTGTTCCAGATGGGGTTGCCCACTTTCTTGAGCATAAAATGTTCGAGAAAAAGGATCATGATGCCTTTGATTTGTTTGGTAAACTAGGAGCGGATTCAAATGCTTTTACTAGTTTTACTCAAACAAGTTATCTTTTTTCGACAACTAGTAACCTTCATGAGAATTTGGATGTTCTGTTAGATTTTGTTCAAGATCCATACTTTACTGCAGAAACAGTAAAGAAAGAGCGGGGAATTATTGGACAAGAAATTCAAATGTATGAGGATGATCCGAGTTGGCGGCTTTACCTAGGTATTTTAGGTAATTTGTACCCCAAAGATCCAATGCGGATTGATATTGCGGGAACAGTTGAATCAATTAGTCATATTACCCCAGAAATTTTGATGGATAGTTATCGGACTTTCTATCAACCAACCAATATGAATCTTTTTCTTGTAGGGCGCTTGGATCCAGAAGAAACAATGGCGTGGATCAAGCAAAATCAAGAACAAAAAGTTTTCGCTCCTGCAGAGACACCACAACGGTTATTTAGTTTGAACGATCCAACTGCTCATGATGTAATTCCATTCCGTTCATTAACGATGGATATTGTTCGCCCTAAAGTGATGGTAGGCTTACGAGGGACCAAGCAATTTGATGATGGTAAAGAACGGCTCCACTATAAATTAGCAATTGATCTTTTGTTAGATGTTTTGTTTGACGATACCTCAGATAACTATTTACGTTTGTATAACAATGAAACATTGGATGACACGTTTAGCTACAACTTTGAAATGCAACGGGGCTTTCATTTTGCGTACTTTAGCTCTGATACTGATCAAATGGAACGTTTTGCAGATGAAATCATTGATATTCTTGAAAGTGCTGACCAACAAATTGAAGCGGCGCGGACAAGGTTTGAGGGAATAAAAAAAGCAGAACTAGGGCGGTTAATTGACTTATTAGATTCGCCAGAAGCAATTGCTAATCGTTATGCTGGAGATCTGTTTGCTGGCGCTAGCTTGATGGATGAGATAGCGACCTTGGAAACTATTACGATTGATGATCTTTATCAAGTTGCAAAAGAGTTTATTACTCCGCAAGGTATTTCGGTATACCAAGTTGTTCCGCAACATCAATAAACTAAACTTTTCCTATAGATTTATTCCGATAAGCTAATATATAATTGAGCATGATATAATATCCAAGAGTAAAGATAAATGAAAATGGAGATAGAATAATGAGTGAGAACGAGAACGATCAAAAACGACTTGAAATCGGTAAATTTTTACGAAAAGCACGGGAAGAAAAGGGCTATACCCTTGATGACCTTCAACAAATGACTAAGATTCAAAAGCGGTATTTAATCGCGATTGAAGATGAAAATTTTGATGAACTTCCTGGTGACTTTTATGTTCGTGCGTTCATTAAGCAATATGCCAATACGGTAGGCTTAGATGGTAATGAATTATTGCAAAAATATGATGATCAATTACCACAGACTAAAACTGAAGAGTATTCCGATCATTTAGCTCAAGCGGTTGAAACTCGTGCGAACCAACGGAAGACGGTTAGTGGGAGCGTAGACAAGGTTCGTAACTACATGCCAACGATTATTATTGCTTGTGTGATTGTTTTAGTGTTGGCAGCGATTTGGATTACGGCCATTGCTCGCAACCATAGCGATTCCTCTACACGGATTGATAATAGTTCGGTATCTGTTTCTGGAGAGAGTCGTAAGAAGGCCACTACCTCTGCTAAAAGGGCAAGTACAAAGCAGAGCAAATCGACAGCAAACAAGCTCCAGGAAGCACCTAATCGGAATGACACAAGCGTTACTTATACAGCAAGTCAACTTACTAAAGACACAACGCTACAAATTGAACCAAGTGATCGTTCATGGATGCAGGTAAGGGCAAATAATAATGACTTATTAAACAAAACTTTGAATAACAATGAAAAAACTAGTGTAAAAATAAGTCGTGATACAACTTCATTAGTAATTACGGTCGGCAATGCTCGAGCAACAAAGTTAAAGCTCGGTAATCAAGAAATCGACTTTACTAATAATGGCCGTTACCAAAACACGCGGAATGTAACGATTAACTTTGGTAATGCCCAAACAAGCAGCAGTTCAGCAAGTCAGTCAGCAAATAGTTCAAGTCAAGCTTCTTCATCCTCGGCTCGTCCTAACAATGCTGCGCAACCATCTGCTACTAATAATAACAGTCGTCCTCAGACAAGTGCTAGTCAGCAAAATAATCAACCAACTCGTTAATATAAGAGGACTAAAGGAGTTAGAACATTGAATTTACCAAATAAACTAACTGTTATACGTTTAATTATTATTCCCTTTTTCTTATTATTAATGGTTCTGCCATTACAAAGTTGGGGAGCTGTAAGTTTTTGGGGAGTAACTATCCCGATGGCCCAGCTTATTGCTGCTATTTTATTTATTGCAGCAACAATTACTGATAATCTTGATGGACAAATTGCGCGACGGCACCATCTTGTAACTAATTTTGGAAAATTTACGGATCCACTTGCTGATAAGTTACTTGTTATGACTGCGTTTATCGTTTTAACTGGAAATGGTGTTGTTCCATCATGGGTAACTTCAATCATTATTTGGCGAGAATTATCTGTTACGGGCTTACGCTTATTGTTAGTGGAACAAGACGGGGTAGTACTAGCCGCTAAAATGCCGGGGAAGATTAAGACAACTACTCAGTTTATTGCGATTATCTTCTTACTCTTAAATAATGTTATTTTTGCTATTTGGAATATTCCATTTGGTCAAATTATGTTATATATTTGCTTATTCTTTACTATTTATTCTGGAGTGGATTACTTCATTCAGGGACGCGATGTCTTTTCGGATGGATTTAAATAGGATATGGAGGGTGAGAAAAAAACAAAAGTTTTTTTCTCACCCTCATGTTTTTTATATTCATAGTTTTAAGATTTTAGTGAAAATGACTATACTTTACGTATATATATTAATAGGGGATGGAGTTTTATGGATGCAGAAATTATCTCAGTAGGAACTGAAATAGTCCTCGGGCAAATAGTTAATACTAATGCCGCGTACTTAGCTAACAGACTAACCCAACTTGACTTACCGGCTACCTATCAAACAACTGTTGACGATCAGTCACAAAGGTTAGAGCGTGTTATTAATCACGCTTTGACTCGTGCTCAATTAGTTTTTGTTTGCGGGGGACTTGGACCAACTGCAGATGATATTACGATGCCTACAGTTGCTAAAACCCTAGGGGAAGAGTTGCAGACTGACGAAGAACACTGGAAATGGATTCAAAAAACATTTGAACAACGACAAATAAAAATGGAACCAGCGAATATTCGTCAAGCCCAGTATCCACGAGGGGGAGAGCCGCTTGCTAATCCTGTGGGGCTTGCTCTAGGATGTTGGTATGAAACTAAGGGGGAAATTGTGGTTGTCTTGCCGGGACCACCCGCCGAATTTAAGGCAATGGTTGAAAAGATCCTGGTTCCTAAACTTCAGCAATATTTTCAAACAAGAAAACAAATTACTAGTCGGACATTAAACTTTTTAGGGCAGCCGGAGTCACAATTAATGGATGAAATTGAAGATGCTACTAACGATATCCCAGGGATAAGCATTACTTCTTATGTTCAACCAACGGCAATCCAGGTTCGACTCACCGTGCGTGACTTACCAGTGATTGAAGCTGAAGAAAAAATTGACCAGGCACAAAAAGCAATTCTTGCAGTTGAAGAACCATTTTTCTTTGGAGTGGGGGATGACCTTACACTTGCCAAAGTTGTCGCTGAACAATTAAAAAATCGCGGGTGGAAATTGACAGTAGCAGAAAGCTTAACAGGGGGGATGTTCCAAAGTACTATTTGTTCCGTACCAGGAGCCTCGACTGTTTTTAATGGTGGTTTTGTTACCTATGCTGCTAGTGCAAAGGAAAAGTTATTAGGAATTCCCCATGACACGATTGACCAGTATGGGGTAGTAAGCTCTGAAACTGCTGCGGCAATGGCTGAAGGGTGTCAACGAAAATTAAATGTTGAAGTTGGAATTGGCTTTACTGGTGTGGCCGGCCCAGATATGTTAGAAGGACAACCAGCAGGGACGGTCTGGATTGGACTAGCAATGAAGGGGCGCCCAACTAAAACCGTTCACTTACATCTTGCATCCTATGTTCGAAGACAGGCGATTCGTACATTAAGTGTTCAGTATGGACTTCAATTAATTTACCGTGAACTAAAAAAATAAACGAACTTTTGTTCACTTTTTTCTTGTTTTTTTGGCTAAAACTGTTATTATTAGTTATCGGATAAACCGTAAAAAAGGAGGAATTTGATTTGGCTGACCAACGAAAAGCAGCATTAGATGTTGCTATCAGAAAGATCGAAAAGAACTTCGGTAAGGGTTCTATTATGCGAATGGGTGATGCCACTGATATGAAGGTTGCTTCAGTTTCTAGTGGTTCCCTTGCTATTGACAAGGCACTTGGAATTGGTGGATATCCTCGCGGTCGGATAGTTGAAATTTATGGTCCTGAAAGTTCTGGTAAGACTACTGTAGCGTTGCATGCAGTTGCAGAAGTACAACGGCAAGGCGGGACAGCAGCCTATATTGATGCCGAAAATGCTCTTGATCCTCAATATGCAGAAGCCTTAGGTGTTAATATTGATGACCTATTGCTTTCACAGCCTGATAGTGGTGAAGAAGGATTAGAAATTGCAGATGCATTGATTTCAAGTGGGGCAGTTGACTTAGTAATTGTTGATTCGGTTGCAGCATTAGTTCCTCGTGCTGAAATTGATGGTGATATGGGTGATACCCATGTTGGATTACAAGCTCGTTTGATGTCTCAGGCTCTTCGGAAGCTTTCCGGTGAAATTAATAAGACAAAGACAATTGCTATCTTTATTAACCAAATCCGTGAAAAAGTGGGAGTGATGTTTGGGAACCCTGAAACAACAACTGGTGGACGGGCACTTAAATTTTACTCAACTATCCGGATGGAAATTCGTCGTGCGGAACAAATTAAGAATGGTACGGATGTTATTGGAAATAAAGCTAAAGTAAAGATTGTTAAAAATAAGGTTGCTCCGCCATTCAAACGTTGTGAAGTTGACATTATGTATGGTGAGGGGATTTCTAAGACTGGTGAATTGCTAGATATGGCAGTTGAAAACGATCTTGTTGATAAGAGCGGTGCCTGGTACTCATATGGTAGCGAACGTATTGGGCAAGGTCGTGAAAATGCTAAAAAATGGCTTAAGGAACATCCAGACAGCATGAATGAATTAATGGATAAAGTTCGTGTTGCAAATGGGATGGAACCGTTAAATGAAAAGTCAACGAAAGAAACTATTGATGATAAAGCCGGTGGTAAGACCGGTGAAAATAAACAAGAAACAATCGAAGAAGCAAGTAAAGAATAAATAATAATATTTGAAGTCGAAATTCCCTAATTTTTTAGCATTAATAGCTGAATATTAGGGATTTCCCTTTTTATGATGGCTGTTTAAGCAATTGATAAATTCAATAGTTGACACCTTAGTGTGGCAAGATTAAAATTTAACTTGTGTGATGTTTTTTTAACGTTACACGGTGAAATTAATTTATTCATACCAACAACATAATAGTTGAAGCGGAGGTGAAATAGTGAAAATTTTAATGTTCGCCGCGCTTGCTATGGTTGTCGGAATTATTGTCGGCTATGTAATTCGCAAGGTTTCATATGAAAAACAAGTTGCAGAAGCACATAATGATGCTAAAGGTATTATTTCTAAAGCAAAACAAGAAGCAGTAACGGCGAAAAAAGAGGCTATTTTAGAAGCGAAAGAAGAGAGTCATCAATACCGCGAGAGAGTGGAAGATGAGTTAAAACAGCGGCGGAGTGAGGTCCAACGACAGGAAGATCGATTACTCCAACGAGAGGCTTCTTTAGATCATAAGGATAGCGCTCTAGAAAAAAGAGAGAATGCAGTTGGCGTTCGTGAACGTAAATTAGATCAAGAAAAAGAGCAGCTTCATCAATCAAAGGAACAAGCAGAAGCCTTAATTGAACAACGCAAACAAGAAGTTGAAAAAGTCGCTCAAATGTCACAAGAAGATGCTAAGCAGTTATTATTATCTGAAGTAAAAGAACAGTTAAAAACTGAACGAGCAGTAATGATTCGTGACAGTGAACAAGAAGCGGAACTTTCTGCAGAACGTAATGCAAAGAAATTAATTGTTGAAGCAATTCAGCGTAGTGCTGCGGATGTTGTCTCAGAGACGACTGTTTCGGTTGTTAATCTTCCTAACGATGATATGAAGGGAAGAATAATTGGTCGTGAAGGTCGAAATATTAGAACTTTAGAGACGTTAACAGGTATTGATTTGATTATTGATGATACGCCAGAAGCTGTCGTATTGAGCGGCTTTGATCCTGTACGACGTGAGATTGCTAAGATCGCGCTTGAAAAATTAATTCAAGATGGTCGTATTCATCCTGCACGAATTGAAGAAGCTGTTGATAAGGCTCGTAAGCAGATGGATACTCAACTACGGGAGACTGGTGAGCAAGCATTGTTTGATCTAGGAATTCATTCAATGCATCCAGACCTAATTAAGACGGTCGGAAGAATGAAGTACCGGACTAGTTACGGTCAAAATGTCTTAGACCACTCAATCGAAGTTGCTAAGTTAGCCGGAATTATGGCTGCTGAACTCGGGGAAGATGTTACATTAGCAAAACGTGCTGGACTCCTTCATGATATTGGGAAGGCAATTGATCATGAAGTTGATGGTTCACATGTTGAGTTAGGTGTAGAACTAACCCGCAAGTATAAAGAAAATAAAGTGGTTATCAATACGATTGCTTCTCACCATGGAGATGTCCCTGCTAATTCTGTAATTGCTGTTCTTGTACAAGCAGCAGATGCAATTTCAGGAGCCCGTCCTGGTGCTCGAAGCGAGTCATTAGAACAATACATTCAACGTTTAAAGAAACTAGAAAGCATAGCAAACAGTTATGATGGTGTCGACCATAGTTATGCAATTCAAGCTGGTCGAGAACTTCGCGTGATTGTCAAACCGAAGAAGATTTCTGATTTGCAGGCAACAACTTTGTCACATGATATTAAGAACAAAATTGAAAAGCAATTAGAATATCCAGGACATATTAAAGTAACCGTTATTCGGGAAGTTCGAGCAGTTGATTATGCTAAATAAACTGATTTTTCAGTTCCTATAAAGAGGCTGGGTATAACCTTCAGTCTCTTTATTATTTTAAATAACATCCATCATTAACAGAGATCTTGCAGTAAATTTAGACAAAAAATATAATTAGTTTATTATTAAGATTAAAAATATATTAACGGGGTGAAATTTAGTGGCAAAAAAAACAACACCAATGATGGAACAATATCAAAAGGTAAAAGATCAATATCCAGATGCCTTTTTATTTTACCGACTTGGTGATTTTTATGAGCTATTTAATGACGATGCGGTTAAAGGAGCGCAACTTCTTGAGCTAACATTAACAACGAGAAACCATAGTGCGAAAAATCCAATTCCAATGTGTGGAGTGCCCCATCGCGCAGTTAACAACTATATTGATATTTTAATTGATAAGGGTTATAAAGTAGCAATCTGTGAACAGATGGAAGACCCTAAAAAGGCGAAGGAAATGGTTAAACGAGCCGTTACCCGCTTAATTACGCCTGGAACGCAAATGGATTTAAATGGTGAACAGGCACGTGATAACAATTATCTTGCAGCGATTAGTGGACAAAATGGGGTATTTAGTATTGCCTATACCGACTTATCGACTGGGGAGCTTAAAACGACAAACTTAAATAATGCAAATGATGCGGTCAATGAATTGGTTAATCTCCAAAGCAAAGAAGTAATTGTGGATGGTGAGTTGCCAGTTGAAATAACAACTCAGTTTAAGCAACGAAATATCCTTCAATCACATCAGCCAACGGTCCTTAAAAATTCTGAGATTAGCTATCTTACTCAAGACCTTGATGATCAAGCCCAACAGCACGTTGTTACGTTACTTGTGTCATACTTATTAACGACCCAAAAGCGCTCTTTGGCCCACCTGCAGAAAGCAATTGCATATCAACCAAGTTCTTTTATGAAGATCGATCACTATTCAAAAACAAATCTTGAATTAATGCGCAATATGCGAAGTGGGAAGCGTCAGGGGACCTTGGCATGGCTTTTGGATGAGACAAAAACAGCAATGGGCAGTCGTCTTCTTAAACGGTGGATTGACCGGCCGTTGATTAATCAAAATGCAATCAGTAAACGACAAGATAAAGTTCAAGAGTTATTAGACCACTATTTTGAGAGAAGTAATTTACAACAAGAGTTAATTAAGGTATATGACCTTGAACGCTTAGCAGGGCGGGTTGCCTATGGAAGTGTTAATGGTCGTGATCTTATTCAACTTAAGACTTCCTTAAAGCAAGTTCCTAAAATAAAATACGTTTTAGAAACCCTTGATTCACCTGTCTTTGAAGAATTGCAAAAACAATTGGATCCCTTGGACGATGTGGCAGATTTAATTGATCAATCAATTGTTGAAGAACCGCCAATTGCTGTTACTGAAGGTGGCGTAATTAAGGATAGCTATAATGACCAATTAGATCAATACCGTGATGCGATGAATAATGGAAAACAGTGGATTGCAGATCTGCAAGAACACGAACGGAAATTAACGGGCATAAATAACCTTAAAATTGGTTATAATCATGTATTTGGCTATTATATTGAGGTTACAAAAGTTAATCTTGATAAGCTTCCTAAAGATCGCTATGAGCGTAAACAAACATTAGTTAATGCTGAACGTTTTTCTACTCCAGAATTAAAAGAAAAAGAGGCATTGATAATGGGGGCGCAAGAAAAGTCAACAGCCTTGGAATATGATATTTTTGTTAAAATCCGTGAACAAGTCAAGGGACAAATTACACGTCTGCAAAAATTAGCACAACAACTTGCGGAATTAGATGTACTCCAAAGCTTTGCGGTTGTTAGTGAAGACTACCACTTTGTCCGTCCTAAAATGAATACTGGTCACGTATTAAAGATTAAAGATGGTCGTCACCCAGTTGTGGAAAAGTTTATGGGACACCAGGAATATGTGCCTAATGATGTTTTGATGGGAGAAAATACTGATATTCTCCTGATTACTGGGCCAAACATGTCAGGGAAGAGTACCTATATGCGTCAGCTAGCATTGATTGCGGTAATGGCACAAATTGGCTGTTTTGTTCCTGCCAAATCCGCTGAATTGCCAATTTTTGATCAAGTTTTTACCCGAATTGGGGCAGCTGACGACTTAATCTCTGGTGAAAGTACCTTCATGGTTGAAATGATGGAAGCAAATAATGCTTTGACCCATGCCACAGATCGTAGTTTGATTCTCTTTGATGAAATTGGCCGGGGAACCGCAACTTATGATGGGATGGCATTGGCGCAAGCGATTATTGAGTACGTTCATCAGCATGTTCGTGCCAAGACGCTATTTTCAACTCACTATCATGAACTGACAGCTCTTGAGAATAGCTTGGAGCGGCTTAAAAATGTTCATGTAGGGGCAACGGAAAAAGATGGGGAGTTAGTATTCTTGCATAAGGTAAGTGCAGGCCCTGCAGACAAGTCTTACGGAATCCACGTGGCTAAACTAGCAGGAATGCCATCCTCATTGTTAAAACGTGCAGATACTATTTTGCAAAAATTAGAGCAAAAGGATGTAAAACTACCGAATACGCCTAAACCGGCAACAGATAATTACCATACAGAACCAATATCAGCGAAGATAAATGAAGCGGCACCGGTAAAGAAAGAGGCTGCACCAGTCGTTGAAGATAATGGTCAACTTAAATTATTTGCCACTCAGCCTGAGAAAAAAGAATCGAGTGTTGATCGGCGGATTTTGCACCAATTAAAAGAACTTAATTTAATGGGGATGACACCCATGGATGTAATGAATCAAATTTATAAGTGGCAGCAGAAATTGAAATAAGGTGATTTTTAATGGGAAAGATTCATGAATTAGATAATATTTTAGCCAATCAAATTGCTGCCGGTGAAGTAATTGAACGTCCAGCATCAATTGTAAAAGAATTAGTTGAAAATTCATTGGATGCCCATAGTCACCGTGTGGATATTATTGTTGAAAATTCAGGTTTAGACAGCGTGCGTGTGATTGATGATGGTGACGGAATCGCTGCTGAAGATATTAGCCTAGCATTTCACCGTCATGCAACCAGTAAGATTAATTCTCGCCATGACCTCTTTAAGGTGCAGACGATGGGCTTTCGTGGTGAAGCGTTACCTAGTATTGCTTCAGTCGCTGATGTAACGCTTACGACTGCTCAAGCTGGTCAAGAAGAAGGAACAATGATTCATTTGCGGGGAGGAAAAGAATTAGTAGTGAAGCCGGCTGGTGCTCGTCAAGGAACCGATATTAAGGTAACTGACTTATTCTTTAACACTCCTGCGCGATTAAAGTACTTAAAATCCCCCCAAACGGAGCTAACTAGAATTACAGATATCATTAATCGGCTTGCTCTTGCTAATCCAGCGGTTGCTTTTAGCTTTACCCACAATGGGCGGGAACTATTTCGTTCAGCAGGTAATAATAACTTACAACAGGTAGTTGCCGCAATTTATGGCGTTCAAGCAGGACGCAAGATGCTTGAGATAAGCGGCGCAGATGATGATTTTAAGGTTAGGGGTTTTGTTTCTTTACCAGAATTAACACGAGCATCACGCCAATATATAACAATCACAATCAACCATCGGTATATTCGTAATTTTGAATTAACAAAGGCCATTATTCAGGGATATGAATCAAAACTAATGGTTGGTCGTTATCCGATCGCGGTAATCAACATTAACTTGGATCCAGTTTTGGTTGACGTGAATGTCCATCCGGCTAAGCGTGAGGTTCGTCTAAGCAAAGAACAGCAACTAGTAGAATTGATTGCCGAGACAATTCGGAAGCGGATAGCGGTTGAGAACTTGATTCCGGATGTCGATGCTGACCAATTTATTCCTAATGATGATGAGGTAGCAGACCTTGATCGCCGGTTAAAGGAAGCATCACCTGTTTATCATGCCGCCCCGATTTCGGCAGTGCCAGCAATAGAGAAGGCGGCAACTGAGATTTCAACTCCCGAAGCTGATAATCCAGCACATGCTGACGTGCTTGATAGTGAGATTCCGGCACCGATCGTTATCCACCATCTTGAAGATTTAAATACGCCAGCAATGCAAAAATTTGATGAGCGTTATCAAAATGAGGATGAAGTTACGCCATTTTCTGCTCCAGTTCCTACTATGACTAAGAAGCCAGTAAAACCTGCAAATATTGAATTAGATGTTCATGATAAACAAGATCAGCAGCAAAATCGGTTTCCTGATCTTCAATATATTGGTCAGCTTCAGGGAACCTTTTTATTAGCACAAGCAGGAGATGGTCTTTACATTGTTGACCAACATGCTGCTCAGGAGCGAATTAATTATGAGTATTATCGCCAAAAAATTGGTGAAGTAAGTGCTGATCAGCAAAATTTCTTGGTTCCGCTTGTTCTTAATTATTCGACTGTCGATGCAATGACAATTAATCAGCACCTTGATACGCTGGCAGCGGTCGGATTAGAATTAGAGTCATTTGGCCAGAATAGTTTTATTTTGCGCTCCCATCCAACCTGGTTTAAAGAGGGTCAAGAAGAAGACACGGCCAAAGAAATGATTGATTGGTTAATTAAGAATGGAAAGTTGACTGTCAAAGAATTTCGAATGAAGACAGCGATTATGATGAGCTGTAAGCGGGCCATAAAGGCTAACCACCACCTTGACGAACGGGAAGCTAAAGCCTTGCTGAAACGGTTGCCACAATGTGAGAATCCTTTTAATTGTCCACATGGGCGTCCGGTAACTGTTCATTTTAATGATCAGGATTTAGAAAAAATGTTTAAACGCATTCAGGATTCACATACCCCGTATGCGGACGATTTTGATGACCATGAATTTTAAGGAGGAATTACCTTGTACGAATACTTAACAGGCCTTGTAACCGTTGTTGCACCACAATATATCGTTGTTGATGTTAATGGGGTTGGCTATAAATTATTAGTTGCTAATCCCTATCGTTATCAAGAGGATCGGACTAAGAAGGTCCAAGTATATGTCTACCAAGCAGTTCGTGAAGATAATATCTCCTTGTTTGGTTTTACAGATCAAAATGAAAAAAATCTATTTATGCAATTAATTAATGTTTCCGGAATTGGACCAAAGAGTGCTTTAGCAATTTTAGCTAACCCTGATCACCAGGGACTTATTGATGCAATTACTAATAATAATGTTAGCTATTTAACTAAGTTCCCAGGAATCGGGAAAAAGACAGCTTCGCAAATTGTGTTAGACTTACGTGATAAGCTCACTAATGAAAGCAGCAGCTCATTATTTGCAACAACTCAGCTTACCGTTGATGCAACAGTAAATCGTGAGTTGAAAGATGCTTTGGAAGCATTGGCCGCATTAGGATACAAGGAACGGGACATTAAAAAGGTTCAAAAGACATTAATGAAAGAAGAACAAACGGCAACCGATGAATACTTAAGACAAGCATTAAGGTTGCTTAACTAGGAGGTGCAAGACTTGTGGAAAATGATCATGGTATTTTATCAGATCACCCATCAGGAGAAGAAGAAAGCCAAGTTGAGATAACTCTTCGCCCACAGAAACTAAGGGAATATATTGGTCAACCTAAAATTAAACACGAACTAGAAGTATATATTAAGGCAGCCCAATCCCGGGAAGAAGCTCTTGATCATGTATTGTTATATGGTCCTCCAGGATTAGGAAAGACAACTTTAGCGATGGTAATAGCTAATGAGATGGGCGTTAATATCAAAACGACTAGTGGACCAGCGATCGAAAAGCCAGGAGATTTGGTTGCTTTATTGAATGAGTTGAAACCGGGGGATGTCCTTTTTGTTGATGAAATCCACCGGTTACCCAAAGTCGTGGAAGAAATGCTTTATTCAGCGATGGAAGATTATTATATTGATATTGTTATTGGTGAGGGACCGACTGCGCATCCCGTTCATTTTCCCCTTCCGCCATTTACATTAATTGGGGCAACGACACGAGCCGGAATGTTATCGGCACCATTACGTGATCGTTTCGGAATTGTTGAACACATGAACTACTATACTCAAGATGAACTGACAAAAATTATTTTTCGTTCTGCCAAGATTTTCCATACTAGTATTCAAAATGAAGGGGCCCATGAACTATCTCTTCGTTCACGTGGTACGCCGCGAATCGCAAACCGCCTTTTAAAACGGGTACGTGATTTTGCTCAGGTAGCAGGGAAACGAAGCATTGATTCGGCAATTGTTAAGCAAGCATTATCGCTTCTCCAAGTTGATGATCGGGGCTTAGATGAGATTGATCGGAAAATGTTGTTAACGATGATCAATTTCTACCACGGAGGTCCAGTGGGATTAAAAACAATTGCGGCAAATATTGGTGAAGAAACTAATACGATTGAAGAAATGTATGAACCATATTTATTACAGATTGGCTTTATTAGTCGCACCCCTCGTGGCCGGTTAGTGACACCGACAGCATATGAGCATTTAGGAATTGAATATCCAACTGATAAAAATTGATTGAGGAAAATTATGAGTAAGTTAGAATTTACAATTAATCAAAGCGATCGCCAAGCACGAACCGGGCTTTTGCAGGTTAATGGACGACAAATTGAAACACCGGCTTTGGTTGCTAGTGGAGATGAATTAGCAAAATTATCACCCAGCCAGCTTAATCAGGCTGGTGTAAGTGCAGTTAAGACAAGTGGGTTAAAGCGTTGGCTAAAATATGACTCGGTGACTGAAAAATTAGGAGACCTCCATCAGCTTTTTCAGTGGGATGGTCTTTTATTTGTGGACTTGGAAACTGAGGAGGCTTATCGCTTAGCAAAGCCGCGTGGAAAAAAACATGATGGTGTTCGTTTTCATGATCCGGCAACTGGCCAACTAAAATTCTGGCAACCAGAAACTGCTCTTCAAATTCAAGAAGTACTCGGGGCTGATATTTTTCAAAGCTTTGACCAAGCAACAGATTATTATACGCCAGTTGATGATTTAAAAGCCGGGGTAAAACAAACAAATGACTGGTTATCTGTTGTCGAATTTCAAAAAGAACAAGCACTTGGTTCGATTGTTGGTGGCGGCTTGAGAGATTTGCGGACAGCCAGTATTGAAGCGGTTGATGAAGCCGGATTAAGCGGTTATCGTTTGAGTGGGATTCCTAACAACTTAGATGATCAAGAGTTTAGACGAATCATTAATGAAATTACGCCTAAACTAGCAGAGCAGAAACTACGCTACCTCCCTGCCGCGCTTTCTTTTGCCCAGCTAATAGCGGCAATTTTAGCAGGAGTTGATTTAATTGATAGCAATCTAGCAACCCAAAAAGCGGCTAATGGGATTGCATTAGTTAATCAAGGGGTGACAGTTCTTCATCTTGATCGTCAACATTTTAGCTTCGATTCACAAGTACTTGATCGTCAATGTGCGTGTGCAACTTGTCGCGCGGGATATTCACGGGCATTACTCCATAGCCTGATTAATAATCGTAGTTTTTATGGTGAACAGCTCCTGCTGCAGCATAATCTGTTTACCCTCAATAAATTAATGGGTGGTTTACGACAAGCAATTAAAAATCATCAAACAAAAAAATTTGTTCAAGAATTATTGCAGAATCAATAGAGCATATAGCTTTTTATGGTAAAGTTTGTTAAAGTTAATATTAGTTAAATTTTTGAAGGGATGGATAAACCGTGAATAGTTTGAGTAGTTTTGTTCTTGGTGCTGCTTCATCTAATAATGCAAGTGGTTACTCAGGAATTATTTTAATCATCTTAATGGTAGCATTAATGTACTTCTTTATGATTCGCCCACAACAAAAGCAACGTAAAGAACACCAAGAGATGATGAATGAATTACACCCAGGTGATGAAGTTGTTACGATTGGTCGGATGCATGGTAAGATTGATTCAATCAATAAGGCTGATCGGACAGTTACTTTAGATTGTGAAGGGATCTACCTTACTTTTGATATGGTGGCAATTGCCCGTGTTATCAAACGAGCAGATGCACCAGCTAGTGAAGCTCCCCAAGATAATAAAGCTGTTGCTAGTTCTGCAGCTGACAGTTCTGCAGATGCTTCAGCAGATAGCGCTGCTAGTGAGCCTACATCTGCAGCGAGTGCTAGCGATGAACAAAAAGACAGCGAAGAAAAGTAATTTAATTTAGATGAAAATAGTCGTAAACAGGCGAATATTTTCATCTTTTTTATTTGGTTGTTAATCGCGTTTATTGCTATACTAAAAGATAGTGTTAAATTTTATTCGGGTAAGGAGAATAGCATAATGGCAGATCCATTAACAGCAATTTTTGAACAAATCAAAAAATACAATAAAATAATTATTCATCGGCATCAACGCCCTGATCCAGATGCAATTGGCTCACAAGTTGGCCTTGCGGAAATTTTACGGGCTTCATTCCCATACAAACAAATTTATGTTGTAGGGAAGCATATTCCAGGGTTTGATTGGATCGGTGAGATGGATACGATCGACAATCAGACATTTGATGATGCATTAGTAATTGTTACGGATACAGCAAATGCGCCACGAATTGATGATCGGCGCTTTGATAATGGGGACGAGCTTATTAAGATTGATCATCACCCTAACGATGAACCCTTTGGCGATATTATGTGGGTTGAACCAGATGCTTCTAGCTGTTCTGAAATGATTTATAGTTTTTATCAACGATTTGCAAAAGAATTAACGCTTCCCCAGAAAGCTGCTCATGCCTTATACGCAGGAATTATTGGCGATACAGGTCGTTTCCTTTATCCAGCAACAACTCCTCGAACGATGCTAGTTGCAGGTTCGTTAATGGCGGCCGGCGCAAATGCAGCGGAAATTAGTCAGCACGAAAATGAAATTACCTTACCAGTGGCTCGTCTATCAGCATACGTTTATGAGAATTTGCAGATATTAGATAATGGAGCCGCATATGTTATCTTAACCAATGAAATTTTAGAACAATTCGGATTAACTGAAGCTGGGACATCCGCAATTGTTTCTTTACCAGGTCGAATTCATGATGTTCTTGCCTGGGCGATCTTTGTAGAACAAGAAGATGGCCATTATCGCATTCGTCTCCGTTCAAAGGGGCCAACAATTAATGAATTAGCTAAGCAGCATGATGGCGGTGGACATC
The DNA here is from genome assembly GCF_003072625.1 of Limosilactobacillus reuteri. NCBI lineage: Bacteria > Bacillati > Bacillota > Bacilli > Lactobacillales > Lactobacillaceae > Limosilactobacillus > Limosilactobacillus reuteri. The sequence continues at coordinate 626,767 of NZ_CP027805.1, forward strand.
CCCTTGCTAGTGGCGCTAAGGCTAAAGATGAAGCAGAAATTAAACAAGTGATTGATGAATTGGACCAATTAACACAAAGTTACGTAAACCAAAAATGAAAGGGAAATAGCTATGAGTGATAAAAAATTTGCTGATTTTCAGTTGCAACCTTATCTGTTAACAGCAATTCAAAAAATTAATTTTCGTCAACCGACACCGGTCCAACAACGAGTAATACCAGTGATTATGGCGGGACGAAGTGTTGTGGGGCAATCAGCGACGGGTAGTGGGAAAACACATGCCTTTCTCTTACCGATTTTTTCAAAGATCAATCCAGAAGATCAAAACGTTCAAGCAGTAATTACAACTCCTAGTCGGGAATTAGCATACCAAATTTATAATGCGGCAAAGCAACTTAACAAATATGCTCCTCATCCTCTTACCATTCACAATTATGTCGGTGGTACAGACAAGCAGCATCAGGTTGACCAATTAAGCCGAAAACAACCTCAATTGGTCATTGGAACTCCAGGAAGAGTATTGGACTTAATCAAGAGTCAGGCATTGGATATTCACACAGCGAAAATGTTTGTGGTGGATGAAGCGGACATGACCCTAGATATGGGATTCTTACATGAAGTTGACCAAATTGCCAGTCATTTTCCTGATGACCTTCAAATGATGGTTTTCTCAGCAACGATTCCGCAGAAACTGCGCCCATTCTTAAAAAAGTATATGGAAAATCCAGTCGTTGAAGAGATTCCTACTGAAGCAGTAATTAATCCGGATGTTGATAATTGGTTAATGTCAACTAAGGGGCAGGATCGTAATCAGCTAATTTATCGTTTGCTGACTCTTGGTGAACCATATCTTGCGTTGGTATTTGCTAATACAAAAGAACGAGCAGTCGAATTAACCCAGTACTTAGAAAATCAAGGGCTCAAGGTAGCAATGATTCATGGGGGACTAGAAGCTCGTCGTCGTAAACGGACAATGCGGCAAATTCGTAATCTTGAATATCAATATGTTGTGGCAACTGATCTAGCAGCTCGTGGAATTGATATTGATGGAGTATCACTAGTAATCAATGACGACTTGCCAACTGATCTTGAATATTTTGTTCATCGAGTTGGTCGTACAGGACGAAATGGGATGAAGGGAACAGCCATTACCCTATATGAGCCAGCAGAAGATGATTTAATTGCTAAGCTTGAGGAGCGGGGAGTTAAATTTGTACCAAAAGAATTAAAGAATGGGCAACTAGTAACTACCCACGACCGTAATCGCCGGAAGCATTATAAGCGGCGGCAAAATGAACTTGATCCGTCAATGAAGGGTTACGTAAAAAAGACTAAGAAAAAGGTTAAACCTGGTTATAAGAAACGGATTAAAAAGGCGATTAAAGAAGACGAACAACAAAAACAGAAACTTGAATTACGGCATAAGATTCGGAAAGCTAAGCGTGCCCGTCAAAAGCAACATCGCCGTGAACGAAATGCCCGTTGATTTTAAAGTAATTGTTCGCTATAATATGACACGTCTGGGACATGCTATAGCTAACGGAAAATTTCAGAGACAGTTGGTGAGGTGTGACAACTGATTTCCTAGCTTTAGTGCTCCCCATTCGGATAATTTGATATTTAACCTTGGGTAACCAAGAAGTAAAGAGGTAAACGAATTCCATCGTTGCAAGCAGAGTGGTACCGCGTCAATCCGGCGTCTCTGATTCGCAATGGTGGTTTTTGTTTTAGAAAGGGTGATTTGATGAAAGAGTTGAAGAAGCTAAATAGTGCTCAAGTACGGCGGATGTACTTGAAATTTTTTGAAGAGCATGGCCACCAAGTTATGCCGAGTGCATCATTAGTTCCAGTAAATGATCCAACATTACTATGGATTAACTCTGGGGTTGCCACAATGAAGAAATACTTTGATGGAAAAGTTGTTCCTGACAATCCACGGATGACAAGCTCACAAAAGAGTATTCGGACGAACGATATTGAAAACGTTGGTAAGACTGCCCGGCACCATACCATGTTTGAAATGTTGGGTAACTTCTCTGTTGGTGATTACTTTAAAAATGAAGTAATTCCATGGGCTTGGGAATTACTAACAAGTGATGAATGGTTTGGTTTTGATCCTGAACGCCTATACATTACTTATTACCCTAAAGATCATGATGCTTATAATCGCTGGCGTGAAGTAGGCGTTGCTGAAGATCACTTAATTGCTGATGAGGATAACTTCTGGGATATTGGGCAAGGTCCATCTGGTCCAGATACGGAAATTTTTTATGACCGTGGTCAAGAATTTAATAATTTAGCTGATGATGATCCAGAAAACTATCCTGGCGGTGAAAATGAACGCTACCTTGAGATTTGGAACATTGTCTTTAGTCAATTTAACCATACGCCAGAAGATACTTACGAACCACTTCCTCATAAAAACATTGATACGGGGATGGGTCTTGAACGGGTTGTTTCAATCTTTGAAAATGCCCCGACTAACTTTGAAACCGACTTATTTATGCCATTAATCAAGCAAGCTGAAGAGTTTAGTGGTACTAAGAAGTATGGTCAAAATAAAGAAGACGATATTCAATTTAAGATTATCGCTGATCATATTCGGACAATTACCTTTGCGATCGGGGATGGTGCCTTGCCTTCAAATGTTGGTCGCGGATATGTTATTCGGCGGTTGCTCCGGCGAGCAGTTGTTGCTGGAAAGAAGCTGGGGATCGATGAACCATTCTTAGCAAAGATGGTTCCAACAGTCGGCAAGATCATGGAAGATTACTATCCTGATGTTCTTAAAAATGCTGACTATATTGCTTCGGTTATTGAATCAGAAGAAGACCGCTTTAGTGCAACCTTAAATGGCGGATTAAACTTGTTAAATAACGTGATTGCTGAAGCTAAGGAAAATAAGACCAACGAAATTGATGGACGAACAGCTTTTAAACTTTATGATACTTATGGCTTCCCAATTGAATTAACCAAGGAATATGCTGAAGACGAAGGACTAACAGTTGATGAAAAGGGCTTCCAAGCAGCAATGACAGAGCAGCAAAATCGTGCTCGTAATGCCCGTGATATGGATAACGGGATGGGTGTTCAAACTGATTTGTGGACTTCATTCAAGGAAGATAGCAAATATGTTGGTTACACTGATTTGGCCGTTGATAATGCAAAGGTTATTGGTTTAGCACATGATGGTCAACAAGCAGATGAAGCACAACCAGGTGATAAGAACATTGAATTAATTTTTGATGTAACGCCATTCTATGCTGAAATGGGAGGCCAAGTCGCTGATACTGGTGACATTATTGATAACTATGGTAAAAAAGTTGGTCGGGTGGTTGATGTCCAACATGCACCAAACCAGCAAAACCTTCACCGGGTAGAATTAACTACCCCTATTAAAAAGGGTGCCCGTTACAAACTGGTTGTTGACCGTATTCGTCACCTTAAGATTGAAAAGAACCATACAGCAACCCACTTGTTAGACCAAGCATTGCGGAACGTTCTTGGTGGTCATACTCAACAAGCCGGATCATTAGTTGAAGAACATTACTTACGTTTTGACTTTAACCACTTTGGTCAAGTAACTGCTGAGGACCTCAAGAAGGTTGAAAACATGGTTAATGAGCAAATCTGGAAGGAAATTCCAGTCAAGACAGTGGAAACTGATATTGATTCTGCTAAGGAAATGGGTGCTATCGCCTTATTCTCAGATAAGTATGGTGATAAGGTCCGGGTTGTTAAGATTGGTGACTTTAACACTGAGTTCTGTGGTGGTGACCACGTTAAAAACACGAATGAGCTTGGTCTCTTCAAGATTGTTTCTGAAGGAGGGGTTGGTGCTGGAGTACGGCGGATCGAAGCAGTAACTTCCAGTGATGCCTTTAAGTTCCTCCAAGATCGTGATGACCTCTTAACAAAGAGCGCTGCTAGTTTGAAGGTTGCTCAGATTAAGGAAGTTCCTCATCAAGTAGAAACATTACAAAATGAACTTAAAGAAGCTCAAAAGCAAAATGAGTCTCTTCAAGCTAAGATTGCTGCTCAACAAGCTAATAATGTTTTTGAAAACGTTCAAGCAACCAAGAATGGAAGTTTAATTGCTGCTGAAGTTCAAGTTGCTGGTATGGGTCAATTACGGCAACTTGCTGATACTTGGCGTTCAAAGGCTCTTTCTGATGTTCTTGTCCTTGCGACAGCTAGTGATGGGAAAGCAAACTTATTAGTGGCGGTTAGTGATAATAAAACTAAGGAAGGCTTAAAAGCGGGTGACCTTGTTAAGGCGATCGCGCCAGCTATTAATGGTGGCGGTGGCGGTCGACCAAACCTCGCCCAAGCTGGTGGAAAGAATCCAGCTGGAATTAAGGAAGCCTTAAGCCAAGCAAAAGATTACCTCGATAAGTAAATCAAAAATCAGAAGGAAATAACTATCTCATAGTCTAAAAGATTGAAAGAAACCAATTTTTGAGTTCTTTCAATCTTTCTTTTTTGTAAGAACTTCTTAAGGTAATAAAAAATACTATCAAGAAACGCTATTATCAGCTATAATATAAAACTTGTAGTTTAAGATAAAACTAATATTACTGTTTACTTACAATTGACAAATGTAAATTGTGATTTTAATAAGAATATAGTAAAATTGATAGTTGAAAAGAATATCTGGAGGTGACGATTGATGGCTACAAATGATAAAACGATGTTCTTTGATTTCGGTCAAGAACGTCAAGAAAATATTAAGCAAACATTAAAGACGGTTTATGAATCATTAGAAGAAAAGGGATACAACCCGATTAATCAAATTGTCGGTTATCTTTTATCTGGTGATCCAGCTTATATTCCGCGTTTGAATGGTGCACGTAACTTGATTCGTCAATATGAACGTGACAAAATTATTGAAGAGCTTGTTCGGGCATACCTAAAGAATAACGGTGAAACTAAATGAGATTAATGGGATTAGACGTTGGCTCTAAAACGGTTGGTATTTCCGTAAGCGATCCTCTCGGTTGGACGGCCCAAGCAGTTGAGATTATTCCAATTGATGAAGAAAACGAAATTTTTGGGATTGATCGTGTTGCCGAGCTAGTGAAAAAAGAACAGGTAGCTGGGTTTGTAATTGGCCTTCCTAAAAATATGAATAATACAGAAGGTCCTCGTGTTGAAGCATCTCAGCACTATGGTAAGCTATTACAACAACGTTTTCCAGATATTCCTATTGACTTTCAAGATGAACGTTTAACGACGGTTGAGGCACACCGAATGCTAGTTGAAGAAGCGGACATTTCACGTGCTAAGCAGAAAAAAGTTATCGATGAAGTTGCAGCAACATTCATTTTACAAAGCTATTTGGATCGCCATGGTCGCCTTGTGAATAAGCTAAAATGAGGTATTAAAATGAGTAAACAAGAAAATAACGAAGACATGATTACATTAATTGATGAGAATGGTAATGAACAATTATTTAAGGAATTGTTTACGTTTGATTCTGATGATTATGGCAAATCATATATCTTTATCTATCCAGTAGAACAAGAAAATGACGATTCCGTTGACATTCAAGCTTACATTATAGCTGATAATGAAGATAACGATGGACAGGACCTTGTTCCAATTGAAGATGATAAGGAATGGGACATGGTTGAAGAAGTATTAAATACTTTCCTTGATAATGATGGTAATTTCAAGGCCTAATTAAAATTACCAGATAAATAAAATATTAACATAAGGGAGCTGTAGACACATTTGTCACAGTCCTTTTTCTTTACAAGCAGAAAGGATCATTAGGATGATTTTAACAACCTTTATTATTTTGATTTTAATGGGGTGCTTTATTAACGGTCATCGCCGCGGATTATTGACAATGACGTTAATGCTGGGGACATATATAGTAGCTTGGATCGTTGCTCGCCAGGGAGCCCAATTGATTGGTGGCTGGTTAAAATCATTATTACCAAGTATTGGAACCCCAGCAACATTTTCTGAAAGCTTGCTTGCAAATGTAAATAGTAATCTTTTCTTTTATAATGGGATTGCATTTATGATAATTTTTATAATTGTTTCAATTCTTTGTCACTGGGGCATCCGGCAGTTAAACTGGATAAAGAGGATTCCAGTGGTAGGGACAGTTGATAAAATTGCGGGTGGCTTAATCTCATTTTTGATTGGCTATTTGATTATTTACGTTGTTTTACTAATTATGCAATTATTTCCGGCAGGTTGGTGGCAAATGCAAATAGCTAACTCAGAACTAGCGCGTTTTATGATTAATCAAACACCAGGAATAGCGCATTTAGTAATTGATACGCTAGTACAGGGAGGATAAAATGAATAGCAAAATTTTAGAAACATTAGAATTTGGTCGAATAAAAGGACAACTGGCACAATACCTTGTTTCTGACGCTGGTCATCGCGAATTGACGCAGCTTGTTCCACAGACTGATTATGAGGCAGTCAAAGAACTTTTGACAGAAACTACTGATGGGGCCGATATTTTAAGGTTAGAAGATGGGATTCCTATTCCGCAACTAGCTGATATTAAACCGCAATTGAAACGTTTGAAAATTAAGGCAAATCTGAACGGCACGGAATTAGCTCAAATTACTAAAGTGCTGCAAACTAGTATGAGTGTAAAAAACTTTTTTGATCAGATGCGGGAGGAAAAAATTAAACTACGGGTTTTAACTACCCAAGTTGACCGCCTAGTTACAATTCCTTCAATTACCCAGCGGCTAGTTCGTTCGATTGATCCTGATGGACGGATAAATGATGAGGCATCAGCTAAACTCCATGGTATCCGGCAATTAATTACCCAAACGGAAACAGAAATTCACCAACAAATGGAAAGGTATACGCGCGGGAAAAATGCGAAATACTTAAGTGACCCTATTGTCACAATGCGGAATGACCGCTATGTAATTCCAGTAATCGCTCGCTACCGAAATAAATTTGGTGGGGTTGTTCATGACCAAAGTGCTAGTGGACAAACATTATATATTGAACCTGCAGCCGTTGTGGAGACCAATAATCGGTTACGACAAGCGCAAATAGAAGAACGGCAAGAAATGCAACGGGTGTTAATTGAATTATCACAAATGATTGCTCCTTACCGTCATGATATTGGCCAGAATGAAGCAATTCTTGGACACCTTGACTTTATTAATGCCAAGGCACGCTGGGCACATGATACTAAGGCAACGTTACCGCTCTTAAGCAAAGAAAATCATGTTTCATTACGGAAAGCTCGCCATCCCTTGATTGATCCCCGGCGAGTAGTGACAAATGATATTAAGATTGGGGAAGATTACCAAGCGATTATTATTACCGGTCCCAACACTGGTGGTAAAACCATTACGCTTAAAACTTTGGGAATTATCCAGTTAATGGGACAATCTGGTTTGTTTATTCCCGCAGAAGAAGGCAGTACAATTGGGATCTTTGATAATGTATTTGCGGATATCGGTGATGAACAATCATTGGAACAAAATCTGAGTACTTTCTCTGGTCATATGGATGGAGTAAAAGCCATTCTTGAACAAATTACAAGTCGTAGCTTAGTCCTTCTAGATGAGCTTGGTGCTGGAACTGATCCCAAAGAAGGGGCTGCTTTAGCAATGGCAATTCTTGATAATATTGGCAGTAAAGGAACCATGGTTGTAATTACAACCCACTATCCTGAACTCAAAGTTTATGGCTATGATCGTGCTAAGACGATTAATGCTAGTATGGAATTTGATCAAGAAACTCTTAAGCCGACGTATAAATTACTGCTAGGGATTCCTGGGCGGTCGAATGGATTAGAGATTGCTCAGCGATTAGGAATTAATCCCCAGGTTATTGATGAAGCACGGACATTTGTTAGTGATGATAGTCAAAACCTTAACAATATGATTGGCGATTTAGTAGAGCAGCGGAAAAAAGCACGTGAAGAAAGTGAAAGGCTAGCAAAACTAGTAGCCAAAAACGAAAAAGTTCAGCGTGACCTTGATGAGAAACTTACCCGCTTTAATGAACAGCGCGATAAGTTATATGAACAAGCACGTTCAAAGGCCAATCATCAAGTTTCGATGGCGAAGAAAAAGGCTGACCGAATTATTCATCATTTGCGCCAGTTAGAAGTTCAACAGGGCGGAAATGTAAAAGAAAATGAATTAATTGATGCACAAGGGCAATTAAACGCTCTTCATCGTGATAATCCACGGTTGCAACGCAACTCAGTATTACAACGGGCGAAGCAAAAGCATGATTTGCATAAAGGTGATGCAGTCTTGGTAAAATCTTATGGTCAATATGGAGAACTTTTATCTAAGCGGGGAAATCACAAGTGGGAAGTTCAGATTGGGATTCTTAAAATGGAAATTGATGAGAATAATCTTGAAAAAGTAGCTAAGAAAGATCTCCCACGAGAAAAAGATGCAAGGCGGCGACCACGGGCTGCTGTGAGAACGACACAAACACGAAAGACCTCGGTACGTCTTGATTTACGTGGGCATCGCTATGAACAAGCAATGAGTGAGCTAAGTAACTTTATTGATCATGCATTGTTGAATAATCTTTCAACGGTAACAATTATTCACGGAAAAGGAACCGGTGCTCTTCGTAAGGGAACGCAACAATATTTGCAAAGCAATCCACGAGTTAAATCATTCTCTTATGCTTCCCCTAATGCTGGTGGGGATGGAGCAACAATTGTTAATTTATAATTACTTACTATAAAAAAGCAAGCAACTTAAATGACATTTAAGAAGTGATTTGTTAGAATAGCGTTAAGAAAAACAAAGGAGGAATTGAAGATGGCTGTAAACGTAACTACAGATCAAACCTTTGAACAAGATACTGCAACTGGTGTCGATTTAATTGATTTTTGGGCAACTTGGTGTGGTCCCTGTCGGATGCAATCACCAGTAGTCGATGCACTATCTGATAAGATGCCCGATATTAAATTCTTTAAGATGGATGTTGACCAAAATCCAGAAACTGCACAAAAATTTCGGATTATGAGTATTCCTACATTAATGGTTAAGAAAGATGGTAAGGTAGTAGACCAAATCATTGGTTACCATAGTGAAGATCAGTTAAAGCAAATTTTACAACAATATGTTGATTAGAAAAAAGCTGGAGAAAAACTTTTTGTTTTCTTCCAGCTTTTTCGTATTTTAAACTTATTTTTTATCTTTTTTTCGTCGCTTTAGTAGTGAATGACGAGTTTCTTTTTTTGGGGCGTCTTCTTTTTCGTCAAGGCGATCAACAGTAATGAATGTTACCATCTCAGATCGTTCATTATCAGCTGAACTTTGTGGATCGTTTTGAATCAAAATATCAACATAATCACGGTGCCGGTCAAAGATCTTTGCCTCTGCAACCGTTCCAAGTTGAAACTCTACTTCTTGAGCAAGAAAACCACATTCTAAACCAAAGGAGGTTTCCTCTTCATCTCTTTGAATCCGTTCCTTTACAATTACCCCTGATAACCGCCACACTTGAGAAGTATTGCTTTTTTTACGTAAAGCTAAACGGCCAAAGCCAAGTTGATTAGTGAGATAGACTAGATCCTCGGCTGTAGCAACCGGATATACTCGAGCGAGATCTTTACCAATCCAATATAGCATCTCATCGGTTTCTTTGCCTAGGATGGCTGGTAAAATCACGTCGCGCATTGTTCCAGCCCCTAGTCCTTGATGACCGGCTATTAACTGATTATATAATTTCTGACTCATATCCACTCGCTCCTTTTTAACAATCATTATTATTATACTTAAATTTCAAGATCTTAATAGGGTTAAACCTGAAAAACTTGCAAAATCTTATGGAGAAACGGATAATATAGTTTCAAGGTTTTAAACGTTTTAATGAATTAACGAGGTGAAGAGAATGGATAAACGACCAATCGGGGTTATGGATTCAGGGTTAGGCGGCCTATCTGTAATTCGTGTACTTCGTGAACAAATGCCCCAAGAATCTGTAATTTTTGTGGGGGACCAAGGGCATTTTCCATATGGAACTAAAACAAAAGAACAGATTCAGCAATTAGCATTACGAATTGGAAAATTCTTGTTAGAACAAGATGTAAAAATGATGATAATTGCATGTAATACCGCGACTGCAGCAGCTCTTCAACTTCTTCAAAACGAATTACCAATTCCAATAATTGGAGTAATTGAACCAGGAGCCATGGCTGCTACCCAACATCATTATAAAAGAATTGGGGTAATTGGTACCGAATCTACTATTAAAAATGGCGCCTATGCTAAAACATTGGCTAAACTTAATCCTACTCTAAGTGTTATCAGTTCTCCCGCACAGCCACTTGTCTCAATTGTTGAACACGGGCAAACAGGAACAAGTGAGGCACAAAAAGCTGTTGATACTGAATTAGAAGTATTTGATAATAAATCGATTGAAGCTTTGATCCTGGGATGTACCCATTTTCCATTTTTGCAAAAAGAAATTCATAATAAGTTAGGATCTAACGTTCAGTTAATCGATCCTGCATTTGAGACAATCAGACAGGCAAAGGAATTGTTAACTAGTGAAAATCAATTGAGTGATAATTTAACGTCAAGTATCAACCTTTATTCAACGGGAGATGTTAAAGACTTAGTTGCTGGTGCGCAAAAATGGTTACCAAATGGCTACAGCAAGTGTGCACATATTGAATTAAACGAGGAGGATTAAAATGAAAACAATCGTAATTGCAACAAAAAATGCCGGAAAAGCGCGTGAATACCAAGAGATGCTTGCTCCCCTAGGAATTGAAGTAAAAACATTAGCCGATTTTGCACCAATAGCAATTGACGAAAACGGTGAAACATTTGAAGAAAATGCAACAATTAAAGCCACTACCGCTGCTAATCAGCTTCGCTTACCAGTTATGGCAGATGATTCGGGATTAATGGTTGATGCCCTTGGAGGTGCTCCAGGGGTACACTCAGCAAGGTATGCTGGTGATCATGACGATGCTGCTAATAATGCTAAACTCTTATCGGCATTAAATGGGGTACCTGATGAAAAAAGGATTGCTCACTTCCATACTACCATCGTCGGGATTAAGCCTGATGGGACAAAACTAGTTGCTAATGGTCGAGTTGATGGTCATATTCTTCATCAACTCACGGGAGAAAACGGTTTTGGCTATGACCCGCTTTTTTATGTCGATGAATTAGGCAAATCAATGGCCCAGTTAACAGCAGGCCAAAAGAATCAAATTAGTCATCGGGGACGAGCATTACGGTCATTTATGAAGCAATTTAATGATTGGTGGAAATAGAAAATGAAGATATTAGTTGTGAGTGATAACCATCGAGAAGAAAAAATTTTGACAGAGATTGTTCAAAAAATGGGGGATCAGGTTGACCTAATGATTCACTGTGGCGATTCAGAATTAGCTCCTGATCAGGAACCAATGAGCAATTTTAAAGCAGTGAAGGGAAATAATGATTATGGCTTGTCGTACCCTAATGAGTTGGTAATTAATGCTGGTCAAGAGCAACTCTATCTGACTCATGGTCATTTACAACGGGTCAATTTTTCCCTTACCCCTCTGATGCTTACTGGCCAAGAAAAGGGAGCCTCCATGTGTGCTACGGACATACTCATCAATTAGGAGCCGTTTATGACCATCAAATGCTAATAATTAATCCTGGGAGTATCAGTTTTCCTCGTGGTGAATATGCTAAACTCGGGGGAACGTTTGCAATTATTGATGCACAGCCTGAGCGGTTTATTGTAGATTATTATAACCGTCAGATGGAAGCTGTTCCTGGATTACATTGTGAATTCAGTCGTCAAAAATAAAGGAGTGTATTTTTTGTGATTGATCAGCGTTTACGGACTTTATTGCTGAAAAATAAGCAGAAGTTTATGATCCCCGCTAGTTTAGTCGCGACGGTAAACCAAAGTAATAGTTTAGATCATGCATTCTTAGTGCTTACTAAGGATCGGTACGCTAAAATTATTGTGGTTGACAATAAAAACCATTATTGCGGTCAGATTTCTTTAGCAATGATTACTGACCAATTATTGGAGACAAAACGGATCAATGTGGAACGCTTAAATGAATTAAGGGTCAGGGATGTGATGCAAACCGATGCGCTGGTTATCCAAGATCCAACTGATATCGAAGAAAATTTACACCTCTTAATTGACCAGTCATTTTTACCGGTGGTGGACGATCATAATTACTTTTGCGGAATTGTGACGCGTCGTGAAGTATTAAAGGCAGTCAATTATACAATGCATACTTTTGGAAAATAATGAAAGTGGCTGTGACATAAGTCGAGTTACTCTCATAAAAAACAAATAGCGCAGTACAACAGAGGCCTCCAGCGCCCGGTAAAGCCGAACATTGGAGGCCTATTCTTTTTATCGTTCATTTTTAATTAACTGGTTAATAGTTTGTAAGACGCCATCATGATTATTATCAATTGTTGTGGTGTGGGCGGCTTGCATTTGAATAATCGGTTGTGCATTCTGCATTGCGTAACTTTGACTGGTCATTGCTAACATCCCGAGGTCATTTTCATTGTCACCAAACGTAACAATTTCATTTGCTTTTAAATTAAAGTGGGACTGCAAAAGGGAAAGAGCGTTTTGTTTAGTTGCAGCAGCATTACCGATTAAGTCAGTATTAAAGCCTGAATTTTCCATGATTAAAGATGGCGGTAAGTAACCATCTAAGGTTGTTGCAACCTTTTTAAGATCGATATGATTAGCAAAATTAATCGATATCTTGGTAAAATTTTCAGTTGGTCGTTGAGTGAAAATCTGCCGGATATCAGGAATGCGCTCCACATTTTCATAAAAAAGTTTCACAATATTGAAATCATGAGCACTCATCCCCTGGTCAACATAAGATTTTTCACTAGTAGAGATTACTAATTGATTAATATCTTGCGGGCCATAGAAACGGTCAAGAACATGAATAACTCGGGCTAAAGATTCCTGATTAATAGGAAAAGATTTAAATAATTTGCTTCCTAAATGAATAACTGATCCATTTTGCGAAATAAATCCCATCTTGGCGGTGTAGTCTTTAAATTCTCGTCGTAACCGTGGGAAACTGGATCCACTAGCAGCGACAAAGTAGATATTATGGCGTTCAAGTTGACGAAAGACCTTTGCGAATAGAGAATGATTGTAAGTATGGTCGTCTCGTAAAAATGTTCCGTCCATATCAGTAGCGATTAATTTAATACTCATTAGGTGCTCCCTCCCAGGCAATTGGAATATTATTTATTCGTAATTCTTTAAGATATGCCGCCAAAAAGCGACTAGCAACAGTTGATTGTTTTCCGCTGACTGCTGTTATCGTTACGCGAAAAACGAGTGCACCGTCTGGAGTAACGACTGGTCCGACAATAACTGGTTTTAATTGTAGTGCTTTTGTTTGTGGCACTAGTTTTTTATTAACTTGCGTAACAATTTCTTCTACCTTGCTAAGAGGGGTCTTCGAAGTAATCCGAATATCAACGTTGCTAACCATATTATTTCGCGAAAGATTTTGCACAATGGTAATGTTACGGTTAGGAATAAAATTAAGCGTCCCATCGGAACTAGTAACTTGCGTAGTACGAATACCAAGAGCAGTTACTGTTCCTTTGATTTGACCAATTTGGACAGTATCGCCGACGTCTAATTGTTGCTCAAGGAGGATGAAAAATCCAGTCACGATATCACTAACAAGGCTTTGCGCACCAAGCCCCAATGCTAAACTAAAGATTCCGGCTCCGGCAATCAGTGTCCCTACTGGAACGCCAATTTCTGATAGTATGGCGTATAATAAGAAAAAATAACAAGTATAACGATAAATATTTAAGACAAGGGCTTTTACCGTTGCCATCCGATTGCTATTTTTTAGTACATTGTATTTTTTTGATTCTTGAAAAAGATGGACAATGATAACTCGTCCTACCCATAAAAGTATTAAAAATAAGACAAACGTAACGATAATTAAAAGAAATTTACTTAAAAGCTGTTGTGAAATTTCGTGCCAGGATAAATCTGTAAAAGCTTTTTTTAATTGTTCCGTTTGTTTTGATGTAAGTGAAGTGGCACCAGTGATCATAATAACCTCCTAAAAAATACTAATAAATATTTTAACAGGGAAGACAAGCTTCTGTCGACTACACTAGATTATCGTTTTTATTTGTTTTATGATATTCTTAGTATTGAATAAGTATTTTGAAAACTAAAGGAGGGATTATCAGATGACTTTTGGCCAGTTGGCAGGGTTAATTGCGGCAATCGCATTCCTAATTTTAGTCATTTTTGCATGTATCCTGTTGAATCAATTGAGTAAGACAATGAAAGAAACAAATAAAAGTATTACAACTTTAACGCGGGATGTTCATTATCTTAGCCAAGAAATGGAGGACGTGCTAAGTAACACGAATACATTGTTAGACGATATTAACCATAAATCAGAACAACTAGATCCGGCGGTTAAAGCAGTTGCAGATGTAAGTCAGAGTGTTTCAGAAGTGAATGCCTCACTTCAAGAAATGGTCGAGAAAGCCCGGTTGCACCGCGAGAAGCGACAATTTGACCGGAGTATTTTTAAGCTTGCAGGAAAGACGCTTGTTTTAGATGCTTTCAATAAATTTAGACAGCATCGGAAGCAAAAGAAAGGAATGACAAATAATGAGTAAAAAGTTACTTGCTGGGATATTATTAGGTGGAGCTGCAACATATGCTGCATGGAAGAAAATGGCACCAGCTAAAAAAGAAGCATTGAAAGAAAGCGTTGATGAAAAGATTAATAAAGTTGCTGATTATGTGACTGATTACACCTTAGACGCATTAGACATTGTTGATGATCTTATGAGTGATTCTAACTTGAACGATAAGGTGAGTGGCGCTGCAGATGCTGTTAATAATGTTAAGGGTAAGGTAAAAGATAGCGCCAATAAAGTAGTTAATCATATGACTAATGATGACTTTGATAAGCAAACTGCTGATATTCGTGAGGAATTAGCGAAGAATAAAGAAGCAGATGAAGATAATAACGATATTATTATCGATGCTACTAGTGATCAAAAGCCAGCATCTACTGAAGACGATGAAGCAGATCAAGATGACGCTAAGACAGCCGATAAATAAGTAAATAAAAAAGCTGAGAGATTTCTCAGCTTTTTTATTTTAATGAGGGAAAGTTAGTAATTCTTTAGTTGTATGCGTAAATGGTTCGCAACCATCTTCTGTAATATGAACACAGTCTTCAATTCGGACGCCGGCAAAACCCGGAATATAAATGCCAGGTTCAATGGAGAAGCACATTCCGGGTTCAAGAACTAGTTGATTTCCTTCCATGATTGATGGAAATTCGTGTTCACTGCTGCCCATTCCGTGCCCAAGACGGTGAATAAAGTATTCGCCATAACCGGCTGCAGTAATAATATCACGAGCGATCTTATCTAATTCTTCAGCAGTCATTCCCGGCTTCGCAGCATTTTGAGCGGCCAATTGAGCCTCTAAACATACTTTGTAGATGTCTTTTTGTTTGTCATTTAACTTTCCGACAGCCACTGTTCGGGAAGCATCGCTAATATAGCCATCAACAATTGTTCCTAAGTCAAAGAGGACGAGCTGATTATTTTGGATCTTATTACTGGAGGTAGCTCCATGAGGTTCGGCAGCATGAGGACCTGCTTGAACTAGGGTATCAAAACTCATTTTATTAATCCCGTGTTGTTTAAGAGCGTATTCTAAATCGGCAGCAACTTCTTGTTCTGTTTTACCAATTTGAATTGATTCGAATCCTACTTTAAAAGCGAAATCAGCCCATTTCCCTGCTTCATTTAACTTAGCAATCTCATCATCGCTTTTAATCATTCGCATTTTTGCTATTAAAGGAGAGAGATCAGTATTAAAATGGGCATTGGGGAGGACTTCTTCTAAGGCACGAAGACGGTCAACAGTTAGTGATTCTCCCTCAATTCCCCAGTTAATTGGTGAACCAGCGTGATTTTTGATATGTTCAGCAATAAGCTCAAAAGGTTTTTCGTGATCTAAATACCCATATACCGGATATTTCCAACCGGTATTCTTTATTGCTTCTACTTCAAGAGCTGGTGCAAACAGAAATGGCTCACTGTCGGCAAAAAGGACTAGTGCTAATACCCGTTCTACTGGATCGCTGTAGAAACCAGTTAGGTAATTAATGGTCATCGGATCACTAATATAAGCAGCATCTAATCCTTTTTCAGCAAGAGCGCTTTGTAATTGATTAAGTTTTGTCACTGCATTCACTTCCTAAAAAAGATTGCGAATATTATAACATATTGTTATGAAAGTAAAAAAATAATGAAGAACGTTTGCTAATTAAAACTAAATCTGCTATATTAACTAGGTTATGAAAAAATATGAAAACAGATTATACCAATAAAGAAAGGGCTATCTTATGAAAAAACAATCAGTAACAATTTATACGGTTGCCCGAGAAGCTCGTGTCTCAATGGCCACTGTTTCACGGGTAGTAAATGGCAATCCAAATGTAAAACCAGAAACTAGACAAAAAGTTTTAGATGTGATTAAGCAGCTTAATTATCGTCCTAATGCAGTTGCACGGGGATTAGCTTCTAAAAAGACAACGACTGTCGGGGTAGTTATTCCTAATATAACAGATCCATACTTTGCGGAATTAGCATTGGGGATTGATGATGTTGCTTCAATGTATAAGTACAATATTATTTTAACTAATTCTGATTCTGATGATGAAAAGATTATAAAAGTGGTACGGAGCTTGCTTGCTAAACAGGTTGATGGACTTATTTTTATGGGTCATGATGTTTCTGATGATCTGCGAAATGAATTTGAAAGCACAAATACACCAGTTGTAGTAGCTGGTTCTGTTGTTAATGATGATGCTTTACCAAGCGTTCGGATTAACTACCAAGCAGCCGCTAAGGAAGCGACAGAATTTCTACTAAAGCATGGTGATCAACAAGTTGCCTATATTACTGGTCCATTACGATACTCAATTAATGGTAAAGACCGACTCAATGGATATAAAGAAGCATTGGCAAATAATAATGTGGCATTTAATGAATCATTAGTAATTGAAACGGACGGATCTTATCAAGCAGGATATGCAAAGGCACAAGAAGTTATCGAAAAGGGCTTAAAGGCTGCTTATGTAACAGATGATAGTTTAGCTGCTGGGCTCTTAAATGGGCTTACAGATGCTGGTATTAGCGTTCCAGCTGATTTTGAACTAATTTCTTCCAATGACACTAATTATACAAAGGTTGTCCGGCCAACAATCACTTCAATCACTCAACCCCTTTATGATCTTGGTGCTATTTCAATGCGGTTGTTGACAAAATTAATGGATGGCGATGACAGCAATGATGATGAAAAGAATGTTATTTTAGATCATGGCTTTGTTGAACGCCAATCAACTCGTAAGTAGGTTGTGATTTGTTGTGACAACCCGAAGTGAATTGCGAGCACAACGACAAGAAAAAGTTGAGAAGCCAATAGAAGAAACACCGAAAAAGCGTCATTTTCTATACTGCTTATGGGGTGTAATTTGTGTGACTTTACTCGGGCTAACATTACTAATTAATTCGACACTCTTAAATGTTAACTTTGTAAAAAAAGAAGTTACAAGTTCGTCGCTTGAATCAGTTATGTTAAGTCAGGTTAACAGTAGTCTAACTCAGTATGGGATTTCAACTTCTGTCTTAAAGAAAAGTGATACTGATAAGCTAATTAACCAGGCGATTGATCAAGTATATGCAGGTGAAAAAATTAATCTTGACCTATCACCTATAGTTAATAATGTGGGCACGTCTGTTAATTCCCAATTAGCTCAATATGGTTTGTCGACGTCCATGTTACCAGCAGGCAGTTCTTCAGCAATTGCTGGTAACATTAATTCGATGGTTAACAGTCAGTTAAATACTCCTGAAGTTG
This sequence comes from Limosilactobacillus reuteri, assembly GCF_003072625.1. NCBI lineage: Bacteria > Bacillati > Bacillota > Bacilli > Lactobacillales > Lactobacillaceae > Limosilactobacillus > Limosilactobacillus reuteri. Next base: position 644,667 of record NZ_CP027805.1, read on the forward strand.
CACAGTTGATTAATGGGATTAAAATTGCTAAAACGGTTGTCAATATTATTTTAGTGATTTCAATTATTAGTCTCGTTCTATTGATCCTTAAGGGGTTATGGCAGCACCACTTAATTGGTAGTTTTAGGTGGATTTGTTTGTGGGGAACTGTTTTATATACAGGAATCGTTATGACTATTCATGCGATTGCCCTTCAAATGGGAGCAGGACAACCAGACATAAGCCCCTTTATTTCCCAGGTTGCCAATGATTTTCAGCAGACTGGATTTCATGGTTCAATGATGCTGATTGTCATTAGTATTGTGTTATTTATTCTGCAATTTGTAAAACGAAAATGGCAACCTCGCCAATAACCTTGAATTAACGATGAATATTTGCTAAAATTTATCTGTTTGTATTACATTAATAAAGAAAAGAGGAGTCAGTAATGTCAGGACATTCAAAATGGCATAACATTCAGGGACGTAAGAACGCCCAAGATGCTAAGCGTGGTAAGATTTTCCAAAAGATTTCACGTGACTTGTACCAAGCAGCTAAAGCAGGTGATCCTGATCCAGCGAACAACGCTCAATTACGGCTTGTAATCGATAAGGCACACGCGGCCAACATGCCTAAGAAAAATATTGACCGTGCTATTGCTAAAGCTTCAGGTATTGGTGGAGCTAAGTTCGAAGAAGTTACTTATGAAGGTTATGGACCAGGTGGGGTAGCAGTAATGGTTTCTGCTCTTACTGATAACAAGAACCGGACTGCATCTGCTGTTCGTTCAGCATTTAGTCACTCTGGCGGTTCATTAGGTGCTAGCGGATCAGTTTCATACATGTTCGACCGTAAAGGATTAATCGAAATTCTTCGTGATAACCTTGATAAGAGCGAAGATGATATGTTAATGGACGCTTTAGATGCTGGAGCTGAAGATATGAAGGCAACTGAAGAAAAGTTCCAAATCTTCACTGACCCAAGTAGCATGACAGATGTTCGTGATGCTCTTCAAGAACAAGGCTACGAATTAGATACTGCTGAAGTTACCATGATCCCTCAAAACCGGACAGAGGTACCTGCAGATAAGGCAAAGCAATACCGTCATTTGATTGATGAATTAACAGAAAACGATGATGTTGCTGATATTTACGAAACTGGTATTTTACCAGACGAAGATGACGATGAAGAATAATTCAATCATTGTTATTAATAGGTTAAAAAGCAAAACGCTTTTTAACCTCTTTTTTTAGTTTTAAATTTTTTAGTGCATTTTTAGAATTTATCCGTATTTAAATAATAGGGAGGTTAAAATATGCCGAGTTTTGAAGAAGAATTAACAAGAATGATTCGCAAGCAACCGAGTGACCTATACATCTTACCTTATGATAGGTATTATCAATTATCCTTAGCGATAAAGGGGACTCTATTACCTTTTAAACAGGTTACGCGTGACTATGGTCAACGTTTTATCTCATACTTAAAATATTGCGCCAATATGGCAGTTAGTGAGCATCGACGACCCCAGCTAGGCGCTTTTAAATTTACTTATGCTCACCAAAAGATCAATTTACGCTTATCAAGTGTTGGTGATTATCAAGGGAGGGAATCACTAGTTATTCGCTTTATATATCCTCTTAATGATATTAGGTTTAATTTTTTAGTTCCTCATCAGTGGGAAAGATTACAGAAATACCGTCAACAACGAGGTTTAATTCTTTTTGCCGGGCCAATGGGGGCTGGTAAAACAACTACCATGTATCAGCTTGCTCGACAACTATTGCCGAAACAAATTGTATTAACAATTGAAGACCCCGTAGAAATTGATCATCCGGGATTTATCCAATTGCAAGTAAATGAATTAGCGGGGATGAACTATGAAAGTTTATTAAAATTGGGATTACGGCATCGCCCAGATGTATTTATCATTGGAGAAATTCGTGATTCACAGACAGCAGCTATGTCTGTCCAAGCCGCATTAAGTGGTCACTTAATTTTGGGAACTATCCATGCTCGAAATGCTTATGGAGTTGTTTCTCGCCTTCAACAATTAGGGATAGATTCTTATTACCTTCAGCAAGTATTAACAGCGGTATCTTATCAGCGTTTAATTCCGTTGGTGAATGGAGAACAAGCCATCTTATGTGACCTGTTAAATCGGCATCAATTTAGTGATTTGCTCAATGGCACCAAGAAAGGAGGAATGTCTGATGAATGGGCAAAGGCTCTTCAGCAGGCTGTGGAAAATGGAGAAATTACGGAGAATACTGCACGTCAATACCAACAAGGTTAAATTCAATCATCAGCAACAAGCAGATTTTTTCCTTTTATTAGCAGATTTATTAAGTGTTGGCTTTTCTGTCAAAGAAGCACTTGGTTTTATCAAGGCTGTCAATCCGAAGCTAGCCCCTTGGATTGCTTCTATAGATAAACGAATGCAAAAGGGAGCGAGTTTTTCCCAGAGCCTACAGCAAGAAGTAAAAGACGATTTGTTTTATCAATTACTATTAGCAGAAAAGCATGGTAATTTAACAAAAACATTGAGTGAAGTAGGAAAGATACTTACAGCACGAGAACAGCAACGAAAAAAAATTATTTAGTCTCTTGCAATATCCGCTAATTCTTTTAGGGATGTTAGGGGTGGTGATTTGTGGATTAATTTTGTTTGTTTTTCCAGAATTGAAGGTCTGGCAAGGCGAGAGGCAAACTTTGCCGCTGATTCACATGATTACGTTAGGAGCAACTTATCTTTTTACCGTTATCTTTATTAGCGCTGTATTTCAGGGGCTAAGATGGCATCAAATGAATAAGGAACAACGGCTAATTAAGATCTGTACAATACCAATAATCGGTAAATGCTATTGTTATTATTTTCAATATTATTTAACTAGTATATTAGGATCAATGTTGCAACAAGGATTATCGTTGGCTGAAATTTGTGAAATTACCCAGAGCTTTGATAGAAAATCAATTCTTTATATTTTTGGTAACAAAATAATGACTACTATTCAACGTGATGGAGATATTTCAGAAGTGGTGGCTACTTACTCTTTTCTTCCTAATGAATTAATCGGTTTTATGAATAAGGGGGCGACCAGGGAAAATATGGGACGGGACTTAATTGTTTTCGCAAATTTAAAATTTAAGACCCTCACAACTGCAATTGAACATTTATTGATTTTTGTTCAACCAGTTATTTTTATCATTATTGCAATCATAATTGTTATTTTATATCTTAGTATCTTATTGCCAATCTATCATTCATTCCAAGGAGTTTATTAATGAAAATTTTAAAGAAAAAACAATCAGGCTTCACCTTGCTCGAAATGTCAATCGTCTTATTTATTATTAGCCTACTAGTATTGATTATGCTGCCCAATCTCTCTCAACAGCGAAAGCATGCTAATAGTATCCATGGAAAAGCGATGACATCCGTAATTCAGACCCAAATCGATGCATATGAAAATGAAAATGGAACTGATAATGTCAGTTTAGAAGAGTTGAATAAAGCAAATTACCTGACTGATGCGCAAGTCCAGCAGGCCCATCATGAAAAAATTGTAATTGTTGATGGAAAGGCGATTCAGCGATGAATTTTCGTGAAGAAGGGTTTACGTTTCTTGAAGCAATCATTGTTTTAGGGATAGCGGCCCTCCTTTTACTAATTACAATTCCAAATTTTACAAAAACGCGTCAAAAAATAGCTGAAGAACAATTTTGGCAATCATTGCGTCAAGATTGGCAGTGGGCGCAATTAAAGTGTGAGAGTAAACATCAATTTGTTGTAATTCGCCACGACAAAAATAACGAAATGATTACTTTCCGCATAAATGATCAAACAAGAGAAACAAAAGAAATTCTTATTCCCTCGACACTGAATGTTGAGTGGTTTGGTGAACTTTATCTTACGCCAAATGGGTATACGCGTCCCTGTACCCAGCGTTTTAAATCATTAATCGATGGCTGCTATTACTACATGAAGATTCAATTAGGATGGGGAGGATACCGAATTGAGAAACGCTAAAGCAAAGGCATTTATGATGGCAGATAGTTTAATTAGTTTACTTGTTGTAGCAATGGGGATAAATTTATTTTTTATTTGCGAAAAACAATTGTGGTTACAAAATAGAAATCTTCAGCTAAAAATGGCCGCAACGAGGTTAGGGAAAGAGGATAGTGATTTATATGCAGTAAAAAAGCAACCTGTTATTTTAAGCCATGGTGATTTAACCGCAAAAGCAACGGTCCAAAGGGTGGTTGTTTATAATAATGAGCGATGCCTTTGTCGGGTTGAAAAATGAAGAAGGGGGCCTTTACTTTAGTAGAAGCGACTTGCGCATTAATTATTTCTTCATTAGTGATTATCAATATAAGTTTAGTTACTACTAGCGTGAGACAAGTAGGTAAAATGAATTTAGAATCAACGATTACTTGGCATTTGTTTTTACGGGAATTAGAATCGGTTAATCATCGTTTTGAATTAATGGAGGTTCGTGATAATTGGTTATTGCTATTTAGTCAGACAACTGATCAAAAGTATGAATTAAGAGAAAACCATGCTCTATACCTAACGTGTCAAAATAAAGGTGGTTATATGCCATTGTTAGATAACATTAAGAATCATGAATGCTCGTTTAAGCAACTTGATTCCCGACGCGTATTGATTAAAGTGACAAGGAAGGATGGAGAGAAAGCAAGTGCAATTGTTAAATTTTATCCACCAAAATAAAAAAGAGGGTTCTATTTTATTTGTAAGTATTGCCGTCCTACTTATAATTAGTTCAGTTTTATTGTTTCAATATCGATATTATCAGAATTATCAGGAAATGGGACGAGACCTTTGTTCAATTTATATTGATAAAATAAAAGATAATCTAAGAGGTCAATGAGAGTGTTATCTTGAATTTGCTAGGAATAATAGTTAAACTAATAAAGTAATGATTGTATTATTTGGAGGCGACTAGCACTGACACAGAAAACACCACAGCAATTATTTGAGCTTTTTGATAAGGCCACTGAAATTTTACAAGCAGCGTTAAATTGTTCGTATTTAGATGCGCTATTAGAAAACGCAGAAAATATTATTGACAATAATACTGTTCGTGTTGATGACGGTGTTCCTGATGAAAAAACTGTAAATGAATTGCAGAAAATATACCAAGAATTAAATTTACAAAATGTGAAGCCAGAAATTATCCGGCAAATTATCCAGCTGAGTTTTTTGAAAGTAATTCGAAAAGACGCAATTCAGGCTAATCATCAAATGACTCCTGATACAATTGGCTTAATCATGGCTTTCTTAATTGAAAAGGTTACAAAAATCAAGGAGATTAAGACTGTTTTTGATCCAGCCGTTGGGACAGCTAATTTATTAACGACTGTTATGAATCAGCTTAAAGTAAATGGAGATAAAGACATCGTTGGTTACGGAATAGATAATGACGAAGATATGTTGGAAGTTGCGAGCGTAAGTACAGAATTACAACACCTTGATGTAAAGTTGTACCATCAAGATGCTGTAACTGCTTTGGATATTCCTCAATGTGATTTAGCTATTTCTGATTTGCCAATTGGTTACTATCCGCTTGATGAAAACGCCAAAAACTATCAAACACGGGCTAAAGAGGGGCATTCATATGTTCACCATTTGTTGATTGAACAATCTATGAATTATCTTAAGCCCGGTGCATTTGGGGTATTCTTAGTGCCTAGTAGCTTGTTCCAAACTAAAGAATCACAATCATTTGTTAAATGGATTCAGTCTGTTGCCTATTTACAAGGACTTATCAATTTGCCAGCAGAACTTTTTGCTAATCCGAATGCGCAAAAATCAATTTTGTTATTGCAGCGCCAAGGTGGAGATAGCAAACAAGCAGTTAAAGTTTTGTTGGGTGAGTTTCCTTCATTTAAGGATAAAGCAAAATTTGCTTCATTCATGGATGATATCAGTAAATGGGTAACAACGAATTTACGTTAAAGGAGAAAAGTCAATGTCAAAAACAATTGCAGTTAACGCTGGTAGTTCAACACTTAAATTCAAATTATTTGATATGCCAAGTGAAGATGTAGTAGCTGAAGGTACGATTGAACGTATTGGTGAAAAGATGGGTCATGCTAAGATTAAATATGGTAATGGTCAAAAGCATGAAGAAGATAAGCCATTTGCTGATCATGCTGCCGCAGTTAATTACTTGTTAGATAAGTTAATTGAATTAAAGATTGTGGCAAGCTATGATGAAATCACAGCAGTAGGTCACCGAATCGTTGCTGGTGGGGAATCCTTTAAGGATTCAACAATTATTGATGATGATGTTATTAGCAAGATTGATGAATTGTCAGAATATGCTCCACTCCATGAGCCGGCGGAATTAGTTGGCATTAAAGCTTTCCGTAAAGTATTGCCTAATGCATTTGCGGTTGCTGTTTTTGATACATCATTCCATGTTGATATGCCAGAAATGAATGCATTGTACAGTGTGCCTTATGATTGGTATGAGAAGTATGGCGCTCGTAAGTATGGTGCTCACGGTACCAGTCACCGTTACGTATCTGCACGTGCTGCGGAAATGTTAGGAAAGCCAGTTGAAGAACTTAAATTAATCACCATGCATATTGGAGCAGGTGCATCAATCACTGCCGTAAAGAATGGTAAGTCATTCGATACGTCAATGGGCTTTACGCCTGTTGCGGGAATAACAATGGCAACTCGTTCAGGGGATGTTGATCCATCCTTAATTGCTTTTATGCAGGGTAAACTAAACTTATCCTCAGATGAGATGATTGATATTTTGAACCATAAGTCTGGTTTACTTGGTATTTCTGGTATCTCACCAGATATGCGTGATATTCTTGCAGCTGCTGAAAAGGGTGACGACCGAGCACAACTTGCATTAGATATTTATGTTAACCGCATTGTCCGTTACATTGGAGCATACATTGCTGAGATGGGTGGCGCTGATGCCATTGTCTTCACTGCTGGTGTTGGTGAAAACAGTGTTCCAGTACGAAAGATGATCACAGATAAGCTTGACTACTTTGGTATTAAGATTGATCAAGAAAAGAACAATTGCCATGGTGTTGAACGTGACCTTTCCGCCGATGATGCAAAGATTAAGACATTGTTAATTCCAACTAACGAAGAATTAATGATTGTTCGTGACATTGAACGCTTAAAGAAAAATAACTAAGCACTAAATAATTCGCCAAAAGATGACTAGTTGACAAGAAATGTTTGTCTCTAGTCTCTTTTTATTTTAGAATTTAAGATAACTATATTGCCTTTTTAAGAAAGAAGATTCGCTATGAAGTTTTGCACATCAGATACCCATTTTTTTCATGATAGTCTCCTTGGTACAAATCAATTTGCGCCAAGGCCGTTCAAGAATGTTAATGAGATGAACCAAATAATTATTGATAATTGGAACGATAAGGTTGGTGAAAATGATATTGTCTATCATTTAGGAGATATTGCTCTGTACTTTACTAAACCTCAACGAGATGCCTATCAAGCAATTCTTGAGATATTATTACAGTTACATGGACACTTAATACTGATAAAAGGCAATCACGATAACCGGGACCTTTTTAAATATCTAGAAAATAATAACTATGAGTTTAACGGGCTTCCTAAATTTCAGTTTCATGATGTGGGAGTGCTATTAAAATATAATCACCGTCAATATTACTTAACTCATTATCCTCTTATGTTAGGAATAGCACCGCAAATTATTAACCTTCATGGCCATATTCACCATTATTCGGCGCCAATTAAAGAAAATATAAACGTGGGGGTGGATGCTCCTGAATTAGACTATCTTGAAAAGAGACCTAAGTTTGGCGCCCCGCTGAATTTTCATGAAATAGAAGAAATTGTGACTAAGAAAACTATAAAGTACCCGGGACAAAAATAATCAAAAGAAGGTGGGAAAAGATGAATCGAGCTAAGATCCAAGATTATATTGATCAGCGTGAAGAGCAGCGTTCTTTAATCTATCATATTGAAGAAAAAGATCAGACACATTTTACCATTAATGGACATCCCTACGAATTAGTAAGGGATTACCGTGATGGTTTTAATTCAGAAAAATTCGCAGAACGGTTTAGTAGTGTCCTAAGTAAATATGACTATATCGTTGGCGATTGGGGATATGACCAATTACGCTTAAAAGGTTTTTATGATGATGATAATCCCTTATTTGAACCAGAATTGGGCACTGATACGATTGAAGATTATTTATTTGAATATTGTAATTTTGGTTGTGCGTATTTTATTGTTCACAACGATGATGTTAGTATTCCACGGCAACATGGACACAGTCATCGTCAACGGCGAAAGAAAACTACGCCAATCATTCATGAACGGCGGCGACAAATTAAGCAACCGAACGTGCGTCAACGGCAAAATCAGCGTGCAGAACATGTAAAAAACGGTCATCGTCAAAAATTTGTGATTCATCAACGAAAAAAGAGGAGTTAAGGCAAACGATGAAAGATTATCAAGGATACTTTATTGATTTAGATGGGACTACTTATAAGGGGAAGGAACGGATTCCAGCAGCCGGAAGATTTATCAAACGACTACAAGAAGCAGGGAAAGAGGTTCTATTTGTAACAAACAACAGTACCCGAACGCCAGATTTTGTCGCTGAAAACCTCCGTAAAAATCATGATATTAATGTTACTGCGGAAAACGTATATACAACAGCAATCGCAACCGCTGACTATTTACGGTCAATAGCACCAGCAAAAAGCAAGATTTATGTTATTGGTGAGTCGGGATTAAAGTTAGCTTTAGAAAAGCGTGGTTTTATCTTGACTGATGATCAACCTGAATATGTAGTTGTCGGCTTAGATACGAGTGTTACTTATGAAAAACTTGAAAAAACAGTTTTGTTAATTCGAAGTGGCGCTAAATTTATCGGTACTAATGCTGATAGTAATCTACCAAATGAGCGAGGGATGGTTCCAGGAGCAGGTTCGATTGTAAAGTTAGTAGAATATGCAACCCAAACGAAACCTGTGATGATTGGTAAACCAGAAGCCATAATTATGAAAATGGCACTTGAAAGAGTTCAATTACCTAAAGAGAAGGTAATTATGGTCGGCGATAACTATCACACTGATATTGAGGCAGCAATTAATGTCGGGATGGATAGTTTGTTAGTATATACTGGTTTATCGCGCCCAGAAGAAGTTATAAAAGAAAAAATTCAGCCAACGTATAAGGTGAATAATCTTGATGAATGGAAGATTTGAATTTATTCAATGGGGAAGAGCAATATTATTGACGCTACTTAGTTTAGTTGTTGCAATTAGTATTGCTCTTTTTATCGTTATTAACATCTCACCTTTTTTTATAACAATTCCTAAGCACCTTTTAGGATTATCTGCGGCTGAATTAATGGCTGATTATGGAAATGTTATTAAATATATCCAACTTCCGACACAACGAGTCTTCAAACTAAGATATTTACCAATTGATCCTTCTGCAGTTCACCATTTTAAAGATGTAAAGCGTTTGATTTTATTAAATGAAGCTGTGATGTTGGCTTCAATTCCGTTGTTAGTATGTGGTTTAAAAAAACAAAAACGGCAAAATCAGCTCTGGCGCTTGATCTTACCGTTTCAGATGTTATTTATTTTATTGCTCTTTAGTGGATTTATGGGGATAACAAATTTCAGTGTCCTCTTTATTAAATTTCATTATCTTTTCTTTAGCAATATGGATTGGTTATTTGATCCACGAACAACACCAATCATATTGCTGATGCCCGAAAAATTTTTTACAGTGCTATTTGGATTATGGTTAGGATTTACATTAATAATCTTGCTTTTAATTTGGGGATGGATAAAGCTTATGTTACGCATCTTCTTTAACAAAGCGCGAACGTAATGCTCCGATAACTGCTGGAATTAAAGTAACCACAATAATTGCAAGGATGATTACAGAGAAGTGTTCTTGAATGAACGGAAGATTACCGAAGAAGTAACCACATCCACAGCAAAGCGCTACCCATACAACACAGCCAATTACACTATAACGAATAAATTGCTTATATGGAAAACCTGGACCTGCCACGGCAAACGGAGCAAATGTTCTAATAATCGGAATAAAACGGGCAAGAATAATAGCCGGCGCACCATGCTTTTCAAAGAAGACTTCGGCACGTTCTAGACTATCTTTATCAATCAATTTACCAAAAAGTGAATGGTTAGAAAGACTTTTACCAATCTTATGACCAATTAAAAAGTTAAGGGAGTCCCCACCCAAACAGGCACATAAGAAGATGAAAATAAAAATCCAAATATTAAGATGATAACGAGGGTCAGCAGCTAGCGCACTTGCAGCAAAGAGAAGGGAATCTCCAGGTAGAAAGGGCATTATGACTGCACCAGTTTCGATAAAGATAATAGCAAATAAAATTAAATAGGTCGCATCACCGAATTGATTAACAATCTGAATTAAATGAACATCAATATGTAGTATAAAATCAATAAGAGTTGCCAAAGTAATTCTCCTTTGTGTAATTAAGATAATACTGTTAAAGTGTAGCAAGATAGAAAAATATTGTGAAGAGGCGTTTAAAATTTTTAATATTTTTGATAAAATATATTTATTAGTAAACATAACTTAATCGTGTGAGACTAGTTCATTCATTATTGATTGATAAAAGGATCATTACTCAATTTTGCAAAGGTTGAGTAACCTTTATTATCATAATAATAGTAAAGTAAATAAAAAAATGAATAAAAAATCAAAAAAAGTGTTGACGAGGGAAGAAAATCCATGTATAGTAGTTATCGTTGTCAAAGCAGTTAAGTGCTGCTAGGATGGTTTAACAAAAAAGTTAAAAATAGTTGTTGACATTTAATTGACGACATGATATATTAATGAAGTTGCTGATTGAGTATTCAATCAAAAGAAATCCAAGATTAATTAAAATTTCTTCTTGACAAGCTAATTTGATACATATTATAATAAATATGCTGATTTTCTGCTCGATTAGCCAACAGGTAGACCTTTGAAAACTGAACAAAGTTTCGACGAATCAAATGTGTAGGGTCTTCAATCACGATGTGATTTGAAGCAAAACATTTGCGAAGTCAATTCGCTTAATAACAAAGATAATTGAGAGCTATTCAAGTTTCTTATATATTTTATATGAGAGTTTGATCCTGGCTCAGGATGAACGCCGGCGGTGTGCCTAATACATGCAAGTTGTACGCACTGGCCCAGCTGATTGATGGTGCTTGCACCTGATTGGCGTTGGATCACCAGTGAGTGGCGGACGGGTGAGTAACACGTAGGTAACCTGCCCCGGAGCGGGGGATAACATTTGGAAACAGATGCTAATACCGCATAACAACAAAAGCCGCATGGCTTTTGTTTGAAAGATGGCTTTGACTATCACTCTGGGATGGACCTGCGGTGCATTAGCTAGTTGGTAAGGTAATGGCTTACCAAGGCGATGATGCATAGCCGAGTTGAGAGACTGATCGGCCACAATGGAACTGAGACACGGTCCATACTCCTACGGGAGGCAGCAGTAGGGAATCTTCCACAATGGGCGCAAGCCTGATGGAGCAACACCGCGTGAGTGAAGAAGGGTTTCGGCTCGTAAAGCTCTGTTGTTGGAGAAGAACGTGTGTGAGAGTAACTGTTCACGCAGTGACGGTATCCAACCAGAAAGTCACGGCTAACTACGTGCCAGCAGCCGCGGTAATACGTAGGTGGCAAGCGTTATCCGGATTTATTGGGCGTAAAGCGAGCGCAGGCGGTTGCTTGGGTCTGATGTGAAAGCCTTCGGCTTAACCGAAGAAGTGCATCGGAAACCGGGCGACTTGAGTGCAGAAGAGGACAGTGGAACTCCATGTGTAGCGGTGGAATGCGTAGATATATGGAAGAACACCAGTGGCGAAGGCGGCTGTCTGGTCTGTAACTGACGCTGAGGCTCGAAAGCATGGGTAGCGAACAGGATTAGATACCCTGGTAGTCCATGCCGTAAACGATGAGTGCTAGGTGTTGGAGGGTTTCCGCCCTTCAGTGCCGGAGCTAACGCATTAAGCACTCCGCCTGGGGAGTACGACCGCAAGGTTGAAACTCAAAGGAATTGACGGGGGCCCGCACAAGCGGTGGAGCATGTGGTTTAATTCGAAGCTACGCGAAGAACCTTACCAGGTCTTGACATCTTGCGCTAACCTTAGAGATAAGGTGTTCCCTTCGGGGACGCAATGACAGGTGGTGCATGGTCGTCGTCAGCTCGTGTCGTGAGATGTTGGGTTAAGTCCCGCAACGAGCGCAACCCTTGTTACTAGTTGCCAGCATTAAGTTGGGCACTCTAGTGAGACTGCCGGTGACAAACCGGAGGAAGGTGGGGACGACGTCAGATCATCATGCCCCTTATGACCTGGGCTACACACGTGCTACAATGGACGGTACAACGAGTCGCAAGCTCGCGAGAGTAAGCTAATCTCTTAAAACCGTTCTCAGTTCGGACTGTAGGCTGCAACTCGCCTACACGAAGTCGGAATCGCTAGTAATCGCGGATCAGCATGCCGCGGTGAATACGTTCCCGGGCCTTGTACACACCGCCCGTCACACCATGGGAGTTTGTAACGCCCAAAGTCGGTGGCCTAACCTTTATGGAGGGAGCCGCCTAAGGCGGGACAGATGACTGGGGTGAAGTCGTAACAAGGTAGCCGTAGGAGAACCTGCGGCTGGATCACCTCCTTTCTAAGGAATAAAACGGAACCTACACATCGGAGAAACTTTGTTTAGTTTTGAGAGGTTTACCTCTTAAAACTTTAACCTATAAGACGCTTATTTGGGCCTATAGCTCAGCTGGTTTAGAGCGC